>JBMNVK010000107.1:0-8049 GCA_050946755.1 Aminivibrio sp. | reverse complement strand
AGCCCGGCGCACAGAATGCCTATGGCCCCGCCGTCCTCCCGGGCGGCTCCGGCGGCAGCCCGGGCGTTCCGGGCACAGACGGGCCGGACGGGCCTGCCGGAACGGGCCGCCTTCAGCAGAGCCCTGGTGCCGTTGGTGGTGGCCATTACCGCCTCCGGTCTTTGGGAGGGGCCGAATTCCAGAAGCTCCAGGGGAGAGTTGCCGAGGTCGAAGCCGGGCGGGGGAAGGGCGTTCCGCTCCCCCATCAGAAGGGGCTGCCTGCCCGAGCCGGAGAGCCTCTCCCTCAGGGCGACGGCCTCTTCAATGGAGGGGCAGGGGTAAAGAACCTCTCCGCCGCCGCTGAAAAAGGCGTCCATGGTGGTGGTAGCCCTCAGGATATCTATCACCAGCCAGCTGTCGGCCTCGGGAAGCTCCTCCCCCGGGGAAAGTACTGCGTCGATTGTTTTTATGGCCATCACCGTTCCTCCCGTTCAGGCGGCGCCGTTTTTTAAAGTATAGCCCTTAAGGCGGCCTTTTTAAAGTTGACAGGGCCGGCTCCTGAAGGAATAATATCCGTCGCGGGCCCTGCTCCTACAGGCCGCCTCAGCTCGTTTTGAAAGGATAATAATCCATGAATCCCATTCTCTCCTCTTTTGCCCTGATAGCCGCAGGGCTGCTGATAGGCTACGGAGTTCAGATTCTTGCCGCAAAGGGGGTTTTTGGCCCCGAGCCTCCCATCGTCCGTCTGAGATCCTTCCTCCAGCGGCTGGTACTGCTTGGCCTGGGTCCTGTAACCTTTACCGGGGCCCTGTGGATAGTGGAGATCCGGGAGCCCAGAATCGCCTGGCTCGCCGCCATCGGCGCCTTCTGCCACATCTTCGGCGGAGCTGCGGCGGCCCTGATAGCGCCCCTTCTGCGCCTCGACCGGCCCGGTGCGGGGGCATTCTTCTGCTGCGGCTTCTTTACCAACGTAGGGGCCATGGGAGGACTTGTGGTCTTTCTGTTCCTCGGGGAGGAAGGCTTTGCCATGGTGCCCCTGTTCAAGCTTTTTGAGGAGCTGGTCTACTACGGCGTAGGCTTTCCCGTCGCCAGGCTCTACGGAGACAAAGACCCGGGGGGAGGGAGGGAGAGCCTTATTAGGCGCCTGCTTAAGGACCCCTTCTTTCTTGTGGCCGCCGCGGGCCTTGCCCTGGGGTCGGGGCTGAATCTCTCGGGCATTCCCAGGCCTGCCTTTTTCTCCTCGCTGAACAGCCTGCTTATCCCCCTGAACACGGTGATCCTCCTCTCCTCCATCGGCATGGCCATGAAATTCGGCAGGACGGGCCAATATCTCAGAGAGGGGCTGGTGATCCTGGGCCTGAAGTTTTTAGTGGTTCCCGCCGTCTGCGTGGCTCTTGCATGGCTCGCCGGGCTGGGTGAATCTGCCGGAGGGCTGCCCCTGAAGGCCGTCCTTGTTCTGTCGTCCATGCCGGTGGCCTTCAACTCCCTGGTACCTCCGTCCCTCTACGGACTGGATCT
This sequence comes from Aminivibrio sp., assembly GCA_050946755.1. Lineage (GTDB taxonomy): Bacteria > Synergistota > Synergistia > Synergistales > Aminobacteriaceae > Aminivibrio. The sequence goes on along the minus strand of JBMNVK010000107.1, from coordinate 6,552 downwards.
CGACCTGGCCAACAGCTGCTTTCTTATATCCGTAGCCGGCCTCGTCCTCCTCCTTCCCGCCCTTCATCTTATTCTCGCCCTGATTTAGGATTTGCCGTACTCCGCCTGTCTTTAATGGGGTATACTTATATAATATATATTTGACAGGCAGGTGCGAAGCTTAATGAAAGGTTACGGCGTCTCCCCGGGCATTGCCATCGGCAGGGCGGTAATTCACTGGAAAGAACAGATTGATATACTGCAGGAGTATGTGGAAGACCCGGAACGGGAGCTTGTCCGGTTCAGGACGGCTCTGGAGTTCGCCGGCGAACAGATTGCGGAGACCCACGACAGGGTTCTGCAAAATATGAGCCCGGGGGAGTCTTCCGTCTTTAAATCCTACGGCGCCATGTCGAAAGACCCTGACTTTGTCGGCCGCATCGAGAGGATTATCCTGGACAGGGGCGTAAATGCCGAATGGGCAGTGAAGTGCGTGGCCGACAGCCTCATCCAGATTTTTGAAAGCATGAACAACGACTATATGAAGGCCCGTTCCGACGACGTTAAGGACATTTCAGACCGGGTCATAAAGCTTCTGCTGCAGGTGGGCGGCTTTGATCTGTCGAGCCTTTCCGCTCCCTCGATTATTATCGCCAGAGAGCTGAGCCCCTCCGACATCTCCCAGATGGACAGGGAGTTCACCATCGGAATGGCCTCCGAGATGGGAGGGAGGACCTCCCATACGGCCATTCTGGCCAGAACTCTGGAGATCCCCACAGTGATGAACGTCAAGGGACTCATGGACGCCGTTGAAAACGACGACCTGATCATCATCGACGGCGAGGCGGGCACTGTCCTCATAAACCCCGACGAAGAGACGGTGGCAGACTATGAAGAGCGGCTTAAGCAGTACGACCGCTTCAGAGAGAGCCTGTCGGAAATTGTGGGCCTTAAGACGGTTACCCTGGACGGGGTGCATATCGACCTGGAGGCGAACGTGGCCTCACCGAAGGACCTGGACGATGTATTCAGCAATGACGGCGAGGGCATAGGGCTTTACAGGACGGAATTTCTGTATTTTGACAGCACTCTGCTGCCCCCGGAGGAGGTACAGTTCGAGCAGTACCGTCACGTGGTGGAGGCCATGCTGGACCGCCCCGTGGTGATCCGCACCATGGACATCGGCGGGGACAAAAAGCTGGACTACCTCTCCATCCCGGAGGAGCAGAACCCCTTTCTGGGCTACCGGGCCATAAGGCTCTGCCTCGACCGGCAGGAGATCTTCAAGGTTCAGCTCAGGGCCATCCTGAGGGCAAGCATTTACGGCCACGTCCGGATTCTTTTCCCCATGATCTCATCCCTGGAGGAGCTGAGAGAGGCAAAGGCCCTGCTGGAGGAGACCAAAGAAGAGCTTAGCTCCCAGAAGATACCTTTCGACAGGGGAATCCAGTCGGGAATCATGGTGGAGGTACCCTCGGCGGCCATTTTGTCAGACCACTTCGCCAGGGAGACGGACTTCTTCAGCATCGGCACCAACGATCTCATCCAGTACGTAACGGCAGTGGACCGGGGCAATGAAAAGCTTGCCCACCTCTACTCCCAGTATCACCCGGCGGTGCTGCGGCTGATAAAGACCGTCATAGACAACGGCCGAAAGGCCGGAATTCCTGTGGGGATGTGCGGCGAATCAGCGGGAGACCTCAAGCTGATTCCCATTCTTCTGGGCCTGGGGCTTACGGAGTTCAGCATGAACCCCTCGTCCATTCTGCAGGCCCGCTGGATAATAAGAAGCCTGAGAAAGAGCGATCTGGAGGAGGCGGCTGAGAAAGCCCTCTCCCTGGGCACTGCGGACGAGGTGGAGGAATACTGCGCGCAGCTGCTGAAATCCCTCGACCTCGGCCGGCAGAAGCAAGGATGACGACAGAGGCGCCGTGAACAGGACATCCGATTCTGCCGGCCACCCGACAAGGCTGCCCGAGATGCTCCGCCCTCTCTTCTGGGACGCAGACTGGGAGGCCCTGGACTTTGACAGAAACAGAACTGCGGTGATTGAACGGATTCTGAACTTCGGTGATGAAAAGCAGCTGAAGTGGCTGTTAAGCCAGACCGGGCCGGACGAAATACGGGCGGTTATTACCACAAGCCGCAGGCTGAGCAGAAAGACAGCCCGCTGCTGGCAGAACTTTTTCGGCCTCCGGGAGGAGGAGATGAGATGTTTTGGAATGTTCTCGACGAATCCAGACAATATCTTCTGAGGCGACTGGCAGAGAACCCGCCCATGAAGGGTGCTTACCTGGCCGGAGGAACGGCCCTGGCCCTCCTGTTCGGACACCGGCTGTCGGAGGATTTCGACTGGTTTCTTCCCAGATCCTTCGACCCGGGGAGGCTCCCACCGCTGCTTGAGCTATTCGGAGAGGTCGCCGTGGCAGAGACTCACACGGGCACTTTTCACGGATGGATAGACGGGATAAGGGTCTCATGGCTCTACTATCCTAATCCTCTTCTTGAAGAGCTCCGGAAGGCGAAAGACCTGCAGAAGCTGTTTTTGGCCTCCCCCCTGGATACAGGGCTGATGAAATGGGCCGCCCTCTCCGACCGGGGCGCCAGAAAGGATTTTCTGGATCTTTATGAGCTGGCTCGCCAGGGCATAACCCTGGAAAGACTGTTCCCTCTTTTGCCCCGTAAATTTCCCGGCAAGAGACTGAACCTCTACCACATGGTGAAAAGCCTGAGCTATTTTGACGATGCTGAAAAAGATCCCTGGCCCGTGATGCTCAGGGAGACGGACTGGAACCGCCTGAAGGAGTACTTTTTGTCCTCCCAGACAAGACTCATCAAAGATCTGTCCTGAGGGCATACCCCGATTAATGGTCACTCCTGCTCCCAAATCCTTGACACTCCTGCGATAATATGGTTTAAAGGTAGTTCAGTGGTTTAAAGAGTTCAATGGCAACAAAACTACAGCCGTCCCAACAGGGCGGCATCAGGAGGGGGCTCCATGGAGTATATATCTGCAAGCCGCCTCAAGTCGGGCATGGTCCTGTCAGGGGATCTTATCGCCCCCAACGGGAGATTCATTCTGCCGAAAGGCGCCCGGCTGACCCAGAAAAACATAATGAGCATCAAGATCTGGGGCGTTCCCCAGGTTCCGGTGGTAAAGTCGCCGGAGCTGCCCAGCGCCCTTGTAGATGAGATATTGTTCTCCTCCTCCGTGCTTGAAGAATCCAGAAGGATAGTGCTGGAACGTTTTTCCGGCAATTCTCCCAGATGGCCCGCCATGGAGGAGATCTTCAGCATCGCCATAACGGAGACGGCAACCCGCCTCTCGGAAGGCGCCCCCCCTCCTCACCCGGGCATACTGAACTCCCGTATCTCTGAAATACCTCCCGATTCGTCAGACAAGGTGGACATGGAGGAGATCCTCAACGCAGAAAACGGTCTGGCGTCCTTCCCCGACGTATATGCCCGCATATCGGAGGCCCTCCGGTCGCCCAGAAGCTCAGCATCCCATATTTCGGACCTGGTGAGCAAGGATACAGCCCTTTCCGCCACTCTGCTTAAACTGGCGAACAGTGCCATATACGGAGTTCCCGGCAGGGTGGACTCCATCTTCAGAGCCACTGCCCTTATTGGCGGCAGGGCCCTGTCAACTCTGGCCCTGGGAGTCTCTGCAATCAGACTGTTCAAGGATATATCGGTAAAATGGGTTAATATGGAATACTTCTGGAAACACTCAATCTCGGTGGCAGTAATTGCCCAGATTCTTGCCTCCAAAAAAAATCCAAGATCCATAGAGCTGCTGTTTGCGGCGGGAATGCTTCATGATATAGGCCGGCTGGCCCTCTTCCGTCACGCTCCTCTCACCATGTCCCGCCTTATCACCGTAGCTGCCGAGCGCAAGCTTCCCCTGGATGTGCTTGAAAGGGAGGCCCTCGGCTTCGATCACGGCGAACTGGGCGGAAGGCTTCTGGAGGGATGGAACTTCCCTATCTCCCTGACCGAATCCATCCGGTCCCATCACTCCGCCAGGGATAATCCAAAAAACTGCTCCGCCGCAATTCTGTCCGCCGCGGACGTTATCGCCTCTGTCATAGGGGAGGGCAACAGCGGATCGTGGCATATCGCTCCCCTGCCGGAAGAGACCTGGAAGGCTACGGACCTTCCCGTATCCGTGCTGGAGGGGACGGCCCAGCAGGCCCGGCGGCAGATAAGTGAAATTTACAACCTTTTCCGGGGGGAGTGATTAAAAATGGAACGGCAGCACCTTACCCTTGAGAAGCTTCAGGATAAAATCGTCTCCCTGGAAGAGGAGCGATGGGCCGTGACCAATGCCCTGGACATGGCACTGAAGATAAACGACATCAGCCCCGATGCAGCAGCGGAGGACTCGGTAGAATCCATGCTGGCGCTGTGCTACAGCCGTACCGCCAAGCTGATTGACCTTAAGGGAGGCGCCTTTTTCCTCTTCAGCGGAGAGGAAGTGATCTTTGAGCTCTCCTATGCTGATTCGCCCGAATCGGAGGTAAGGATCGAAAGGGAGCTTCCGGACCTCATCGACGACGGAACCATCGCCTGGGTAGTGCAGACCGAGCGGCCCGTCACCGCAAGGCTCTCCCAGGGGGATGACGCCTTCCTCCACGCCCTTGCCACCCCGGGCCGGACCATGGGCGTGTTTTTTGGAATTCTGGGGGATAAAAAAGAAAACATTCCGGATTTGAGCTACGCAATCCTATCCATTTACTTCAGCCAGGTGGCGGGAGTTCTGCAGAACAGGGAGCTCTTCTCCGTGATAAGAAGGGAGAACGTGAGCCTCTCATCCACCGTGGACGTACTCAGGGAGTCGGAGGAGAAACTGGTATCCGTAAACAAGACCCTTGAGGAGATGGTGGGAGAGCGAACCATGGAGCTGGAGAAAATAAACGAAAGGCTCATGGCAGAAATCGCCGAGAGAAAACGAAAGGAAGAGGCGCTGCTCGAAAGCGAGGAGCTGTCGGCCAGCCTGCTCAACCACTCGCCCAACCCCATTCTGGTGCTTAATCCGGACACCTCGGTAAAGTACATGAACTTCTCTCTGGAGCAGCTCACCGGCTACTCCCTGGTGGAAGTGATCAACCGAAGGGCTCCCTATCCCTGGTGGCGGGAGGATGACCTTCACCTTACGTCCGACTATTACGAAATGATGGAGTCAAAAAATCCGTCAAAGAGGGAGCATCTGTTCAAGAAGAAGAACGGCGAGCTTCTCTGGGTAGAAGTAAGCATGACCACCATCTTCGGCGACACCGGGCCAAAATATGCGATTTCAAACTGGGTCGACATCACCGACCGCAAGCTGGCGGAATCAGCCAGGGAACGGGCAGAGATGCTTCTGACCGAGACAAACATGAAGCTCAGGGATACCATGGACGGCATAGTTGTCTCCATGGCCAAGGTAGTCGAGACCAGGGACCCCTACACCGCCGGTCACCAGGAGCGGGTAGCCAAGCTGGCCATCGCCATCGCCCGCAGGATGAGGCTTCCCGAGGACCGGGTACGGGGCGTAGGCGTGGCTGCGGTGCTTCACGACCTCGGCAAAATCGACGTCCCCGCCGAAATTCTGAGCAAGCCCTCCAGGCTGAAGGACAAAGAATACAGCCTCATTCAGGATCACTGCATAGCGGGCTACGAAATTCTCAAAAACGTGGACTTCTCCTGGCCCGTGGCTAAAGCGGTGCTCCAGCATCATGAGCGCCTTGACGGCTCGGGCTACCCCTACGGCATCCGGGGGGATGAGATAATGCTTGAGGCAAGGATTCTGGCCGTGGCAGACGTAGTGGAGGCCATGTCCTCCCACCGGCCCTACCGGGCGGGGCTGGGGCTGGAGCAGGCCCTGGACGAAGTAGTAAGGCTTCGGGGCACGGGCTTCGACAGAGAAGTTGTGGACGCCTGTCTGGCCGTCTTCGGGGAGGAAAGGTCTCCCTGGGACTGAGCCCCTAATTGAGTTTTTCCCTGTTTTTTAGCTTCTGGACATACATAAGCTCGTCGGCCCTGGCGATGAGCTCGCCAGCGGTGGCGCCGTCATCGGGAAAGACGGCCGCACCCGCGCTTCCTTTAATGGAGATAAGCCTCTTTCCTGCTTTAAATGGCTCGTAAAACACGCCTCTAATTCGGGCTTCCTGAACAACTCCTAAGTCTTTATCAATACTGGAAATAACCCGGTATTTCCAGTAAGATAGTGCACGAAAAAGGGCCTAAAAGCCTCAAAAACCCTGCAGAGAGCGTGGGATGAATGTGTATAAGTATCCGGTCGGTCAGATGAAACTGGTCTTTAAAGACATGCCCTTCGAATTTATACCTGACCCAAACAACAGATGGGTCCGTCTTGCAAACCTCATCCCCTGGGAAGAACTTGAAGTTATCTCCGGATACAAAAATCACTTCGGCACTACCGGGAACCCCGCTCTCCCGTTTCGCGTCGCCCTGGGCGCTCTTTTAGTGCAGGCCCGCCTCGATCTCACCGACGAGGAGACCGTGGAACAGATCAAGGAAAACCCGTATATCCAGTACTTTCTCGGGTTCGAAGGATACCGCTCCGAG
>JBMNVK010000106.1:0-8060 GCA_050946755.1 Aminivibrio sp. | reverse complement strand
CCTATTCGACCTGTTTCCGCAGGTGAGAACCGTTGCCGTTGTTACCGGTTCAAGGCTTGCGGAGAGACGCAACCATGAGCAGGCCAAAGAGAGCGCCCGGTCTTTCCGGGGGAAAGCGAAATTTGATTGGTATAACGAACTTGAGCCAGCTGACCTGGTGAAAAGGCTTTCAGAGCTTGATCCTGGGACGTCGGTAATTTTTTACCTCAACTACTTTCTCTCACCCTCGGGGGAGGCTTTTTCGATAGGGGACAGCATGAAGCTCATAACCGAAGCTACAGAAGCCCCCCTTTTCGTCACGGCCGATTTTCTGCTCTCCCAGGGGGCGGTGGGGGGCAAGGTAGTCAGCGGATATTCCCAGGGCGAGGAGGGCGCCTCCCTGGCCCTTCGGATTCTGGCGGGGGAGAGGGCGGAGGATATCCCGGTGGTCATGGAAAGCCCCAACCGGTATCTGTTCAGCCAGGCTGCCCTTGAAAGGTACGGTATATCGCCCCGGGCCCTGCCTCCCACCTCCCTGCTGGTTGCCCCGGACGGAAGCACGGTCTTCGCCGACTGGGAGGGCGCATCCAAAAAAATTTTTTCAGGCTACGACGTGTTCATGAAAAACGTCACCCCCATGCTGCTCATCGATCCCGATTCAGGGGCCATCGTGGATGCCAACCAGGCCGCCCGGACCTTTTACAGATACCCGGGCCTGAAGGGGATGAATATAAGGCAGATCAATATGCTGCCCCCCCATGAAGTGACTGCTGAAATGCAGAAGGCCTTCGGCAGGGAAGTTCAGTTTTTTGACTTCAGGCACAAACTCGCCGACGGGTCCGTACGGGACGTGGGAGTGCTCTCCTCCCCCGTATCCGTAGAGGGAAAAGAACTGCTTATCTCCATGGTCATCGACGAGACGGAGAAAAAAGCGGCTCATGATGCTATGCGCCAGAAAAACAGGTGGATCGTCATCATTATCGGCACCGCTCTGGCTCTGCAGTCCGCAGGCTTGATCCTTCTGCTATGGAGCATCCGCAGAAGAAAACGGGCGGAGGATGCCCTGCGGGAGAGCGAGGGAAACCTGCGGGCGCTGTTTTCCTCCATGACGGAGATTGTAGTTCTCCATGAGCTGGTCTTCGACGACCAGGGAAAGCCCGTGGATTACATAATCACTGGCTGCAACGGGGCCTTCACCGCCGTGACGGGAATTCCGGCCGAAAAAGCGGTGGGGCGTATGGGATCTGAGGTTTACGGCCTGGTCAGAGCGCCCTATCTGGACGAGTATGTCCCCGTGGCCCTTACGGGAGAGCCCCGTTCCTTTGAGACCTACTACCCGCCCATGGACAGACATTTTCGAATTTCCGTCGTATCCCCCGGCAAGAATAAGTTTGCCACCGTAACAGCAGATTTTACCGATATAAAACGGGCGGAGGAGGAGCTTCGGGCGGCCAGCAGGGAGGCGGAGCGGCTCAGGTTCGAGGCCGAGGCGGCCAGCAGGGCGAAGAGCGCCTTTTTGGCCAACACCAGCCACGAGCTGCGCACCCCCCTGAACGGGGCCATAGGATTTCTGGAGCTTCTGGCCGGCACGTCCCTGGACAGCCGCCAGAGGGAGTATGTAGGCTATATCCGGTCCTCTGCCGTCTCTTTGATGGAAGTTGTCAGCGAGGTGCTTGATATATCCAGGATAGAGGCGGGCGAATTCCGCCTTGAAACAGGCGCCGCCGATATCAACGACATTGTCCGGGAGGCTCTGGACGCCGTCCGGGGCAACGCCCTGGAAAAGAATATTGACCTTAAGCTCCGCCTTGAGGAGAGCACCACTCGCTATGCATCCATAGACTCGGCCAGGCTGAAGCAGATTCTGGTAAATCTGCTGGGAAACGCCGTAAAATTCACCGAGAAGGGCGCGGTGGAGCTGGCAGTTAAGGCCTCCCTCCCCGAGGGGGGCATGTGTGATTATACTTTCTCCGTGCAGGACACGGGCATAGGCATCCCTGCTGAAATTCAGCAGGAGATCTTCGAGCCCTTTTATCAGCAGGACGCCTCCTTTACCAGAAAGCATGGAGGAGTGGGGCTTGGAATTCCCATCTGTGATTCAATTTTAAGAAGGATGGGCAGCCGCCTGGAGCTTGAGAGTACCCCAGGAGCGGGTAGCCGGTTTTTCTTTACCCTGAGAGTCCGGTGCGCTCCCTCCCCTGATAAAAGAATCAGCGATGAAAGAATCGGGAAAATCGGCGCTACGTCCCTGATCACCCTGAACACCAACAGGCCTGTATCGGTTCTGATTGCCGAGGATCACAAGCTAAACCGCAGGCTGCTCAATACGATGCTGTCCAAACTCCTTCCCGGAGTGATAATTCTGGAGGCAGTCAACGGCGTGGAGGCGGTGGAGCTCTGTCTCAGAGAGTCTCCGGATCTGGTGCTGATGGATCTTCATATGCCGGTGAAGGACGGCCGCCAGGCGGCGGAGGATATCAGGGCTGCGGAGAGGGAGCGGGGTGAAGCCCGGACGCCTATAATCGCCGTCACCGCCGACGTGCAGGCGGAGACGAAGAAAGCCTGCATGGAGAGCGGCATGGACGGCTATCTTGCCAAGCCCCTGGAGGCGGCAGACCTGCGGGCCGCCCTGGAAGAAAATCTGAAAGGACTTTTGTCGTGAAGAAGGGGGCTAAAGCCCCCTCTTTTTACTTCAGATACAACCTCTAGTTAAGGGGCCCCTTCGGATAGAGGGGGAAGGGCTTTATCAGCTCCAAAGCCTCCGCCCGGCACCGGTCGAGCACGGCCTTGTCCTCCGGCGCCTCCGCCACCCGGTTCATGATGGCGGCGATGCGGCTTATCTCCCCCTCCTTAAGGCCCCGCTGGGATACGGAGGTGGTTCCTATCCGTACCCCGCTGGTGACCGAAGGCTTCTCCGGGTCGCCGGGGATCATGTTCTTGTTCACTGTGATGCCCACATACTCCAGGGCGTCCTGGAAGAGGCTGCCCGTTATCCCTTTTGGACGAAGATCCACCAGCACTATGTGATTGTCCGTACCGCCGCTTACCACCCGGAAGCCGAAGCCCACCAGCTCCGCCGCCAGGGCTTTTGCGTTCGCGACCACCTGCTTCATGAGGCTTCTGAATTCGGCCCCCGCGGCGTATTTGAACAGCCACGTCTTGGCGGCCATGATGTTCAGGTGGATGGAGCTCACCGCTCCGGGGAAGACCCCCTTGTCCAGCGCCCTGGCGTGGTCGGCTCTGCACAGGGCCATCCCTCCCCGGGGGCCGCAGAGGGTCTTGGTGGTGGAGGAGGTCACGAAGTCGGCGTGGGGCACGGGGCTCGGGACTACACCGGCGGCCACAAGCCCCGCCACGTGGGCCATGTCCACCATGAGCAGCCCGCCGGCGGAGCGGGCGATTTCGGCCATGCGGCCGTAGTCTATGAGCCGGGGGTAGGCGCTGCCGCCGGCGATGATCAGCTTCGGCTTGTGCCTGTCCGCAAGGGACTGCACCTCGTCGTAGTCGATAAGCTCCGTATCCTCGTTGAGGCCGTAGGAGTGGAAGTCGAAAAACTTGCTCATGAAGTTGGCGGGAGAGCCGTGAGTAAGGTGGCCTCCGTGGTCTAGCCTCATGCCCAGCACCGGGTCTCCCGGCGTCAGCACCGCTGCGTAGACGCTGTAGTTGGCCGTGGAGCCCGAGTAGGGCTGGATATTGGCGTGGCCGGCGCCGTAGAGGGCCTTGGCTCGCTCCACCCCCAGCCGCTCCATCTTGTCCGCAATCTGGGATCCGGCCTGAAACCGGGCGCCCGGGTACCCCTCCGTGGTCTTGTTGGCGAAGACGCACCCTGAAAGCTCCAGCAGCTCCTCGCTCTCCGTGCTTTCGGAGGCAATCATCTCGATATTGTGCTCCTGCCGGTCCAGCTCCTCGGCCACTATGCCGTAAAGCTCTGGGTCCGACGCCCTGGTGTGTTTAAGCATCCTCCCGATACCTCCTGATCTGACTTAACTTTGCTGAGATGAGAATACTCGAAGACCGCGCCGGGGGCAAGAGGTGCGGTGGTGATAAAATTATGGCGCAGACTCAGCGGGGAGGGATAAAAATGCAGGCAGATTACTACTCGGAGAAACTCAGCGGAGATAAGCTGTTCCAGGTCTACCAGTCGGATATTCCCCAGGTGCGGGCGTACCTTTGGTCCGAGACGGACTTCGTCCGCTCCCGCCTCAGGGGGGACGAAAAAGTACTGGAACTGGGCGCGGGGTACGGAAGAATAATGAGGGAGCTTGCCCCCCATCTTGGGAGCATCACGGGCATAGACCTGTCGGAGCATACGGTCGGGCTGGGCAGGGAGTACCTGAAGGACTTCCCCAACTGCGCGCTGCTGGTCATGGACGCCCACGCCCCCGTCTTCAGGGAGACCTTCGACTGGGTGCTCTGCCTTCAGAACGGCCTCTCCGCCATGAAGGGAGACCCCAGAAATCTGGTCCGGCAGGCCCTTAACCTGCTGTCGAGGGGAGGAAAGGCCTGCTTCAGCACCTACAGCCCCAACTTCTGGGACTACAGGCTTGCGTGGTTTCAGGAGCAGGCCCGAAAGGGGCTGCTGGGGGAGCTGGACATGGAGAAGACGGGAGGGGGCGCAATAGTATGCAGGGACGGCTTCACCGCCGCCACCTTCAGCCGGGAGGACCTGGAGGAGCTGGGAAGATTTTCAGGCTACGCCTTTACCGTGGAAGAAATTGACCGCTCCAGCCTGTTCCTGACCATAGAAAAAGAGTAGGCTCCGCCTAGAGGAAGAGGACAAAACAAAGCCAAAGGGGGCGACCTGCGCCGCCCCCCGGCAGTCTTACTGGTTTGCTTCGATCCCTCGCACTCTTCTGATGGCCTCCGCCGATGCCCGTATGTCCGAGTCAGAGGTGGACCAGTTGGAGACAGAGATCCTCATGACGGCCCGACCCTTCCAGACGCTTCCTCCCGCCCAGCAGGTCCCCTCCCTCTGCACCGCCGCCGTGACCTGTCTGGTGAACTCGTCGCCGTCCCTTTGGGGGGCGGAAAACCTTGCCAGAACCTGGTTCAGCTCTACGTCGTTAAGAATTTCTATATGGGGGTCCTCTGCCAGCAGAGAGGCCATGAGCCTGGCCTGGCGGCAGTTCCGCTCCACTATCTCCGCCGCTCCCCTCCTTCCCAGGCTCTTCAGGGCGCAGTAGAGGGGGAAGACCCTACCTCTCCTGGACGCCTCCGGGACCCAGTCTGTGGGGTTTCTCCCCTCCCCCCCTGCCAGATAGGAGGCGGTGAGGGCCATGGAGGCCCTGTGGGCATCCCTGTGCCTGACGATGGCAAGGCCCGAGTCGTAGGGGACGTTAAGCCACTTGTGGGCGTCCGCCGCCCAGGAGTCGGCCCCCTCCATGCCACCGGTGAGGGAGGACAGGGAGGAAACCAGCCTGCCCCAGATGCCGAAGGCGCTGTCCACATGGACCCAGGCCCCCTTCTCTCTGGCGGCGGGGATTATTTGAGAGCATGGGTCGAAGGCCCCGGAGTTTACGTTGCCCGCCTGGAGGCAGAGGATCACAGGGCCTGACGCTTCTTTCAGCGCTTCAATTGTCCCGTCGGCCCTCATCCTGCCCTGATCGTCGGCGGGGACGGCAATCATGCCGCCGTAGCCCAGCCCCAGCAGACTGAGAGCTCCCTCAAGGGTGGCGTGGGCCTCTTCGCCTGCGATGACGGTGATAGGAGGCGCACCCTGGAGGCCGTCTTTTTCGGCGTTCCACCCGTACCGCCTGAGCACCTCGTGGCGGGCGGCGGCGAGACAGGTGAAGTTCGCCATCTGCCCTCCCGTCACGAAGCCCACGGAGGATTCCCGGGGCAGGTCGAGAAGGTCCAGCAGCCAGCCGGAAATTATCTCCTCAAGGGCGCTTACCGCCGGGGACGATATGGCCAGGATGCCGTTCTGGTCCCAGGCCGAGGCCAGCCAGTCGGCAGCCAGGGCGGCCGGCAGCGCACCCCCCGTTACGAAGCCGAAGTACCGGGGGCCCGGTGAGGCGATCAGGCCAGGCTTTATCGCCGACGCAAAGCGGGTCACCACTTCCAGGGCAGGAGCGCCGTCGTCCGGCAGAGGTTCATCGAGGGCCCTTTTAAGATCCGCAGCAGACTGCTCCGCCCCCGCCCTTCTGGAGGGCAGGCTTTTCAGCCACTCCAGGGCAAGGTCCTTTGTCTCATCGAGAAGGCGGCCGGTCTCTTGGGGGTAATTTTTCATTTCAGTCATTTTTGCACCCTGTTTCTAATAAAATTCTCCCGGCTCCTCCTCTTCGAAGGTTGTGTCGCAGGAGTAGTCTATCCCCACGTGGGGCTCGTCGTTCACCAGCAGGGTAAAGACGTCGGGGCGGGCGTAGTGTCCTATTACATCGAAGTCGTACCGTGCCTCGATGACGGCGGAAAGGTCCAGGTCAGCGATCAGTATCTCTTCTTTATCCCAGGAGGGGCCCGCCAGATAGTTTCCCAGGGGGTCGATGACGGCGCTGCCGCCCCGGCACATGATCTCCGGCTGGGACTCCAGTTCGCCGTAGCATTTGAGGTCTCTGGGATACATGTCCTTTGTTACGAACTGGTTGCAGGAGAGTACGAAGCACCGGCCCTCAAGGGCTATGTGCCTCATGGAGGACTGCCAGATCTCCCGCTGGTCCGCCGTGGGTGCAAGGTAGATGGTGGTATTTCGGCCGTAAATAGCCGTCCTTGCCAGGGGCATGTAGTTTTCCCAGCAGATGAGGCCGCTCATGACCCCGTAGGGGGTGTCTACCGAAGCAAGGGTGCTTCCGTCCCCCTGGCCCCATATCAGCCGCTCGCTTCCGGTGGGCATCAGCTTTCTGTGCTTAGCCAGAAGATCCCCTTCCGGGCCGAAATACAGCAGGGTGCAGTAGAGAGTGCCTCCGTCCCGCTCCATGACCCCGATGGACAGGTAGGCGCCGCACTTTGCCGCTATTTCTCCCAGCTCTTCAGTCTCAGGCCCCGGCACGTCTATGGAATTTTCGTAGTATCGGGCGAAGTCCTTCCGCCCCTCGGGGCTGCGGTTTCCCACCATTGTCCCGAAGGTGAGGCCCCGGGGGTAGCAGGGGATGAAGGCCTCGGGGAAGAGGATAATCTTCGCTCCCTGATCCGCTGCCTCAAAGGCGAATTTGCGCACTATCTCCATGGTTCCTTTTTTGTCCATGATGGCGGGGGCCGCCTGAACTACCGCCGCCCTCACTACTCCGGTTTTCAAACCCATGTCCTTGCCCTCCCGGTGTTTTGAAAATAAAAAAGGGAGAGGACGGGCCTCCCCCCTATGCGTACGTCCCTAGAGCGCCTTGTGCTTCTCCGCTATTGTATCCGCCAGCTGATCGAGGGCCGCCAGGTCCTCTGCCCGGGGCTTGCCCTTGCACATCACGGTGCCCAGCACCTCCACCTTCAGATTGGGAATTAGGCCGGAGATCTGCTCCACCGCCTTGGTTGCCCATCCGTAGGATCCGATGATGGCGGCGTGCTTCAGTTTGGGCCTCAGGACGTTGGCCAGATTGACGGCGGAAAAGACTACAGGGTGGGGGCCGTAGTGGACTGTCGGAGCGCCGATTACAATGGTAGCGGCGTCCACCAGGTCGATGGCGAGCTTGCCGATGTCCGTGACGGAGAGCTCGTACTTGCAGACCTTCACTCCCCGCTCCACCAGGGCGTCCAGCAGGTGATCCACCATGATCTCGGTGCTGCCGTGCATGGAGATGTAGGGAATGGCCACGAAGTTGTCCACTGTGTCGGAGGTCCAGTCCCGGTATGCGTCCAGGATGAAGGAAGGCTTGTCGTAGAGGGGTCCGTGGCTGGGGGCTATGAGGCCGATGTCGTACTCCTCCACCTTGGCGAGGTTTTTCTTCACGATGGCCCGGAAGGGCATCATGATCTCGGCGTAGTACCGCTTGGCGCCCTCGTATATGACGGGATCCTCTCCGGCGTACATCTCTGAGGTGGCCAGGTGGGAGCCGAGGAAGTCGCAGCTGAAGAGAATTTTTTCCTCCGGCATATAGGCGCACATGGTCTCAGGCCAGTGGACCCATGGAGTGTGGATGAACTTTAGGGTTTTG
>JBMNVK010000105.1:0-8245 GCA_050946755.1 Aminivibrio sp. | reverse complement strand
CGGGAGATGAAGGTAGAAGTGGAGGATACGGGAGGCTTCGGAAAGTTCTTTCGCAGCCTGTTCGACTCCTGAGGCGGCTTTTGCCCTTCTCAAAACCGTACCCTATCTGGTAAACTTGCTATGCTGAGGGAGGCTCATAATGCCTCCCTTAGTTTATATTTCCTAAGGAGATTTTCCATGACAAATACAGTGGACAGCTTTTGGTGGTACGTCACGCTGGAGGGAGGCCCGGGCTGTGAAGAGGTGCTGGCATCCCTGGCCGAGATGTCGGGAAGCATAGGCTCCGAGGAGAGCGGGCGGGGTGAATCCGTATTTCTGAGGGCCTACTACCGCTCATCCCAGGACCTGGGGTTCTGGGTGGGCCGGGTTGAAGAGGCCCTTGACCCGTGGCCGGAGATAAGGGTTGCCGATATGGGCAAGATAGAAAGCAAGCAGTGGCACACCGACTGGAAGGAAGCCTTCCCTCCCCTGCCGGTGGGAGACAGCCTTGTCGTAATGGCCCCCTGGCACAAGGGAAGCGAGCCCCCGGGCCGGACTCCCCTCTACATCTATCCCGGCTCAGCCTTCGGCACGGGGTACCATGAAAGCACCCAGATAGTGCTCGCGCTCCTTGAAAAGCTTGACATTTCAGGGGCGGACGCCGCGGACATAGGCACAGGATCGGGCATTCTTGCCATCGCCGCCCTTAAGATGGGAGCGGCAAGAGTGAAGGCCAGGGACCTTGACCCGGCGGTCCTGGCGGAGGTAAGGCACAATCTCGAGCTGAACGAAATAGATCCGGGCCTCGTCGGGCTGGAGGAGGGCAACCTCCTTGACGGCATGACAGGGCCAGTGGACCTTATAACTGCCAATATAGTAATTGAGCCCCTTCTTGAAATGCTGCCCTCCCTAGGGGGGCTGCTGAAGCCCGGGGGCAGGGTGCTCTTTTCCGGACTGCTGGAAAAAGAAAAAGACTCCTTCTCCGCCGCCCTGGCGGATCACGGGCTTGAGATCACCGCTTCGCTGGTTCTGGGGGACTGGTGGGGCGTCGTGGCGGAGGAAAAATGAAGGGCAAAAAAATCTGGATCCAGACCCTCGGGTGCCGGTCCAATCAGTATGAGGGAGAGGCCCTGGGGGGGGCCTTTGCCGATGCCGGAGCCCTGATAGCCGATTCGCCCCGGGACTGTGACGGAGCAGTGCTGGTAAGCTGCACGGTGACCTCCGTGGCGGATAAAAAATGCCGCCAGGCGGTCCGGCGCATCCGCCGGCTCTCTGAAAAAGCAGTTATCGCCGTCTGCGGATGCTGGGCCCAGAACATCTCCCGGGAAGAGGCCCTCTCGCTGGGCATAGCCATAGTAGCGGGAAACCGCCGCAAAGCCCTTCTCCCTGCCCTGATGGCCCGGGCTCTGGGGGGTGAAGGTCCTTCCTTCGTGGAGGAAAAGACGGACGTCCTTCGCTGTGACGAATGGGATGGTCTGTCCCTGTCAAGCCCCCTGTTCCATACCAGAGCCTTCGTAAAGGTGCAGGACGGCTGCAATCACTTCTGCTCTTACTGCATAATACCCTTTGTAAGAGGAAAGCCCGTCAGCCGGGATGGGGACGACGTTGTGGCGGAAGTCAGAAGACTTGCCGCCTCGGGATGCCCGGAGGTGGTGCTTACGGGGGTTCACCTGGGGCTATACGGCTCCGGAGGCAGCCAGTCCCTGGCGGAGCTGGTGGCCCGGGTGGCGTCGGTGGAGGGAATAAAGCGGATCCGCTTCGGCTCCCTGGAGCCCTTCGGCCTGGACGGCGAGCTTATGGATGCCCTGGCCGGCAGCCCGAAGTTCTGCCGCCATCTCCATCTTCCCCTGCAGAGCGGCAGCCCGTCCGTTCTCTCCCGCATGAGACGGGGGTACAGCCCAGAAGACTTCCTTGAGCTGGTACGGATGGCAAGGAGCCGCCTTGGAGATGACCTGCACATAAGCACTGATGTCCTGGTGGGCTTCCCGGGGGAGACGGACAGGGAGTTTGAGGAGACCCTCCGCTTCATGGAGGAGTGCCGGTTCGGAAAAGTTCACGTCTTCCCCTATTCTCCCAGGGAGGGCACGGAGGCCTGGAGCCTCCCTGACAGGGTAGTGGGCGAAAAAATGGGCGAAAGAACGGCCCAGGCCCTCCATCTGGCGGAAAGGCTGCTGACGGACTTTGCCGGCCGCAAAGTAGGCCATACCGTAGCCGTTTTGGCCGAGGAGGCGGAGAAGGGCGGCTTCAGGGGGCTTACCCCCTCTT
The DNA here is from genome assembly GCA_050946755.1 of Aminivibrio sp. Lineage (GTDB taxonomy): Bacteria > Synergistota > Synergistia > Synergistales > Aminobacteriaceae > Aminivibrio. The sequence goes on along the minus strand of JBMNVK010000105.1, from coordinate 6,001 downwards.
TTCTGAGGGTGGAGGGTGAGGGATCCGCCGTCAAAGGAGAAGAGGTGCCGGTGAAAATATCGGGGATAAAGGGCGAAAACCTGAAGGGACGCAGGGCATCGTGAGGGGCCCTGTCCTCGGCATAGACCTCGGTACAAAAAATGCCCTCTGCGCACTGCTCAGTGAAAGGGATGAACCAATCGTGGTGCCCGGCCGCTGGGGAAAACGGATCACACCGGCGGTTACGGCGTGGACCGAATCGGGCTGGGTTGCCGGGGAAGCGGCCCTGGCGGGAGAGATAAAACGCCCCCTTGCCACATGGGGCGATCTCAAGCGCAAGCTGGGAACCCCATGGAAAGCCCGGTGCGGGCGAATTTCCGTGACGGCGGAAGATGCCATTGCGCCGCTGCTCAGCCTCCTCAGAGAGGATGGCGAGGCCTGGGCCGGGACTTTCCTGGAATCCTGCGTGCTGGCGGTGCCCGCCTCCTTCAGCTTTGCCGAGCGCTCTGCCATGGCAAGGGCTGCCCGGACGGCCGGATTTACCCGGGTCAAAATGGTCAATGAGCCTACTGCCGCCGCCCTCGCCTTTGGAGAGCGGGGACGGTTTCTCATCCTGGATTACGGGGCGGGAACGGTGGATCTCTCCGTAGTGGAGAGCGGAGGCGGCGTATGCCAGGTGCTGGAGAGCGGAGGCATACCCTCCTGCGGCGGATGGGATTTTGACGCCGCCCTGGCCATGTACCTCGCAGAGCGAACGGGAGTGAACTGGGGCAGCAAGGATTCACCCTTCTACCGAACCCTCCTCTACGAGGCGGAACAGATAAAAATAGCCCTATCCAACTGCATGTCTTACGAGTGGCTTCCCCCTCCCGGACTGGGAGCCGCCCCTCTCAGCGTCTCCCGCATGGAGCTTGAGGCGCTCATTCGTCCTTCCATCGAGCGGGTCGTCGCCATGGCTGAGGACTTCGCGACAGAATACCGCCCCTCCAGGCTCCTCCTGGTCGGCGGAGGGAGCCGCATACCCCTCCTGCGCGCCCTTCTTGAGAAGAGGGTTGCCCCTCCCGGCAGCCTCTGCCTCTGTCCCGATGAAGCGGTAGTGGCCGGGACCGCACTCTACGGAAACCCCGGGGCAAGGGGCAGACTGCTGCTGGACGTCCTGTCGGAGGACCTGGGAATTCTGGCCGCCGACGGCGCCCCTGTCTCCCTTCTGAAGAAGGGAATGCCCCTGCCTGCCAGAGTTGAAAAAAAATTCATCAGCGTAGGAAGAGGCCCCTTCTCCCTCAAAGTGTTCCAGGGCGAACGAGGGCGGATTATTACGGAGGCGGACGTGTCAGGGGCAGGAAAGGGAGAGGCGATTGCCCTAGTCTTCTCCGTGGACGAAGGAGGCCTCCTCAGAATAGAGATATGCAGGGAAAACGGGAAGAGGGCCGTAATCCCCCCCCTTGAGATAGGGGCCTCTGACGGCTGGTCTTTCGTCGGTGGCGAGGACGAGATCAGGAGGCTCGAAAAAAAATTCGCCCTCCTGTCCCCTCTGCTCACGGATGAGCAGCAGACAAGGGCCGAGATACTCTTCAAGACGGTAAAAAGCCTCCTTGACGAAGGGGTGGGTCCCGAGGGCCTTGAGTCCCTTGGGATCATGGTTGATGAGATGGAAAGAGTGGCTGACTGACCATGGCCCTGCCTCTTGAGATACTGGACTGCTTCAGAATACTGGGCATCTCCCCCGGCGCCCACCCGGGAGAGATAAGGGCCGCCTTCAGACAGCTTGCCCTGTCCTTTCACCCCGATGTGGCCGGCTCCCGGGGCGCCGAAAAGTTTGAGGCCATCGTGGCCGCCTATTCAATTTTAAAGACGGCCACGCCGGAGCAGATGACAGAGGCCCTGAAGGGGGCAAAAAAACAGTCCCGGACTCCCCGGGGAAGGGCCCGGAGAAGCTCTCCCTTCAGGTGGAACAGAAATAGAAAAAAGACGGCCCCTCCTACGGGGAGGAAAAGCGAGGATAAAAAAGACGAAGGAAAAAAGGCGGGCTCCGGCAGGGTCAGAGAGCTGCTTCTTGAGCGGGCCCTTGTGGAGGCGGAGCTGACCGTGGCCAGGCTTCTGGAAAAATCCCGGGGCACGGAGGAGTCCGCCTCAAAGATAATTACCCGTCTGCTGGGGGATCATCCTGAAGTAAGACTGCTGGCCCTCAGAGCTCTAGGCGGCAAAACGCCGGAAGCCGGGGTCTTTGCCGCTATTCTTGAGATGGTAAGGCGGCGGGAAGTGGATGACGAGATGCTGAGTCTGCTGCTCATGCCGGACTACGGCCCTAAAAAAAGCCGGGAACTTGCCGCTGCCCTCGCATCCCGCTCCCCCTCCATGACCGAAAAATCCGCCCTGGCCCTCATAAGATGGCTGGCCCGGATACCGGAAAAAACCTCAATGCTGTCGAGGATCCTCTACCACTCCTCCCCGAGGGTGTTGGCCTCGGCTCTGGCCTCGTGGCCCTCCAGGGCCTTGCCCGATGAGCTGGTCCTCATCCGGCTGCTGAAGCGGGATGAAGAGGCCGTCCTCGTACCTCTCCTGAGACTGCTTAAAGCTGCCGATCTGCCTTCTTGGGCCGGTCCCAGAATAGCCGCCCTTGCGGAAAGACATACCTCTGCTGCGGTCAGAGTTTGGGCCGGGAGTATTGTGCGGTCAGGCAATCTGTTATAAAATAGCCTGAACTGAGAGGTGAGGTTTTTGGATAAAAAATGCCTATTCTGCGAAATATCGGCGGGAAGAGTACCGGCGGAGATTGTCTACAGGGATGAAGATGTCATAGTAATACGTGACATCACTCCGCAGGCGCCCGTCCATCTCCTTGTAATGCCGGTAGAGCACGTGGAGTCATCGGCTGACGTCCAAAAACCCGAAGTGTGGTCGAAAGTCATGGACTGTGCGGCAAAGACGGCCGCCCGTCTTGGCCTTGACCAGGACGGATACCGGCTCGTCATCAACTGCGGCGCCCAGGCCGGACAGACGATTCCCCACCTTCATATTCACCTTCTGGCGGGGCGAAGCTTCCGCTGGCCACCGGGTTAGTTTTGGGTGGCGAAGAAAGGGGGGAATGATATATGACGACTGTCGTACGGAGAGACAACGAGTCCCTTGATGACGCCCTCAGGCGGTTCAAGAGAGAAGTCTCCAAGGTGGGAACCCTCCGGGAGGCCCGCAAAAGGGAGCACTACGAAAAGCCGAGTGAAGCGAAGAAGACAAAGAGGGCCGAAGCTGCCAGAAAAAGGCGGAGCAGGTCCCGCAGGAGGTAGTGCACAGTGGCTGTCAAAACTGAAAAGCGCATTTCGGACGATCTTCTTGCCGCAATGAAAGAGAAAAAAGAGCTTGAGCTGTCTACTCTCAGGATGGTGAAGGCCGAATTTCAGAGGGCAAAGACCGAAAAGGGAAGGTCCGGCGAATTTTCAGAAGATGAAGCTACATCCCTCGTCCAGCGGCTGATAAAGCAGCGCCGGGAGGCGGCAGAACAGTACGAAGCCGTAGGCGCCGCTGACAGAGCTGAACAGGAGCTTAAAGAGGCCGCTTTTCTCGAAAAATATCTTCCGGAACAGCTTGGCGATGAGGAACTGATCAGAATAATCGAGGAGACGGGCGCCCTCGCCAAGGCGACCGGGCCGGCAGATATGGGAAAAGTCATGGGCATGGTAATGGCAAAGGTAAAGGGACAGGCGGACGGAAAAAAGGTCAGGGAAAAAGTATCTGCCTGGCTTGAGAGCCTGACCGGATGACCGGTGCAATTTGCGTAAAGTTTTTAGCTGAATCTAAATAAGTTTAAAAAGGGGCCGGATCTGCCGGCCCCTTTTCTTTGTAGATGCACACCCCTGGTCAGGCTTTTGTCTGTGGCAAAAGCTGCTTTTCGGTAGTAATATATAGACGAATTCATTCAAACAGGGAGGACTGGCCGTGAGATGCCCATCCTGCGGAGCCATGGAGACAAGAGTCATCGAGACCAGGACTGCCGGCGAGGGGCGGGTGATCCGCCGCCGGCGGGAGTGTCCTGACTGCTCCCATCGCTTCACTACTTACGAAAAAGCGGAAGAAAGAAGAACTCTGAGGGTCATTAAAAAGGACGGAAGCCGGGAGACCTTCGGCAGGGACAAGATAATCCGGGGCATAAGCCGGGCCTGCGAAAAGCTGCCCGTATCCCTGGAGCAGATAGAGGATCTGGCCGCCCGGATAGAGGACGGACTCAAGGCGGAGGGGCACGGCGAAGTCCCTGTTTCGGAGATAGGGCGGCGGGTTATGGAGGGCCTTAGGGAGATAAATCAGGTGGCTTACGTAAGATTTGCGTCGGTATACCGGGAATTTACCGACCTTCAGAGTTTTCAGCATGAGATTGCGCGGCTGATAGGGGACAAGGAAACTTCCAGAAATGATAACGGCCGGCAGAGATGATAAATTCACCGGCTAAAAAGCACAAATAGAGATTCTCTTCCCGCACCAGTGATTTTTATGCATATTTGTGTATAATTGCAGGAGGCAGTGAAATCTGAAAACTAAGGAGGCAAACACACATATGAGACTTCGGAATGTTATTATTGCGGCTATTCTAGTTCTGGCTCTTGCCGGGACCGCCATGGCGGCGGACACGATCAAAATCGGCGTATATCTCCCCCTGACGGGAAGGACGGCCTTCGGCGGACAGCTGGAGCTGGAGGGAGTCCAGATGGCTCATCAGGAGATGCCCGAACTGCTGGGCAGGAAAGTGGAGCTCGTCATAGTGGACAACAAGACGGACAAGGTGGAGGCCGCCAATGCGGTAAAGCGCCTTGTGGAGCGGGACAAGGTTGTGGCAGTCATCGGAACTTACGGATCCTCCCTTGCCATGGCCGGCGGTGAAGTTGCCGAGGCCTCAAAAATTCCCATGATGGGGACTTCCTGCACCAATCCCCTGGTGACCCAGGGTAAGAAGTACGTCTTCAGGGCCTGTTTTATTGATCCCTACCAGGGCGCCGGAGCGGCCACCTACACCATCAAAACCCTGGGAATGAAGAAGGCCGCCCTCCTTATAGACGTGGCCAACGATTACTGCGTGGGGCTGGGCAATTTTTTCAAGCAGTCCTTCAATAAGCTCGGAGGAGAAGTGGTGGCGGAGATGAAGTATAACTCCGGCGACCAGGACTTCACCGCCCAGCTTACAGAGATAATCAGCAAGGAGCCTGACCTGCTCTACATCCCGGCAGACTTTGCCGAGGGGGCCATTATCATGAAGCAGGCCAGGGAGCTTGGCGCAGAGTTCCAGATCATGGGCGGCGACGCCATGGATAACCCCGAGATAGTGAAGATCGGCGGCGATGCGGTGGAGGGCTTTATCCACACCACCTTCCCCTACGACCCCTCCATGACGGAGATGAGCGATATCGCCCGGACCTTCACCGAGAACTGGACCAAGGCGCACCCCGACAAAGATCCCAACGTTAACGCCGCTCTCGGCTACGACTCCTACATGCTTGTGGCCAATGCCATAAAGGTAGCGGACTCCGCCGAGCCGGAGGCGATAAGGGAGGCCCTTGAGAATACGAAAGACTTCCCCGGGGTCACGGGCAGCAAGACCATAAACGAGACCCACGATGCTGAAAGCCCTGTGGGCATCGTGCAGATAAAGGACGGCAAGAAGCTCTTTATCGGAACCGTCGAGCCTGAGATGTAAGGAGGCCGCTTCCCAAGCAGCCTTTAAGCGCCTCTGGTCTGGGAGGGTGGAGGCAGCGCCTCCGCCCTCCATTTTTTTAAGTCAGGGGGAACCTTCATGAGCTTCAACATGTTTATCCAGCACCTCTTCAATGCGATAACCCTGGGCTCTCTCTACGGACTGATCGCAATCGGATACACTATGGTCTACGGAATTTTAAGGCTTATCAATTTTGCACACGGAGAGATCTTCATGCTGGGCGCCTACTTTATTTTTTTTGCCATAACCCTTCTGAAGCTGCCCTGGGGCCTTGCCGCCGTCCTTGCAGTGGGGGCGAGCTCCCTGTGCGGCATTCTGGTGGAC
>JBMNVK010000104.1:0-8314 GCA_050946755.1 Aminivibrio sp. | reverse complement strand
CGGCATTGTGGTTGGGGCAAATTACGTCCTATCCGACGGCAACAACCAGGAAAGCATAAGGGTCAAAAGCACCGCCACGTCAGGTTCTCAAAAGCGCGTTATGGCCGAAAACTCCATAACGGGGGAGTATGACCTGTCAAAAACATTTATCTACAGGTCCAGCGTATCTATTCACGACGGCGAGGCACATGCGGGCGGCCGAACATCGTTCTCTGCCTGGGCTCCGGGGGAGGTGTGGAAAGGGGAGGTTGTCGCTGGGGGCGATGCTGAAAGCTCTGCAGAGCTAACCTCGGCCTCGGCCCCTGGGTTTGAATCAACTCCGGCTGTGGCATGGACGGAAAGCTGCGTGCGGCTTGCCAGGATTTTTGGCATTGCCGCCACCGGCGCAAAAAGCTCTAATGGCGTTGGTTTGGACTGGATAGATGAGAGCGGCAATATAATCACTCTGGACCAGGAGGACTTTGACGAGCACCCGGCATTTAATCTTACCGCCGCAGCGGTGGGAGACAACCACTTCAGACGCATTCCTATAGCGTATTGGAAGAGGGGAAGTGGCCCCTCCGGCAGCGATACTGATGGCAAGTGGTGCATGTGGATCTCCGACGTACCGGCCCCCGGCTTTGCAGCAAACCCCGCTGTTTTCAAAAAAGGGGGGGCATGGCTCGACAGGTTCCTTTGGGGTACTTACAGGGCTCACAATAACAGTGGGGTGCCAGGAAGCCAACCGGGCAAAACCCACTGGGGTAATGTGAGTTGGCAAACCTTTAAGGACGCAGCCGCGTCCCTGGGCAACGGACATCACATGGTAAGCCTGTTCGAGTGGCACGAAATCCTGGGCCGCGCCGCCATTGAGAAGAAGACAATTCAGCTAGTCCCGGCGGCCAACCGTCAAAATGCTGCCCTTTGCAAATACCGCGGGATAGAGGAGTTTGCGTACCATGGACCGGCGGTTTATGTCGAATGGATGGACGGTATAAGGACAGATTCGTCGGGGAAATATGAAATCTGGCTTGACGCTGACGGCAGCTACACAAATACGGGCGTTGCCGCTGCCACATATACAGAGGGTAATCTAGACACATACTTTAACCAGGGCTTGCGCTCGGGAGGGGCATTTGACTTCCTTTTTATTGCTGCAACTATGGGCAAGGAGTCTACCTCCTTCATCCCGGATCTTTCAGGGCGACGTTCAGACCGATACGGCCGCATTTGCTACTCGAACTTCCACGCTGGCAGCGCGGGCAGCGGCGCCTTCAATTCGAACTTCTACCACCTGCCGTCGGATGCGCACGCCAATATCGGTTCCCGCCTCGCGAAGTGGTGATTTGTCCTTGGATCTTCGATTTTTGATCCCCTGAGCGGTAGCGAAGGGGCTGGCTATGGATAATGCAGGAAGAGGGCGCCTATTTAAGGCGAGACAGCACAACTTACCCATAAGAGTCCACTTACAGAAAATGCACTCCAAATATCTTCGGGAAGTGGTGCAATATCCAAAAATCTACAAGCCTACCATTGGGCAGGATATGCGGGAGTGCTTTGCCGTTCTGCGAGCAAAGCTCAATCATGCCGCAAAACTCCAGCGTAAACTAACAGCATTGCGCGAAGCGGACACGGCGCTTGAGTGTCTCCGCGACGTGGTATGGGCGGCATTCGAAGTCCGCTGTATTAGCGAAGGTCAGTATGGCCTTTGGGTGGAGGACTTGAGCGCCCTTGGCATGATGCTTGGTGGCTGGATAAGGGATGTGCGAAACACCGAGCAGAAGGCTCGATGATTAAGATTTAGGGCGAAGGCCTGAGCAGCCGCATTTGCAACTCGAACTTCAACGCGGGCACCGCGAACAACGGCGCTTTCAACTCGAACTTCAACAACCTGCCGGCGGATGCGAACGCCAATATCGGCTCTCGTCTCGCGAAAGGATCACGGCAGAGGGTGCTGGTCAAGGCTTGCTCTCCAGTCCGTCCGTTTCGGGGTCTTCGTCCTTCCTGATGCGGGGCGTTCCCCTGCTCCAGGAAAACATCAACTCGGGAGGGTCTCCAGTAGGCGCATTAAGCGTCCAACGCGACCCTCCCCTCCTTATATGGGGGATTCGACATTGAAATCATACTCCGGACTATGGGATCGAATCACATCGTGGGAAAACATTGTTGCTGCATATGTGGGGGCGCGCAGGCGAAAGAAGAGGAGGATTGACGCTGCCCAATTCCACTGCTCTTTGGAAATGCGTTTATGCGAAATCAGATCCAGGCTTTTGGATGAAACATGGTGCCCGGCGCCATTCAATTCTTTTGTTCGTATAACGGGCTCAAAAAGAAGGCTTATCCAGGCGCCGATTTTTGCCGATAGAGTAGTCCACCATGCAATTGTCCGCGTCTTGGAGTCATTGTATGAACGCAAATTTATCCATGACAGCTATTCATGCAGAAAACACAAGGGGACCCATGCCGCCGCCGCCAGAGTCGAGGGGTTTATTCGCAAAGCTGTTGCCATGTGGAAAGCCCCCCATGTCCTTAAGTGCGATATCGCGAAATTCTTTCACTCCATAGACCATGAAGTACTCATGGATATCCTGAGCAAAACCATTAGGGAGGTCAAGGTACTCGATCTCATAAGAAAAGCCTCAATAGCTCCGGACAACGCTTCGGGTAAGGGTCTGCCGATTGGCGCGCTAACCAGTCAAATACTGGCAAACGTATACATGGATCAGCTTGACCACTTCATCAAGGATTGCGCCTCCATTAAGTATTACGTTCGCTATGCTGACGACTTCATTATTTTGGCCCAAACCAAGGAAGAATTAAGGGCGATCAAGGCGGATATCTCATGGCTCCTTGAGACCCACCTCAAATTAAGACTAAACCCCAAATCATCCATATTCCCCGTACAGAATGGCGTGGATTTTTGCGGCTATCGCATATGGGCTACCCATCGCCTGCCAAGAAAAAGAGTTGTGATGGCAGCGAAAAAGAGATTCAAAAAACTATCGAAAGACTATGTCGCAGGCATAGTCTCAATCGAAGAAGTCAGGTCGTCAGTAGGGTCATTCCTGGGCTACATGCAACATTGCAGTGGCAGAGTGAGCGCGGAAAGTGCTCTAAACAGATTAATTCTTAGGAGGGATGCAAGTGATTGGAATGATAACCACCACTCCGGCCACCAGATTATCAACCCATGGTTGGCTTAGCGTGACGGGCATCAGTATTACGGGGGATATTCCCGGAGATACGGACGTTCGCCTGGCGCTCAGGGCCGGCGGTGGTCCGTGGAAAAAATGGGACACATCTCAGTGGGTCAACCTGCCCGAACAGAGCCTAACGGCTGAAAACCTCCTCCAGTCGGGCAACACGCTGGACGAGATAGAAACCCTTACAGAATCAGACCTTGAGTGGCTTTGTGGCGAAGAGATTGACGCAGCAATTGCCCTGTCTGCTGAATCCATTGAGAGCCCGGAGCTTGAGATGGTGGCAATAGAAGGTGTGGCCTCAAGTGACGTCTACTCCAAGACTCTCGAAAGCACACCTCTCATGCTGTCTAAAAATGGCGATGCCGTCCAGATACTAAAAATAGATCACCTAAAAAGCACATCCGCCAATGGAGAGGTCCTACTCACGTGCTCCATGCTCGACGGCTCCGGGAATTGGAGCGAGTGGGTCCCCTTGGAGGGCATGGAGGGCCAATTTGCCGTGGCAATAAAACTCAGGGCAAGGCTCACGGTAAGCGTAATAGATGGCCCGGATCAGGCGGCTATAACATCCGTAACGCTGGATCACAGAATAGACAATGTGGCCATCTTCAGCGAGGGCACCGGCCAAATAGTAACCAGGACGTACGAATTTCTCCATGAAATGGGCAAGTGTCATCTCATGTGCAAGCGCCCCATAGTCAAGGACGCCTCCCTCAGGGCTTACGTCGCCCTCCGCCCTCACCCCATAAACGTAGAGAGGGAGCTATTGGGCGCGGGCACCGGATCCCCGGCCGTATTCACCCTGGCGAACCCGGAAGGAGTCGCCCCCCATTCCCTCCGAATTGAAGTCAACGGCGAAGTAACGGGAGCCTACAACTTCAACTCTGCCACCGCGCAAATAACCATAACGGCGCCGGCTGGCTCGGAGATCAGGGCTACCTACCAGCACAGCTGGGAACTTGAAGAGTGGATACCCATGGCTAAAGATGCCGAATACCCTGACACCCAATCCCCCCTGGTTGTAAACGACCAATTCAACTACTTCTCGGGTGCGGAAGGCCCAAGGGGCTCTGTCAGCGCAATAAAAGTAGAGCTTGAGCAGGGCAGAGGCTCCATAGAGGGCGAGGCACTGGGCACGGCTACGGGCATCAGCCAACCCTTCTCCCTGGCGCATCGCCCAAGAGAAGGCCATATCCAGGTGAAGGCCAACGGAGCTCTGCTGGACCCCTCCGCATACTACTGGGACGACGAGGGCAGCCTGCTGTGGGTAACGGGCCCAAGCGGAGCCGAACTTACGGCTGACTACCAATGGCTGGGGCTCCCTCCCTCTGTGCGCAGCATTGCCGCAGTTTGGAACGTATAGAAAGGAGGCGAAATAAATGGCTGGATTTTTCAAAGAGAACCTAAACGCAACAGCCGTAGCGGCAAAATCGGGAAACATCGATGCGGCGAAAAAACACCAGAAGGACATTATCAAAAAAGCCTGGGAGCAGGAAATAATTGAAATAGGAATGCCCCTGCCCGGTGACCTATCCGACATACGTGTCAACTTTGGAATAGACGACGTCCTCATCTGGGAGAATGGCCTGGCTCTAACCCAAGACGACCCAATAAACGTTCGCACTATAGACAACCGCATGGTTGAGATCCCCCGCGATGTCGCGGACCAAGTGCCCGCGCTGCAAAGAGAGCACTACGCCTACATATTGCAAAAAAAATGGCAGCTCCAGAGTGCAATAGATCAGGCGCGCTCAATCGGGGAGATCTTCGCCATAAAGTGGTAGCCATGAACGCTAAAAAACTCTACACTCTTGCGCAGGGACTCGGAATCAACCCCTTTGCCGCCACATGCCAGAGCGCCCATGAAACCGGCCACTGGAGCAGCGTCTTATGGCAGAATGCAAAAAACGGCGCCGGCATCAAGGCCGGAACTACGTGGCTAAGGGCGGATAAACCCGTTTACAAAGTGCTATCCAGGGAGTACGAAGGCGGCTCCTGGACGACCCGGGAAAGCCTCTTCAGACAATACGCCTCTGTCGAAGAATTCCTGGCCGACTACGCCGACAAAATCCGCCTTGACTACCCCGAATCCTGGGCAAGCGCTGACAACTGGCCCGGCTACTTTGCGGGCCTCTACAAAGGCAGATGGGGCGCCTGGGCAACCGACCCCGCCTACTTCAAAAAACTTGTGAAGATGGCCATCAAACTGGCCCCCGACCTCCTGGGAGAAGGCTGGGCCTCCCGGCTCAAGTTGGCGGCCAACCTTGCAAGGACCAGGGGCTCCCTCAATGATTGGCAGGAGGAGGTGATGATCGAATGCTCATTGTAATCGACCCCGGACACGGGGGCAGAGACCCCGGGGCTGTCGGCCCTGCCGGCGTACGCGAATCGGACATAAACCTCCAGGTCGCCCTCCGCCTGGAACAGCTCCTCATCCGCGGGCGCCACAAAACCATACTTACCCGCAGGGAGGACGACTACATATCCCTTGCAGAAAGGGCCGCCATAGCAAACAAAGCCGGAGCCGATTGCTTCATCTCCCTGCACTGCAACGCGGCCACCTCTCGACAGGCCCATGGCTTCGAAGTGTGGACCTCTCCGGGAAAAACAAGGGCGGACCCCCTCGCGACCCAAATAGCGGCCGCCTGGGCAAAAGAATTCCCGGAAATAACCATCCGGGCCGACTGGTCTGACGGAGACATCGACAAAGAGGCCAGATTCTACGTGCTCATGAACACCGTTGCCCCCGCAGCCCTCCTGGAAATGCAGTTCATCAGCCATCCCCAATGGGAGCAGTGGCTAGGCGTCCCCCTAAACCAGGAAAGAATTTCGGCCGCCGTTGCAGACGGAGTGGAAGCCTGGGGGCGTGAATCGCAGATCGGAGGAGCGCCATGATAGAAAAAGATCGCGGTCTGGAGGCCCTTATAGTAACCCTCTTCGCCGTCTTCGGCGGAATAGCCCGTTTCCTCCTGGCGCCGCCCCGAGAGAGAGGCGTCGGAGTAGTCCTCGCGTCTCTCGTCGTCGCCGCCTTTGCCGGCATAGTATCCCAGCAGGTACTGGAAGCGTGCGGATACCCCGCCCAGCTTCAGGCTGCCGGAGCGGGCGTCGCCGGCCTCCTCGGAGACGACATCCTACGGGGAATCATGAGTTTGGCCAAACAGTTCCGCGACGACCCCCTGGCGATACTCAAATCATGGAGATCCAGGGGAGGGAAAGGCAAATGAAAATACTTTCCAGCAAAAGCCCTCTCGTCGCGGGCGCAATCCCATTCCTCATATGGGTCGCGGGGGCCCACGTATTCATAGCGTACGTCCTGGCGCCAATGCTCTCTCCCCTGGGCATTGAATTCACCATCCGGGAACTGCCCGAATACTACACGTCCATGCTTGGCACCATCATCATCGGCCTCTTCGCAAAAAAAGCCTTTGACAGCACCGACGTAAACATTGGCGGCTTCAAATCTCCAAAAAAAGAACGGGGCAAGGGGGAAGGATGATGAACAAGTGGAAATGGATTGCAATAGGGGCTTCAGTGCTTGCCCTTTTAATCCTGCTTACCTTGAGCGGCACTTTGTGCGGAAAAACATCTGCCCTCTTGGGGGCCCTTGCTGCGGGGGGCGCAGCAAAACTTACGTCCGCTCGCCAAAAAACGGACGACCACCTGGAAGAAACCAAAACGACGATATCGAGCGCAAACGAATTATCCGCTCGCACAAAAGAGGAGGTCCAAAAAGCCCGTGAAAAAGCTGAAAGCGCTGATATTGATGATCTCATTGCTCGCGCTAATGACCGGGAGCGCGATCGCGGCCGTACAACTATCCGCTGATGGCCAAAGCGTCATCGTCCCAACCCAGACCTTCCGGGCCTGGCAGGCAGACCTCGACGAACTCCAAATCCTCCGGGAAAAAGACGCCGCCATGGCCTCCATAGTCGCAAAACTGGAAGCCCAGGTCTTTGCCTTTCAAACCGCCATAGAACAGGAGCGCCGCGCCGCGGACACCCTCACATCCTCCCTGCGGCTGGACGTTGAAAAACAAAAGCGCAAAGCCAAGACCCCCGGTCTGGGCATAGCCTTCGGCTGGTCCTCGGCAGACCAATGGGCAGCCGTAGCCGGCATCGTCTGGAAAATTGAAGGCCTCCTCCCCTGGTAAAATGCGCGGCAAAAACCTTGAAATCGCCCACCTGAGACAATTGCTCATCGAGGCCTACTCCCAGCTGGAAGCTGTCCAGTGGGAAATAAACATAGGTGTCATGGCAAAAATCGAACAATACTTTGCCGACCGGGGAATACCCCTGGACTGAACTCAGGGCGAAACAAACGCGGCGGCTGATCAATTCGGTAACGTCACCGGAATGATCAGTCGCCCCCGCGCCCTCTGCCCTTCTGCTGACTATCCAGCCAATCGCCCCACCACTGCATCATCTCCCGCCTCTGCCCCAAATACTCAGCGTGATTATATGCCGCCCGCACAGCACTCCTCTCTGCGTGCGCAAGCTGCCTCTCAATCACATCCACCGGCCATCCATTCTCGTTCAAAGCTGTAGACGCCATACTGCGGAACCCATGGGCCGTCATATCCTCATTGCCGTACCCCATAGACCGCAACGCCACCCTGACAGTATTCTCCGACATACAGCGCCCGTCGCGCCTTGCCGACGGAAACAACCACCGCTGCCCGCCCGTAAACTCCCTTAACTCTTCCAAAGTCGCCAGAGCCTGGTGCGACAGCGGAACAATATGCGGCCGGCCCGCCTTCATCTTCTCCGCCGAAATCCTCCACTCCGACCCCTCAAAATTCACCTCCTGCCACTCAGCCCTCCTGATCTCTCCCGGCCGGCAAAACACAAGCGCCGAAAACCTCAGCGCACACCTCACCACAGCCTGAGGATAAGCATCTATGGCCCGCATCAGAGCTCCGATAGCTGCCCCACCCTTTAACGACGCATAATGCTTGCTCTTGTGAGGGGACAGCGCTCCGTGCAGGGCCGCTGTAGGATCCGAGCTCACCCTATCCGTAGCAATCGCGTAACGAAAAATCTGCCCAACAAGCTGCTTCACCCTATTGGCCGTATCCGTCAACCCACGCCCCTCTATCCTTCGACACAATGCCAAAACAGTCCCCGATGAAACAT
>JBMNVK010000103.1:0-8331 GCA_050946755.1 Aminivibrio sp. | reverse complement strand
GATGTTCAGCCGGAAGAGGACTGTCACCATATAGTTGCCTCTTGCGTATATTCCGTCGGGGCGCATATCCACCTGCAGATTGTTCCAGTGGTCATCGTCGCCGAACTCCTTGGCAAGCAGGTTGTCATTGAGGTCCTTTTCCAAAATTCTGGCAAAGGCGTGAACGTTCAAAATCTCCGTCACATCCAGTCCTTTATCAGCCCACTCCTCAGGTGAATTCATCTGAACCCCTACCGCCTTCACCTTAAGCGAATCCATACGGACCCCGCCGATATTGCACCCCACGATGTCCATATAAATCTCCCGGACGTACCCTGTCTCGTCCGGCTCCTCGTCCAGAATCATGGTCATCTTCTCCGGCGAAAATTCCCCTGCGAAGTGCTTAAGCAGAGTCTCGCTCCTCCCGGAGGAGGCCGGGGCGGCGATAGCTTCCCCTGAGGCCAGCAACACAGCGGCTGCCGTAAAAATAATGCCGATAAAAAATATAAACCGTCTCTTCATTCTGTAACACCCTCCATATCCGCAGATCCTACCCTGCACTTTCAAGATTTTCCATCTCGGTGGTCAGATCCTCCCAGGCGCTGTAGAGGGATTCAAGCTCACCGGCCGTCTCGCTCCTTAAAATCAGCAGATCCTGCGTCCTCCCCCGATCCGACAGAACTTCCGGGTCCGCCAGCTGAAGATCCCGTTTTTCCTGCTCTTCCTCAAGCCTGAAAATCTCCTCCTCCAGGGGTTCAAGCCTGTCAAGAATTATGCGCTTCTGCCTGTACAGGAGATTCCTTCTCTCCGCCTCTTCCCGCCGCCGCTCCCGGTCGCTCTTCTCCCCGTCGTCTGCCATGACCTCCCCGCCCGGCGTCGGCGTCCTCCTCTTCTCCATGAAGTAGGAGTAGTTGCCAGGGTAGTCGTACAGCTTCCCTGATGAGATCTCCACCACCCTGGTTACAAGATTATCCAGAAAAAACCTGTCGTGGGAGACTATCACCAGAGCCCCGTCGTACTCCAGCAGGGCTCGCTGAAAAAGCTCTCTCGTAGCCATGTCCAGATGGTTTGTAGGCTCGTCCAGCACAAGACAGTTGGCATCCTCCATCACCAGCTTAAGCAGCGCGAGCCTGGATTTCTCCCCGCCTGAAAGCACCGATACTGGCTTGTGGATATCATCCCCCGGAAAGAGAAAGGCTCCCAGCAGATTTCGCTTTTCCCCGGCAGTCCAGGCAGGATTCCGCCCCGACAGGGACTCCCAGACCGTCTTTGAATAGTCCAGATTTTCATGGGACTGCTGGGAGAAAAATCCCACCCTCACATTATGCCCAATCTTCAGGCTGCCGCCGCTCAGCTTCTCCGTTCCGCTCAAAACCCGGGAAAGGGTGGACTTGCCCGCGCCGTTCACCCCCACAAGGGCTATCTTCTCCCCCCTGCGCACCGTCAGACTTGCCCTTTCAAACACTGTATGGCTGCCGTATCTCTTGGCCCCTCCCTCCAGCTTCAGCACCTCCAGGCCGCTCCTGGGACAGGGAGGAAAGTGAAAAGAAACCCGTCTCCTGTCCTCCTCGATCTCCACCAGATTCATCCTTCCGAGCTGCTTAACCCGGCTCTGCACCTGAGCTGCCTTCGACGCCTTATAGCGGAACCTGTCGATAAACTCCTCCATACGGGCTACCTCTTCCCTCTGCCGCTTCTCCTGCCTCTTCAGCTCCTCAAGCCGCCGCTCCCTCTCCTCAAGATAGGAGGAGAAATTGCCGCTGTAGACTGATATTGTGCCCATGAAGAGCTCCGCAATCGACGTGCAGATCCTGTCCAGAAACCTCCTGTCGTGAGAGACAGCCGCAATAGTTCCCCTGAAGCCGGCCAGCCACCCCTCAAGCCACTCCATGCTCTCTGTGTCAAGATGGTTTGTCGGCTCGTCAAGAAGCAGCACATCCGGGTCCGTAAGCAGCAGCCCTGCCAGGTGAATGCGCATCTTCCATCCCCCCGAAAAGGAGGTGGTGCATCTGCATCCGTCCTCCGGGTGAAAGCCCAGTCCCGAAAGAACTTTCTCCGCAAGGGCATCAAAAGCGTAGCCGTCAAGGCTCTCGAATCGTCCGAGAAGATAGTCGTGACGGGCAAGCTCCCTCTCGTATCCTTCCGACTGGTCCGTCATTTCTGCCAGCCGGGAGGCACTCGCCGCGAGTTTTGCCTCTGCCCCCGTCACCCCCGCCATACTACGCAGAAATTCCAGTACCGGCATGGCTGGAAGTTCTATCAGGTCCTGGGGAAGGTACCCAACCCTAATACCGCCCGGCATGGAGACACTGCCGGAGTCAGGCGTAACCTCCCCTGTAAGAACCCTGAGAAGGGTGGTTTTTCCGGCGCCATTTGCCCCAATCAGCCCCATTCTGTCCCCCCTGTTGATGTTCCAGGACAGATCCTTAAAAAGAAGCCGGTCGCCTGCGTACATTCTTAAATTCCCGATACTTATCAAAAGCCTTCCTCCCCGCAAAGTTTCCGGATTTGATTATACAAAATTTATTTTTTTAGTAAAAGCCGGGCAATAACATGAAAAATCATAAAAAGACCCAAGGAGAAAGCTTTTATTGGACCGGGGACAACGTTCCAGTCCCGCAACACGATGGAATCCTTCCCCTTGCAAAACCCCGCTTCAGCTTCTATAATTCAGCCATGGGAGACCAAGACAAAGGCTACAAGCTGCTCTTTTCGAATAAAGAGATTGTAAGGGATCTTCTGATCCGTTTTGTCGATCCTGAGATAGTAAAGGAACTGGATCTCGATTTCGACAAAATGGTGAGGGAGCACTCCGACTTCATCACCGACGACCTGCGGGAGAGGATCGACGACATCATTTGGCGAGTCAACTTTCGTGGAAATACCCTCTACCTGTGCATCCTCATAGAATTTCAGTCCACCGTGGACAGATGGATGGCGGCCCGACTCCTTACTTATCTGGGGCTATTGTACGATGATATAGTCCGCAGCCGTAAGTGCGTCGACGGAATGCTGCCCCCGGTGCTGCCCATAGTGCTCCACACCGGCCCGGTTCCCTGGAGGGCCCCCTGTTCGGTTAAGGACCTGGTGGCCCCTGCCTCTTCTGCCCTTTCCCGCTACGCTCCTTCACTGGACTTTCTTCTGCTTGACGCCGCCGCTTACGAAGAAGAGGATTTGGCCGGTTCCGACGACCTTGCGTCCTTTCTCTTCCGCATGGAGAGGAGTCGTGCCCCCTCGGAGCTTATCGATCAAATATCCCGTCTTGGCGCCGTGTTGGAGATGGAAAAGAGCGCGCACCTTCGCCGTGCGTTTGCGGTATTTTTGACGAAGGTGCTGCTGCCTAAGAAGACCGGCAGGGAGAAATTTCCAGACCTGCCCGACCTGACGGAGGTGGAGAGAATGATCACCGAACAGAGACCCGAATGGGCCGATACCTGGCTCAAGGAAGGGGAAGCAAAAGGTATTAAGCTGGGAGAGATCAGAGGCGAAAAGCGGGGTATTAAGCTTGGAGAGATTAGGGGCGTAAAACTTGGTATGGAACAAACCAAGCGGGACACCGCCCTCCGCATGCTCCGTCGGGGCATGGCGACGTCAGATGTTGCCGAGCTTGTGGACCTGCCTGAGGAGGAAGTGCTTCGCCTGGCAAAAGAGGCGGCAAACTAGCAGCGCCTCAATCAGACGACAACACGGTATTTTAGATGCACCTTACCCCCGCGCTCCGGTTATCCAACCAGAGCGCGGGATTTTAATATACAACGGTCGTGAAAAGACATAATGGCGATACATAGCCCAGAAGCTAATGACATATAAAAGTAAAAATGCATTTTCCCCATGAAGCCGGGGGAAGGTCCCCGAGAAACTAAAGAAGAACATTGCAGCAAAGTAGCAAAAACCGCAGAAATGCTTGACTTTTTTATGGTAATACGTTTATATTAGCAAACTGCAATGCTAAAAAAGAACATTTAATATGTGCTACAAATTGCTAAATTAAAATAAATAACAACGCATACAAAAAGGGGGTAGTTTCTTTGCACGAAACTTTCCGCAAGCGAATGGCATTTTTTATCATTGTCTCTGTGATAATGCTGCCCCTGCCGGCAAGGGCCGTCACTATGAGACAGTCCGTAGCCAGGGCAGTGCAGACCCACCCCAACGTTCAGGCCGCCTGGCACTCCTTCAGGGCAGCCCAGTACGAACAGGAGGCCTCCAGGGGAGGGTACCATCCCAGGCTTGACATAGTAGGCTCTGTGGGCTACGACTCCCTGGGCGGCAGAGGCTACAGTGGCAAGGATCAGACCGACTACTCATGGAGTGGCGCCTACCTCACCCTCAACCAGATGCTCTACGATGGAGGGCTGACCCCCAATCAGGTCAAGAAATTCGGCTTCGCAAAAAACGCCAGATACTACGACCTTCTGGATGCCATTGAAAAAACAGCTTTTCTCGCCTTCAGGGCTCACGACGATGTAATCCGCTATAATGAGATGATCAGACTTGCCAACGAAAACCTTGAAAGGCACAAAACCGTGCTCAGGCTGGTGGAGGAGCGGTACAAAGCGGGGGTTGAAAGCGCCGTAAACCTGGACATAGCTAAAGGCCGTCTTGCCCTTGCAAATGTAAACCTCATCACTGAGGAGAGCAACAAGCACGATGCATGCACCCAGTACTACAGGGCGATAGGAATTTCGGCAGACAGCGACATGGAGGAGTACCTCGTTGAAATGCCCAACCCCGAGGCCACTCAGCAGGCCATGGAAAAGTGGCTGGCCTCAAACCCCCGGATGAACTCCGTCTATCAGAGCGTCCAGTCCACCTATCACGCCATGGAAGAGCAGAGGGGCAGACTTCGCCCCCGCATCGACTTCAGGGCGGGCGCCAACCTCGAAAACGATACGGACGGCGTGGACGGCCGCAAGGACAAGGCCTTTGTGGAGCTTACCCTCCGCTACAACATCTACAACGGCTCCGACCGGCACACAGTACGCCGCTTCGAGGAGCTCTACAAACAGTCCGAGGAGATCCTCGAAAAGACAGACAGAGAGGTAAGCCAGTCGCTCAAAATAGCCTGCAACGACATCGAGTCCATAGAGCATCAGCTCGGTCACCTCTTTCAGAGACAGGAGTCGGCGGGCCTCATGGAAAAAGCCTACAGACAACAGTATGAGCTGGGCCGCCGCAGTCTTCTTGACCTCCTCGACGCCCAGAACGAATACTTTCAGGCCAGGCGGGCCTACGTCAACGCCCTCTTCAGCCTGAACAACGCCAAGGCTAACTTCCTGGCCGAGACTGGCTCCCTTGTTGCATTCCTTAACATCACCAGGGACGACGTGCCCACTCCCGAGGCCCTGGGCATCGAAGTGATGCAGACCGGAGACGGCTAGACCCGGACCTCCTGAAAGGAGGAAAAACCGTAGTAATGACCACCGAAGAGACTACAGCCAGAACGCAGGCCCCGCCTCCCCGGCCCCGCCGGGGGGGCCCCCTGCTTTTCTGCCTTGAGAAAATCTGCTCCCTGCACGGTCTATCCGTCTCGCAGGACAAACTGCTCTCGGGCCTGCCCCTGGAGGGCGACTTTCTCACGCCTTCATCCCTGTCCAGAGCTGCCGCCAACGGAGGAATGACAAGCCGCATCGTCCGTTCCCCTCTGAACCGGCTGAACCTTGCCCTCCTGCCCATGATCCTGATTTTGGAGGACAATGCCGCCTGCGTCCTCATGGCTGTTGACCGCAAAAAAGGGGCCGCCAGAGTCTACTTCCCCGAGCTGGGTGAGGAGACCGCCGTGCCCCTGGCTGACATAGAAAGCCGGTTCACCGGCTACGCCTTCTACGTCAAGCCTCTCTTCCGCTTTGACGAAAGAACCCCCTCCTACAGAAAAAAAGGAGAAGGGCACTGGTTCTGGAGCACCATCACCGAAAGCCGCCCCCTCTACCGGGACGTCATCGCCGCCTCGGCGGTGAGCAACGTCTTTGCCCTTGCCATGCCCCTCTTCACCATGAACATCTATAACAGAATAATTCCAAACCGGGCCCTCTCTTCCCTTTGGGCTACCGCCATCGGCGTCCTTATAATGATCCTCTCCGACGTCCTCCTTCAGTCCGCCAGAGCCCGTTTGGTAGACAACTACGCCGCCAGGACAAACTCCCGCCTCTCCGCCCTCATGATGGAGCAGATCCTGGCCATGCGGACCGAAGACCGCTCACCATCGGTGGGCTCCTTCGCCAACATCATCCAGGGATTTGAATCAGTGAGGAACTTCATCTCCTCCGCCACCCTCTTTGCCTATGTGGACCTCCCCTTCTCCCTCTTCTTCCTCACGGTAATCGCCCTCATAGCCTGGCAGCTGGCCATCCCCATCGTAATAGGGGCCCTCTTCATCCTCCTCCATGCCGCCGCCACCCAGGGCAGAATGAGAGACCTCTCCGAGACCACCAACAGGGCAAGCGCCCTCAAAAATGCCACCCTCATAGAGAGCCTGGTGGGCATGGAGACCGTAAAATCCCAGGGAGCCGAGGCCCACGTCCAGATGCGTTGGGAAAGGGCCGTCTCCTTCCTTGAGCACACCAACGCCCGCCTCCGCACCCTCTCCGGCTCCGTCGTCAGCGGAACCCAGATGGTGCAGCAGACCCTCACCGTAGCCATCATGCTCGTGGGAGTCCACCTCGTCCTTAAAAACCAGATGACCATGGGAGGCCTCATCGCCTCCTACATGCTCTCCTCCCGGTGCATTGGTCCCGTCAGCAAGGGCGCCGGCCTCATGATGCAGTACAACTCCGCGTCCCGCTCCCTGGCCGCCATCAACGAAATAATGGCCAGGCCCACCGAGCGCACCGACGAAATGTCCCGCCTCACCAGGCCCGTCTGGCGGGGCGGCCTTGAATTTAAAAACGTATCCTTTGCCTATCCCGGCCAGGAGACCCCGGCCCTGACCTCCGTCTCCTTCCGCATGGAGGCCGGGGAAAGAATCGCCCTCATCGGCAGAGTAGGCTCCGGAAAAAGCACCGTTGGTAAACTCGCCCTGGGCCTCTACCGCCCTCAGGAGGGCATCATCCTCATGGACGGCGTCGACATACGCCAGATAGACCCGGCGGAGCTGAGGCGCAACATAGCCTCCGTCCCCCAGGACATAACCCTCTTCTTCGGCTCCCTTAAGGAAAACCTCCTCTTCGGCAACCCTGCAAAAAGCGATGTCGAAATCCTCCAGGCTGCCGCCGCCACCGGCGTGGACAGAATGGCCAACCTCCACCCCCAGGGCTTCGACCTCCAGGTGGGGGAGCGAGGCGACCGCCTCTCCAGCGGCCAGCGCCAGTCAGTGGCCGTCTCCAGAGCCCTCCTCAAGGGCGCTCCCGTAATGCTCCTGGATGAGCCCACCTCATCCATGGACAGCGCCACCGAGAGCCTCATTCACAGAAACCTTGCCGCCTTCCTGGAGGGGAGAAGCCTCATCCTCGTAACCCACAGAACCACCCTCCTCGACCTGGTGGACCGCATCATAGTCCTAGACGGAGGCAAGGTAATAGCCGACGGCCCCAGGGATGAAGTAATAGCCGCCCTCTACAAAAACCGCCCCGGCATAAAGGAGGCCTCCTGACATGGTATCCCCAGTGGAAGAAAAAGGCTTCGGCCGCATTGGCGGCGCAGTGGACAAAATGGAGCGCATGGGCCGAAAAATCCCCGGCATGGGGCTGGCTCAGGGCCTCCAGCCCGGCGACCTTGCCGCCCCCCACAACTGGACCATCGACAGTGCCTGGGCCTACGACGAACAGAACCCGATCCGGGGCCGGAAACTTATCTACTTTGTCTTTTTTGCCTTTATAGCCATGATAACCTGGGCCTCCCTCGCCCCCCTGGATGAAGTCGTAAGCGGTTCTGGCAAGGCCATCGCCTCCTCCGGAACCCAGGTAATCCAGTCCGTGGACGGAGGCATGGTCACCAAAATCCACGTAAAAGAGACGGAACGGGTGGAGAAGGGAGACATCATCATCAGCCTCGACCCGGTACGGGCAGGCTCCATGCTGGGCCAGCAGGAGGCAAGAACCTACGCCCTCCGCCTCAGGGCGGCCCGCCTTGAGGCCCTAACCTCCGACCTCCCCTTCTCGCCGCCGCCGGACCTGGCCGAAAAAGCCCCGGAGATCCTCGACAGCGAGAGAAAACTCTTTGAGACAAGCCGCCAGGAGCTCGCCTCCCGGCTCGAAATAATAGGAGAGCAGATAAAACAGCGCCGCCAGGAACTGGCTGAATCTGAGGTTCCCTGGAAATACTGGACATAATTTACGCCCATAATCTCTCTTTTTCGTAAGTTTCCGGGGATTTGTAACCAAGCCCCGAATGCAGACGTTTCCGGTTGTAAAAGAT
>JBMNVK010000102.1:0-8341 GCA_050946755.1 Aminivibrio sp. | reverse complement strand
CTCCCCCGCCTCTCCGGAGATTATCATCCTGGCAATGGGAGTTTCGATGTTCCTGACCATATATCTCTTGAGAGGTCTGGCCCCGTAGATGGGGTCATAGGCCGCCGCTGCTATGAAGGCTGCGCCCCGGTCAGTGATCTCCAGCGAGATGGTCCTCTCCTCCAGCCGCTCAGACAGGGCGGCGGAAAGCAAACGGACAATTCTGCCGATCTCGGTCTGGGTCAGAGGCTTGAAGAGGACCACGTCGTCCACCCTGTTCAGGAATTCAGGCCTGAAATGGGCCCGCAGCTCTTCCATAACGGCCTCCCTGGCCTCATCCCTGAGCGCCCCTTCCTCTGTGATGCCCTGGAGCAGCAGAGGTGCGCCGATGTTGCTGGTCATGATTATAACCGTGTTTTTGAAGTTTACCAAATGGCCCTGACTGTCCGTAATATGGCCGTCGTCCAGAATCTGCAGCAGTATATTGAATACGTCGGGGTGAGCCTTCTCTATCTCGTCAAAGAGCAGCACCGAATAGGGCTTTCTCCTGACCGCCTCGGTGAGCTGCCCTCCCTCGTCATAGCCTATATATCCCGGAGGCGCTCCCACCATGCGGGAGACGGAGTGTTTTTCCATGTACTCCGACATGTCCAGCCGTATGAGATTTTCCTCACTGTCGAAGAGAGCCTCCGCCAGAGTCTTGGCAAGCTCTGTCTTTCCCACCCCCGTGGGGCCCAGGAAGATGAAGGAGCCTATAGGCCGCCCCGGATCCTTAATCCCGGCCCTGGCCCGCAGCACTGCGTCCGCCACCAGGTCCACCGCCTCATCCTGCCCCACCACCCTCTGGTGGAGAATATCGGCCAGCTTGAGCAGTTTTTCCCTCTCTCCCTCCAGCAGCCTGCTCACGGGAATCCCCGTCCACTTGCTGACTATTTCAGAGATTTCATCCTCCGTAACCTCTTCCCTGAGGATTCCTCCGTCGGCTGTATCAGGGGCGGCGGCCTCCTTCTCCCGGAGCTTCTCCTCGAGCTGGGGAAGGGCACCGTGCTTCAGCTCGGCGGCTCTGTTCAGGTCGTACTCCCGCTCCGCCCTTTCTATCTCTTTTTTTACCTCCTCAATCCGCTCCCGCAGACCCCTTACCTCTGCAAGGGCCTCTTTTTCCGACTCATAGCCCGCCCTGAGGGAGTCCTGCTCCTCTTTTACGTCCTGAAGCTCCGCCCGCAGGGCTCTGAGTCTCTCAATGCTCGCGGCGTCCTTCTCTTTCGTGAGGGCTGCCTCCTCGATTTCAAGCTGCATTACCCTTCTTGAGGCCGTATCCAGCTCGGCGGGGAGGGAGTCTATCTCGGTGCGGATCATGGCACAGGCCTCATCCACCAGATCAATGGCCTTGTCGGGGAGAAACCGTTCGGTGATGTAGCGGTCGGACAGCACCGCTGCCGCCACCAGGGCGTTGTCCCTTATCCTCACTCCGTGGTGGACCTGAAACCGCTCCCTCAAACCCCTGAGGATGGAGATGGCATCCTCCACGGAGGGCTGCTCCACCATTACGGGCTGAAACCGCCGGGCAAGGGCCCCGTCCTTTTCTATGTGCTTGCGGTACTCGTCCACGGTGGTGGCGCCGATACAGTAGAGCTCGCCCCGGGCCAGCATGGGCTTGAGCATATTGCCCGCATCTATGGAGCCCTCAGCTGCTCCTGCCCCTACTATGGTGTGAAGTTCGTCGATGAAGAGGATTATCCTTCCCTCGCTCCCCTTCACCTCATTAAGGACGGCCTTCAGCCGCTCCTCGAACTCGCCTCTGTACTTTGCCCCCGCCACCAGGGAGCCCATGTCCAGGGCGAAGATGGATCTGTCCTTCAGCCCCTCGGGGACGTCGCCCTTCACAATCCGGCCGGCAAGCCCCTCTACTATTGCAGTCTTGCCCACGCCGGGGTCGCCAATGAGGACGGGATTGTTCTTTGTCTTTCTGCTTAGGATGCGGACAACCCTGCGTACCTCCTCGTCCCTTCCAATGACCGGATCGAGCTTTCCCGCCCTTGCCGCCTCCACAAGGTCCCGGCCGTACTTCTCGAGGGCCTCATAAGTGGACTCCGGATTGTCGCTGGAGACCCTGGTCCTGCCTCTGACATCCGTCAGGGCCGCCAGAAAGGCGTCCTCCGTGATACCTCCGTCAGCCAGAACTCGGCCTGCCGCCGTAGTCCGTCCCTCGTCAAAAAAGGCGGCGAAAATGTGCTCCACCGAGATATACTCATCCCTCAGCAGGGCGGCTCTCTCTCCCGCCTTCAGAAGCAGCCTGGAAAGCCGCTGGGAGATTCTGATCTTTCCGGGCTCTACGCCGGGGCCTGAGACTCTGACCCTGCGGGACAGCTCGTCCTCAATTTTCGCCGCAAGGGCAGAGGGATTGCCCCCCATGCGGGAAATTATCCGGGGAACCAATCCGTCAGGCTGCTCAAGCAGGGCAAGAAGCAGATGCTCTCCGTCAGTCTCCTGATGCCCGTAGGAGATGGTTTTATTTTGGGCGTCCGCCAGCGCCTCCTGTGATTTTTTTGTAAGCTTGTTTATGTCCATAATCATACCTCCAATTTACTGACCATTGCTAACCAATATGATTATATAGTAATTTTACCGTGGCGCAAGGGGGATTCCAAACATTTTTAAAGTTTCGCGGCCGCTTGGAAGGCCCACTTTCAAGTTTCCCACCCCTAAACCACCCCATCAGATGAGATGAGAAAACATAGATAAAAGGTATAATGATACTGACTAAATATCCGGATAAAAAAATACACAGGTCCTGAAGGACTTGAAAAGGAGGAATTAGAATGAAAAAAGTTATTCTGGCATTTTTAGTGATGACTTTTTTCCTTGGCGGCGCCGGGCTTTCGGAAGGAGCTCCTGTGAAGGAGTTCTCTGTCCTCTCCTTCTCGCCGTCGGGACAGGTTAAGGGAAGGCCTCCCATAAGAGTCGCCTTCTCAGGCAATGCCGTATCCAGAGAGGTCGTGGGCAAAATACTTCCCGCAGACGAACATCCCCTGTCATTTGCCCCCTCCCTCAGTGGGGAGGGCAAATGGACGGATCAAAAGACCTTTGTATTCACGCCTCTGGTCAATCTGCCCCCCGCCACACTCTTCAGGGTCGAGGCAAAGGACGGCCTGAAGGACCTGAGCGGCGCAAGGCTTGCGGGAAAACAGTCCTGGGAGTTTGCTACGGAGGCGCTGAGGCTGATTAAGGTTCAGCAGGTGGACTCCACCCGAAGCGGCAACGCAGTACTGGAGCTTACCTTCAACCTCCCCGTATCCCCCTTCAGGCTCAGGGGCTTTTTGTCCCTGGCGGCGGGCAAAACATCCTACTCCTACAGCCTGCTGGGTACCGCTCCCTCCTCCAGGATTCAGATCAACACATCTCCCGTAAAGGAGCCGAGGATCTTCGTTACCATCGCGGAGGGGCTTACGAGCGACGCCGGTCCCCTGGGCATCTCCAGCACAGTCCGCCATTCGGTAAACATCACCAGCAAGATGACGGTCACAAACGTCTACGCCAATACAAACTATCCGGACAAAAGCTCCCTGTATGTCCACACCTCCCAGGCTGCCGATATGGCAAAGGTCGCCGGCTTCGTAGAGCTTTCGCCCAAAACGCCCTTTACCATCGAGCCCGGATACAGCGGTTTTTCAATTGTGGGTGATTTTAAGCCAAGGGACAGGGTGGAGGTAACTATTAAGAAAGGGATGCCGGGAAGGGACGGAACAAGGCTGGAGGCAGACTTCAGCAAAGCGCTCATCTTTCCGGACATGTACCCCAACATCCTTCTGCCCGCCGCGGGGACCTTCCTCTCCCCCGAAGGGGACCTTAAGATCCCCATTGAGACAGTAAACATCGAAGAAGTGTCCCTTGACCTTTGGAGGGTTTACGAGAACAACATCCCCGTCTCCATGACCATGAACAGCTACTCCATACCCAGAGACCTCGCCAGAAGGGTTGCCACGGTCAAGGCCCGTCCGGAGGGCGCCCAAAACGCTCCCGTGCGCAGGGCTATCGATCTCAGAGAGCTCGCCGGGGACGCCAGGGGAGTCTTTCTGCTCACTGCCTCCGATACAAAGGGCCACTACTGGGGTGAGGCGGAGCAGCTTGTTGCCGTTACGGATCTTGGCATTACCGCCAGAGTAGCCCCCGCCGGGATTACGGTATGGGTAAATACAATCCTCGGAATGGAGGCGGTGGACGGCGCATCGGTAAAGGTCTACTCAAAAAGCAACCAGACTATAGCCTCGGGTAAGACAGACAGCTCCGGTCTGTGGTCATGGACATCGGAGGAATCCTGGGATTCCCAGCTTCTTCCCGCCATTGTGACCGTGGAAAAGGGAGACGACCTCTCCTACCTCAAGCTGGACTACAACCTGCTGGCTGACGAAAGCTTCGATACGGGAGGCAGACCCTGGAGCGCCAGCTACGATGCCATGGTCTTCACCCCCAGAGGGGTCTTCCGCCCCGGAGAACAGGTCGATTTCTCCGCAGTCGTCAGAGACGACCGCAGGCTTCCTCCGGAGCCCTTTCCGGTGGTCTACGTAGTCCGTTCGTCCCTGGGGAGAGAGGTTGCCCGGGGAACAGCCATGCTGTCTGAAGAGGGAATGACCTCCTTCAGTGCCGAACTTGCACCGGCAGCGCCTACGGGCAGGTATACGGCAGCTCTATCCCTGCCGGGTGGGGAGGATAGCCCCATAGGAAGAACGTCCTTCCTGGTCGAGGATTTTGTAGCCCCAAGGCTTGAGGTCAAGGCGGCATCGGAGAGCGAAAGCGTTTCTCCCGGCGAGGAGGTCGAGATAGGGATAGCCTCGTCCTACCTTTTCGGAGCACCAGCGTCGGGGCTGCCCTTTGAGGCTGACTATATTGCTGTCCCGGCCCCTTTCCTCCCCAAAGACTGGAGAGCCTTCGCCTTTGGAGATTCGCAAAAAACATTCGAGGCCCAGTCCTCCTTCCTTGACAGCGGAAACCTGGACAACGAAGGGAAAGGAATCCTCTCATTTGAGGCTCCCGGCGGATGGGAACCTCCTGCCTCAGTGGACCTTCAGTTCATAGTAAAAGTTATGGAGGAGAGCGGCAGATGGGTTCCCACTGTGCTGAAGCTTCCCTTCCACCCCTACCCCTTCTATCTGGGCATAGAAAAACCCTCCAGAGACCCCATGCCCGGCAAGGAAACGTCAGTCCGGGTGGCGGCAGTACTGCCCGATGGGGAGGCAGCCGGGACGGCAGAGGTAAACGCCTCTCTTTTCCTGGTCAAGCGCCATTACAACCTGGTGAGGATAGATGGCCAGACAAGGATGCAGGTGCAGAAGGAGCTCATCTCCCAGGCCGAGGAAAAAGTAAGGCTGAAGGACGGAGTAGGGACCTTCACCTTTACCCCCCGGAGCTGGGGAGAGTATGTGGTTCGCTTTGCCGACCCTGCCTCGGGAAGCTCCGCTTCCTCTGAAATGTACGCATGGGCCCCCTTCGGCGCCGGAGACGGTGCAGGCTCATCGCTGATGGACAGGATTTCAATCAAGACGGACAGGGAGAAATATGCCCCCGGAGACACGGCCCAGGTTACGTTCAGAAGCCCCTTTGCAGGGAATATGCTGGTCACTGTGGACACGGACAGGGAGCTTTACAGACAGATGCTGTCCCTGGAGGAGGGGGAGATAACCCTTTCGATTCCCCTGTCGGACGAAATGATGCCCAACGCCTATGTAACGGCCTGGGTGATCCGGCCTGTACGGGAAGGAGAGGCCTGGAGCAGCCACAGAGCCCTCGGCACCCTGCCCATCGCCGTGGAACAGAGCGAAAGAAAGCTTTCCGTCACTCTGGAGGCCCCGGAGAAGATTGCCCCCGGCGAGAAAGCAAAAGTAAGGGGAGCTGTCCGGGACGGCGCAGGCAAGCCCCGGAAGGGAGAGGTCTCCCTCTTCTTTGTGGACGAGGGTATTTTGTCCCTCACCGCCTTTAAAACCCCGGATCCGTGGAATCACTTCATGGCAAAGAGAGAGCTGGGGCTCTCCGTATACGATATGTACGACCTCCTCATGCCCCTCGAATCCCGGGAAACCCCGCTCCTGAAGCCGGGCGGAGGCGCAGGGGAAGACGCCATGGCAGCGCTGCGGGCGGGAATTTCACCTGTAGCCGCCCGGTCATTCCTTCTTCTTTCCATCTTCGCCGGGAACTTCCCCACGGACGAGGAGGGCATCTTCGAGACGGAGCTTGACCTGCCTGAGTTCAGCGGCAAGGGTCGTCTGATGGCAGTAGCAGCGGCAGGAGACGCCTTTGGCAGCGCCGAAAAAAACATGGTAATGGCCAGGGATATTACGGTGGAACTCTCCCTTCCAAGGGCCGTTTCTCCGGGAGATGAGTTTTTTGCCCCGCTGAAAATCTTCTCCTCCGCTCCGGAAGAGAAGAGGGTGACAGTAAGAATCTCTGTCGACGGGCCTCTCTACATAAGCGGCAAGAGGGAGTTCGCTGCGGATATGGGCGGAAAAATGAAGGAGGCCCTGTTCAACGTTCGGCTGAAGGCAGGCCCCGGAGCCGGCACTGCCTGGCTCTCCATGGCCACCGACGCAGATGGTGAAACTCTGACTCAGGAGCTTGACCTGCCTGTAAGGCCCGCCAATCCCAGGACTGCCCTCTCCGGCTCAGGAGTAGCTGGAGGAGGAGAGACTGTCCCTATCGTCATATCAAGAGACTGGTTCCAGGGAACGGAAGAGGGGCGGCTTGTACTGTCGGATTTCCCGGCCCTGGATCTTCTCGGGCCGTCCAACTTCCTGATGACCTACCCCTACGGATGCCTGGAACAGACAGTATCCGGCGCCTGGCCCCTCCTCGTGCTTCCGGGCCTGGCCGCTGAAATTGATCCGGCTTTGGCGGATAAAGAGCAGATTGAAGAGGCCTTAAACCGAAAAATCAGACAGATAGGGGCCATGCAGCTCTATCAGGGAGCCTTTGCCTCCTGGCCGGGCCTCTCATCTCCCTACCCCTGGGGTTCGGTCTACGCCTCCCACTTCCTGGTGGAGGCAAAAAAGAGCGGAATTCAGGTCCCCAGAGACCTTTTGTCTGCAGCTCTCTCCTACGTCCGGTCCATCCTTCCCCTGACCGCGGATGACGGAAGCGACTTGAGGATGAGAGAAAACATGACCCTGAAGGCCTATGCGGCCTATGTGCTGGCCCTCGCAGGAGAGCCTCCTCTGGGATGGATGGCCCATATCAGGGAGAACAGCGACTATCTCAGAGGGTCGGGGGCAGTGTTCCTCGCCGGAGCCTACGCCCTCTCTTCAAAAACCTCCGCTGCTCTTAAGGATATGGGTGGCATCTCCCCGTCCTTAAGAGGAGGGGACGAGACCACCCTTGAATCGGCCTCCCGTACCGAGGCCCTCAAGCTGCTGATGTGGACTGAAGTAGATCCTCTTTCGGCGCCGGCAGCGGAGCTGGCCGGCAGGCTTGTGGCAGAGGCCAGAAAAAAGACGTGGAACACCACCCAGAATAACGCCATGGCAGTCCTTGCCCTTGGCCGATGGATGGAGAAGACCGCAGACGCCAGAAAACCCTTCAGGGCACTGCTTAGAGATCCTGAAGGAGCAGAGATAGCCTCCTTCTCCGACGGCGAAAGACTCTTCCTGAATCTGGAGGATCTGCCGAAAGGAGACCTGACTCTGGAGGTCTCCGGAGAGGGGTCCGCCTACTACGCCTGGACTTCCGCCGGCGTCCCGGAAGAGAGGCTCCCTGCCTTCGCAAAGGGAATAAGCCTGGGACAGACGTGGAGGACAAGAGACGGAAGGGATATAAAGAGCGGCGACGCCGTGGACCGGGGGGAGCTGATTGAAGTCACGCTGAATGTGGTGTCCAACGCCCCCGTAAGGGATCTGATCGTCACCGATATGCTCCCCGGCGGAATGGAGATGGAAAACGAGCGGCTCCAGGGAGGAGCCGACCTTCCTCCTTCTCCAAACAGGACCTACGGAGTAAGGCCGGAGCTCAGGGACGACCGGCTGCTTCTTTTCATCGACTATCTGGACGGTCCCATGGAGTATAAGTATCTGTTGAGAGCGGTAAGCAGGGGAACCTTTATCGTACCTCCCATGGCCGCTGAGGGGATGTACGCCCCCGATACGGGCGGACTGACGGACCCTGCTGCGGTGGAAATCCGCTGAGACAATGAAGATCCTCCGGCGGGCGGCGACAGTTTTTGCCCTGGCACTGACCATCCTTGCCGCAGGGAGCCTTCTCGCCTTTCATCTCCTGCCCTATTCGCCGGAGACAGTTGCAAAGTGGGCAACCTCCCCCGTTCTGCTGGACAGAACGGGGGAGGTTTTTGCCGTTTTTCTCTCAGAGGAGTCTGAGTGGTCCA
>JBMNVK010000101.1:0-8414 GCA_050946755.1 Aminivibrio sp. | reverse complement strand
ATTTCAATGCCGAAAAGATTCCAGATTGTTATTTCCAGAGTATTTCCTGCGCTTAGATTATCCTGGTGTTTTTCACAGGATTGCCTGTGCTGACTTGTTCAGGAAGCCCCAATTAAAACAGGGACGATTCAAGCCCAAAAAGGAACATATTTCATGAATTTTTTTGACGCTTTTGAGTCGAAAGGTTTGATTACCCCTTCCTCCACGGCCTCGCCTATATACCTAGACACGGTTGCCATATTTTTCTCATCCACGCCAAAACGCTCACGTAGTGATGCATTAGTGAGATAGTCTCGCATCACCCGCTTTAGACAGGCATGCAGATAACAGGCTCTGACACGGTCGGCCTTGTCCATTCCGCTTAGCGGACGGTGAGCAAATAGCACGGCCCTTGTGGATCCCTGTGTAACTTCAAATACCGGGGCGGGGAGCTGAAAAAGTTCAACTTGTGCCACTACCTTGTCTATCCCACTGCCTCTTTCCTCACATATTCGAAATCGACGCATCATGGAGGCAAGCGATTCATTTCGCGATGTAGGCGGTGCATCTACGAACCGGAGCGTATCCACAAGAGATTCTCCAGGATTGGTAATCTCCATCCGATCGGAGAAAATTTCCACCATCGGACCTGCTCCGCTCACGGAAAAGTCTTGGTGTATCAAAGCGTTAGCCACCAGCTCCCGAACGGCAAGCTCGGGAAACATGGGAACCTCACGCCGCAAAGCCTGGCCGACAACCTCATTCTTTGGAATTAGTGCCATGATGAATCCTATCAGCCCTTCGAAGCCTGCAGCATACCCCTTTTGTCCCGACTGCTCCTGCAGAGTTTCAAGCTTTCCTGCGCCCTTATAGTGAATCACCCTAACGGCTTTCCTTTTGAGTCGTGGAAATATATCGAGCTTTTTTGCAAAAAGAACCGCTCCCAGGTTGGTGATATTCCAACCCCCGGTTTCACACGGACAAATTAACTCATCCCGGGCGAGTGATTCAAGAATCCCGGCATGACCGTCCGGAAGAGGGACTTCTAACAAGTCAAAATACGACGGGTAATCGAGAACCTGCAGTATCTCTTCCGCACTTGCATTTTCTCGGGCAACGGTGCGCTCAAAGGGTGTTTCATCAAAAACACGCCATAGGGCGCGCTCTTTTTCCGGAAAGATTTTCAGGTTTTTCTTGTAAGAGCCCACCCTAATGAACTCCTGATTCATAAAACAAATCGGATGTCGGAATGCAGCGCCAATCTCTAATAAGACAACCGGTTTATCCTCGATTAACACGGAGTGGAACCGGAAATCAATCTTGGGGGTCATCATGCGTAACAGCCAGTTCTCAAGTTCTTCTCCGCCTTTTTTTACAGCCGCAGGGTCGAATTCAGTGCCTAAGACATCATGGGTAGCATCGTCAACACCCCAGACCATGTACGCATTAGCCCTGCCTATCAAAGCAGCGGAGTTTCCTAGCGCTGATATATATTCTCCAATCTCTTCAGGAATGGCCCGATTATACTTGAACTCTATCCACTCTGTTTCTTTCGGCCATTTACGAAGACCGTTGATAAGGGCCACAAGATAGTCCGCTGTTCTGTTGACAATCACTGTTCTCCCTCCAATTTCTCAATATATCAGCTCATAAGGATATTTACAAAAACAATTTACGGGTCTTGTAAGTATTGTCCATACTAAATGTCAAAGATAGAAGTATACATAAATAAACATTATGCAAAAACATGCAAAATCCTGGTAGCATCCTGCCCCGCATCAGCTCTATTTTAGTGCATAAATCCACCCCCAGGCAATTATTTGATTCTCTATACAAATCCCGCTTTCAGGCAATCCCCCTTACAGGTTCTTCCAGTGTTTGAAGCCCTCCCCCACTACCTCCGCCACGTCGGCCATGATGATGAAGGCGTTCGGGTCGATGGAGACGGTAAAGAGCTTCAGTTCCATTGCCTGTCGGCGGTTGAGCACCACCATTATCATCGGCCGCTCGGCGCCGGAGTAGGCGCCCTCGCCCCGGATGATTGTGGCGCCCTTCTCCATCTCTTCGACGATAAAGCGCTTAACCTCCTCCATTTTGGAGGTTATGACGGTTACCTGTTTTCTTCGGTCGAAGGACTTCAGCACGCTATCGATAGCCACGCTTTCAACATAAAGAAGTACCCCGCCCATGAGCAGCTGTTCCAGGTCCACGGCAAACCAGGAGAGAAAAAGGATGGCCGTGTTGATGTAAAAAGAAAACATGCCTACGTCAACACCCCAGCGTTTTTTGGCTGCCACGACGACAACGTCAGTACCTCCTGTCGATCCGCCTACCATGAAGACAAGGCCCATGCCCAGGCCGCTGCATACCCCGGCGAGCAGCGCGGCTAGAAAGGTGTTGGCCAGAACGGGGTAGGAGAAGAGTTCAAAGAAGGCCACCGCCGCCGATGAGAGGAGGGAGACGTAGAGGGTCCACAGGACAAAGCGGGGGGAGAGTACCCGCCACCCCCAGGCCAGGAGCAGTACGTTTCCTATGGCGATCACCCACGCGGGGGAGATATCGAAGACATAGCGGGTAAGCAGTGCTATTCCCGATAACCCTGCGCCGGCAAAGCGGTACGGTATTACCAGGGCCACAATGGAAAAGTTCATTAATATGGCGCCCAGGGTAGCGCACCAGAAGGTCCCCCACTCGGCCCGGACAAGGTCGCCGAACTGCCTGGAAATTTTGCGGATGTTGAATCGTTCCATGATCTCTTCCTTTCGTCACGCTTTCGCAATAAAAAAGAGCCCGCGAAGGGCATAGGGTCTTTTCCAGAAGGCGGGAGGGGCCCCGCAAAAATACGGAGCTCCTCCCGTTAATTTTTCCGCTATGGCTGCGAAGCGGAGATCTGCGTCGCCGCGCCTGCTCCCGCTAACGCCGCTTAAGAAGTAGGGCGAGGGGCGCCAGGAGGAACAGGGCTAAAGGAGTTGCCGTTCCGCCGACGGAGCAGCCGCTGCTGCTGTCCGCCACTGTTACTATGCAGGCAGCCTCGAAACCGCCCTCCCTGGTCTTTACGCTGATCCTGGCCGTACCGACGGCAACGGCTCTTATGGTGGCCGCAAGGCCGGACGCGGTTCCATCGACTGTGGTTTTATCGCTTGTATACCATGAGACCGACTTGTTCATGGCGTCCTTCGGCGCTACGGAGGCCTGCAGGACTGCGGTCTGCCCAACAACCAGGTTCAGTGAAGCGTAGGGCAGGCTGACCCCGGCAACGGGGCCGTCCGGGTCGACGTTGGGAGGCTTTGCGGCCCTTATGGCGGCATTCACATTCAGATGGCCGTCAGTGGCGACCTTGCCTTTCAGCTTGTCGTTTGGCGTGACGTTCTTTAGTATGCGGGCCTTTATCTGGGTAGCGGTTTCAGTCGGATGAGCGGCGGCAATGAGGGCCGCAGTCCCCGCCACATGGGCGCCGCCATGGAGGTGCCGGAGTCTGGCCCGTACTTTCCCTCGGGGACCGTGCTGAATACTTTTCCTCCCGGGGCTGCGATGTGGACGTAGTTGGGGCTGTAGTTCGAAAAGTCGGAGCGGCCCCCGTCTTCGTCTATGGACGCCACGGTAATGGTGTTGGCAAAGCGGAAGCTTGCAGGGTAGGGATGCTGACCCCGGTAGTCATTCGCAGGATTATATATGTCCGAACCCGGGCCTCCGGGGTTGTCCATGTCCTGAAACTCATTGCCCGCAGCTAACACGAGGATTATGCCGGTGTCGGACATGGCCTTGATTACGCTGCCATAGGGGTCGGATGCAGGGTTTAAAACAGGCTTCTCCCATCCCCCCAGGGACATATTTACCACTCTGATGTTTAGCCCCTTATTTTTTTGTTCCAGCACATAGTTAAGGCCCGCTATAACACCGGCGTCGGAACCCCACCCATCATCGCCAAGGACCTTGACGCCGAGGAGGCCCACCGCCCAGTTTACCCCTGCAACGCCTATGTCATTGTTACCCTTTGCGCCTATGATGCCTGCAACGTGGGTGCCGTGCCCGTTACGATCCATGGGATTATTGTCGTCTTCAAAAGCATTGAAGCCCTGCTTGCCTTCAAAATCCGTCACCACGTTATCTGCAAGATCCACATGGCTGTAGTCTATCCCGGTGTCGACTACTGCAACTACAATGGCCTTGCTCCCCGTCTTCTTGTCCCAGGCAGCCGGGGCGTTTATCTTCTTCATCCCCCAAAGCTTATCGTAATGTTTGTCGTTCGGTTCCACCATTGCGCGCACCCTGTAGTTGGGTGACGCCCCTATCACCCCGGGCATACCGCTAAGGGCCCCCAGCAGCTCTTCAGTGGTCTTGCCCTCGGCCTTCATGTGGACTATGTTCTTTCCGGCGGCGGAGGCAACGGCACCGTAGGTCCGGACGGCGCGGGCCCCTACGGATCTGGCCGCAGCCTGCCCGGAGGACTGGAGGGCCGTTTCAAGGGCTAATCCCCTTGCAAAAACCGCCGCTGCAGGGGCCTCCAGCAGTACCAGCGCCTCTCCTTCCAAGTAGTCCCCCGATACGGGGGCGCCGTCGTAGGAGTAGACCTCCGGAAGTACGGTATCCGCAAAAGCCGTTCCTGAAAACAAGAGCAGGCTGCATATGAGAACAATAAGAAAACTAAATTTCCCTCTCATTCAATCCACCGTCTTTTCATAGAAAAAACTTGAGGAACGGAGATGCCCTTCTGCACCTTGTTGGGATACGCTCCCTCGATCATGGGGTCCGACCCCATCTCCTCCAGCAGCTTGCTTGCGAACTCAGGGTCTTCAGCGGCCTTCTCGCTTCGCACAAAGAACATGCCCTTGCCGTTTGCCTCTGAAATTGCGGTGTAGGTGTTTTTCACTGTCACGCCGTACTTCAGGACCAGGAGTTCAGCCTGAATTTCAAGCATCATCGCAACGGCGGCGGTTCTGGCCTGCCCCTCAAGCGCCAGAACGCTTTCCCTTGCCTTGAAGAGTATCAGGTACTCCCCCGGCACGGCGTCGGATTTTAAGGGAGCCTCAGGAAAGGAATCGCCCAGTTCCCCGGCGGCAAAGAGCGGCGGCGCGCCAAGGGGTGCAAACAGGATGACCGCCGTCAGGACTACAAATAAAAGTCCGTAAATTTTCATATTCACCCCTAGATCACCCCTTAAATGCTTTGATATTTTCCATGTGGTTATTTTACCATGAGGTCTTAATAGTTACCCTTGTTTTATTTTCAGGGCAAGATGGACAAACCGGCCTGCCGTACGTCAAATTATCCTTCGCAGACGGGCCGGCCCGGAACGGTCTTTTTAAGCCGGGAACCGAATATAATAAAAAAACCGGGGCGGCGGGAAATTCCCGCTCACCCCGGCTCCTTGCTTAACTTAAATCCGCTACACGCCCGACGCCCTCAGTATCCGTGCGGCATTCAGGGTCGCAAGCAGGGCCACTCCCACGTCGGCGAAGACTGCCTCCCACATGGTGGCAACGCCGAAGGCCCCCATGATGAGCACCAGGCCCTTTACGCCCAGGGCAAAGGCAATGTTCTGGTGCATTATGGTTTTAGTGCGTCTGGCTATGGCTATGCTGTCGGAGGCGCCGCCGGGGTCATCGTTAAGCAGCACTACGTCCGCTGCCCCGATTGCCGCGTCAGCCCCCAGACCGCCCATGGCAAACCCCGCATCGGCGGCGGCCAGCAGGGGCGCGTCGTTCATGCCGTCCCCTACAAAGATGGTGGTCCCGCCCGCCTTTTCCCTGATCTTTTTGAAGTGGTCGAGCTTATCGGCGGGCATGAGGCCTCCTTCCCAGACGTCGAGGCCCAGCTCCCGGCCCAGTTTTTCGGCATTTTCGGGCCTGTCGCCGGAGAGCATGCCCACCATGCTGACCCCAAGGGCCCTCAGACGATCAATGGTCGTAGCGGCCTGGTCTCTCGGGGTATCCTCCACTACTATCAAACCTGCATACTCTTTGTTAAGGGAAACATGAACCACGGCGCCAGGCCGCTTTTCCCAGCCCTCTGTCACGACGATGCCGTGCTGCTCCAGCAACCTGCTGTTGCCTGCCAAAATCACATCGCCGTTCCTTTCCAGACGGACCCCCAGTCCGGGGAGCTCTTCGATCAGGCCTTCTGCCCCGCCGTCTGTTTTGGCGGCCTTTGCCACCGCTTTGGCGATGGGGTGGTTTGAGCCCCGCTCCGCCGCCGCGGCTGTCTCCAGAAGCTCTTCTTCAGTGAAGGAGGGGGAGGGGTGAAGCTCCGTAACCTTGAAGACTCCCCTGGTAAGGGTGCCGGTCTTGTCGAAGAGGGCGGCCTTTACCCCCGCCAGGGTCTCCAGCACGTCGCCTCCCTTGATCAGAATCCCCTTTTTAGAGGCGGCGCCGATGCCCCCGAACACTGCAAGGGGGATGGAGATCACAAGGGCGCAGGGACAGGATACCACCAGGAACACCAGAGCCCGGTAGCCCCAGGTGCGAAGGTCCCCCAGTCCCGCCAGGGGCGGCAGGGTTGCGATAAGGGCCGCCAGGACTACCACTGCCGGAGTATACCAGCGGGCGAAGGCCGTGATGAACCGCTCGGTGGGGGCCTTGCTCTCCCGGGCCTCCTCGATGAGCTTAAGGCCCTTCGACAGGGTGGTTTCTCCGTAGGGCGCCGTAACCCTGACTGTTAACGTGCCGCCGAGGTTGACGCTGCCGGCGAGGATTTTATCCCCCGAGGCTACATCAGAGGGTACGGATTCGCCGGTAAGGGAGGCTGTATTCAGCGAGGAAGCCCCTTCCAGCACTGTGCCGTCCAGGGGGACCTGCTCTCCCGGCCTCACCAGGATGGTCTGACCGGGCAGCACTTCCTCCGCTCTTACCACATACATTTCGCCGTCTGCAAGAACGTTGGCCTTGTCAGGGCGGATATCCATGATGGAGAGGATGGACCGGCGGGACCGCTCCACTGCCAGATCCTGCACCAGCTCTCCTGATTCGTAAAAAAGCATGACCGCCACCGCCTCGGAGAAGTCGCCGATGGCGAAGGCCCCCGCAGTGGCTATGGTCATAAGGAAGAACTCGTCAAATATGGAGCCTCCCCGAAGGTTGCGCAGCACAGCCCTTATGACTTTAATTCCCGCCGTCAGGTAGGCGGCTATGTAGAGGCCCATCCGGACCGTCTCTCCAACGGGAAGGAAGATGGCTCCAAGCCAAAGGGCAGCGCCAGCGGCCAGCCGGGCCATGTCATCTTTCGGCAGGCTCGACGGGCCGACTGCGACCTTCTGCTCATGGACTGCCACTCCCGGCTCAATGGCCTCTACTATCTGCCTGACGCGGCTGATTACATCTGCGGCAGAGTCCTTGCCGTTAAGGGAAATTTTCATGCCCCCTGTGATCATGTCTATGGAGGCACATGATACGCCTGGAAGCTCTGACACAGACTTTTCTATTTTGACGGAACACTGGGCGCAGTTCAGACCGCCAAGGGATAGGCGAAGGGTCGTTGAGCTAGCCATGAAGATCTCCTCCTTCCGGCATAGTATGGCGCACGTGCCTGAAACCCTGATCAAAGATGGCTCTGACGTGCTCGTCGTCCAGGGCATAGATTGAAGATCTGCCCTTTCGGGTTACCCGGACAAGCCGGGCCTGTCTGAGGACCCTCAGCTGGTGGGATATGGCCGGCTGGTTCATGGAAAGCAGGGTCGCGATATCCGCCACGCACAGGTCGGAGAGAGAGAGGGCCGATAGTATTTTGATCCTTGTAGTGTCCCCGAAGGCCCTGAACAGCTCGGCAAGGTCGTATAAAGCTTCCTCGGGAGGCATCTCCCTGGCTACGGCCTCCAGATTTACCTGCTGTTCGTTTTTTTCAGCGGCAGAGTTCATAGTTGACCTCCTGAATAAATATATGCTTATGTGCTCATATAAGTATATATCATCGAATGCGTTTTTCTGCAAGCCTTTGGGGATGAATTCTGCGTGTTGAAAACCTAAGGGCAGATTCCTCACTGCGTTCGGGATGACTAGGGGGGGCAACATGTTCGGGAGGGTATAAAATCTTAGCATTAGGGAGATAGGAGGCGGCGTCGTTTTAAGACGCCGCCTTTTTTAGCAGTCTGTTATTTTTTTCGGCGGGCTATGAAGGCCTCCAGTTTTTCCACGTGGTCCTCCACCTTTTGATTGTGGTAGACGGCAAGGCCCTCCCGGTACTTTTCAAGGGCTTCTTCGTATTTGCCGGTATTTTGCAGACCGGCGGCCTGATTCCATATCTCCTCGGCCCGGGCCTTTGCCCTGGGGATGAAGGCCTCCAATTTCTCCGCGTGGGCCTTGACTGTGTCGTCCGGGGAGATTTCAAGGCCCTTTTTATAAAGCTCGAGGGCATCCTCATATTTAAAGGACTGCTGAAGGGCGGCAGCCTCGTTCCATAGGGCTTCCGCCTTTTTTCTCTTGTCCTCCAGGGGAGGCAGGGGG
>JBMNVK010000100.1:0-8558 GCA_050946755.1 Aminivibrio sp. | reverse complement strand
AGACGCAGTCCTTGTAAACGGTGCCACCTCCTTCATGGTAGGGTTCTCCATGGCCTTCGCCGCCTACCTTGCCATGGCCCAGATCCCGGCCAAGCTGGGGGCGTGGCTGGGAGGCTTCTCCACAGAGGCGGTAGTCATCCTGCTGCTTCTCAACCTGGTGCTGCTTATCATAGGATGCTTCGTGGACAACATTGCGGCAGTAATCATCCTGACTCCCATACTGCTTCCGGTGGTCACCCGCTTCGGCGTGGACCCGGTCCATTTTGGCGTGATAATAACCGTCAACCTGGCCTTAGGCTTCGTTACGCCTCCCTACGGCATCAATCTCTTCGTGGCCTCCGCCGTATCAGGCGAGAGCATCGAGAGCATTTCCAAGAACATCATGCCCTTCGTCATCTCCATGGGAATTGCCCTTTTGATGATCACCTTCATACCTTCCCTCAGCCTGGGCCTTGTGCAGCTGCTTAGATAGATAAAGGAGGATATTCCTGTGTGGCCTGAACATATTCCTTATGCCCTGGAGACGGGCACAGAGTTCCCATCCATGTTCCGGGCAGAACAGATCTTCCCGAAACCCCGCCTTGACGATGTCCGTGCCGAGGCTGTCGCCTCCATGGAAAAACTGCCCCTTCCCGATCTGACGGGCAAGAGAATTGCCATCACCGCCGGAAGCCGGGGCATTTTTGATATCGTCCCGGCACTGCAGGCCATAGCCCAATTCCTTAAAAGCAGAGGGGCTGAGCCCTTTATGGTGCCGGCCATGGGAAGTCACGGAGGGGCTACTGCAGAGGGGCAGATCAAACTTCTGGAGGGACTGGGCGTTACAGAGGATTCCATAGGCATCCCCCTCCTCTCCTCCATGGAGACAGTGGGTCTGGGGCTTACTGAGGAGGGCTACTACGTCCACTGCGACAAGTTCGCCTTCGAATCGGACGGCATTGTGGTATGCAACCGGGTTAAGGCTCATACAGACTTCAAAGCGACCATCGAGAGCGGCCTCTGCAAAATGATGTCCGTCGGTCTGGGCAAACATAAGGGAGCAGCGGCGGTCCACGGTCTGGGAGTGGCAAACCTGGGCCCCTCCGTCCTCTCCGGGGCCAAACTGTTTCTGGAAAAGGCCCCGGTGCTTTTCGGACTGGCCCTAGTGGAAAATGCCTTCGAGGAGACCATGATAGCGGAAGCTGTAATGCCGGAGCAGATCATCTCCCGGGAGAAGGAGCTTCTGGTGGTTGCCAAGGAATCCATGGGCAGACTCTACCCCGGGGACATCGATATTCTTCTGGTGGAAAAAATAGGCAAGGAGATAAGCGGCGCCGGGATGGACCCCAACATCTCGGGAAGGCCCATGCCAGGGGCCCTGGGATTTGAAGAGGTCTGCTGTCCCACCTCCGTGGCGGTGTTCGGCATCACAGAACACTCAGCAGGCAACGCTCTGGGCATCGGTCTTGGCGATATAACCACCCTCAAAGCCGTTCAAAATCTGGATTTCGCCAGCACCTACACCAACGGCGTAACCGCAGGAGACATCCGGGGCTGCGCCATCCCTCTCATGGCCAATACCGAACGGGACGCAGTGGCAATAGCCATCTCCGCCTGCGCCCCCAAAAAGGGCAAAGAGTGCAGAATCGTACAGATAAAAAACACCCTGGAGCTGACCACCATCCTCCTGTCAGAGGCCTACTGGGATGAAATGCAGGGACACGAGAAAATCCGCTGCCTCAACTCCCCCGAGCCCATGAAATTCTCCCCGGAAGGGGACCTGAGTAGAGTTTAGAACCAGCAGGAGCAGGAAAAATAATCCGGCTCAGCCGGGCTAATTCACGAAATACAGGCGACAAGCCGATCTAACTCAAACAGGATTCGTCCTTACCCCGGTCCGGGATATTGACGAATCCTGTTTTTGCTGTATTCTTAAAACAAAATCCAGGTCACCTGTCCCAACTCTAAGGAGATGGCCGGTATGAATACTGCAATGAAGCTCATGAATATTTTAGAGGTCCTCATATCCTCTGAACAGAACGTGGGAATCAGAGGAATAGCCGAATTATCGGGAGTTCCGAGAAGCAGCGTTCAGCGCCTTCTTTCCGATCTCCAGGAAAAAGACTGGGTTACCCGGGACCCTGAAACTCAAAGCTACAGGATAGGCATTAAATTCCTGATTTTTGCAAACACGTGGCGTTTGCGGTTCGAGCTGGTCAGGCAATCCCGGGCGATCATGGAGGAGCTTAGCGCAAAAACTGGCAATACGGTTCTCCTTCTTGTCCTGGAAGGGACCTCGGGCATCTGCCTGGACAAAGTGGAACCTGAGCGGGCACTTAAACTTGTGGCCGACGTGGGAAAGTCATTCCCTCTTTACGCCGCTGCCTGCGGCAAAATCATCCTGGCCTATGCACCTCTGCCGGTACAGGAAAAAGTACTCTCCACCCCTTTTAAATCCTTTACCCCTTCTACAATTAACGATCCGTCCATTCTTCGTGAAGAGATAAAAACCATCAAAAGTAAAGGCTGCGCCCTTAGCTGCAATGAGCTGACAGCAGGCGCGGCTGAGATTGCCGTTCCGCTTCTTGATGGGGACGGCAACTTTCTTGCGGCTTTAAGCATTGCCGGGCCCCTGTTTGAAATGGAAGGTCATTTTGACGGCTACGAACAACTTTTACGCAGGGCCGCGCTGGAAATAACGGGCGTCCCTGTTTCCTGCCGGGAGGATGCAAAGTCATGATCATGTTGAGTTCCGATGGCGTATCCATGCATTTTGGAGGATTGAAGGCAGTCGAAAATGTGGACCTTGAGGTCAGAAAGGGCGAGATACTCTCCCTCATCGGACCCAATGGCGCAGGCAAGACGACGTTCTTCAACGTGGCAAGCGGCTTTTTAAAGCCCACAAAAGGCAAAGTTTACTTTCTCGACAGAGACATAACCGGGATGGCCCCCCATGAGATTGCAGCCATGGGGCTTGTCAGGACCTTCCAGAAGACCAATATCTTTGCAGGCATCACCGTTGAGGATAGCGTCCGGATTGGATTCAGCCTTCACCGCAAGACGTCGCCGGCCGCCATACTTTTTGGCGGGGGCGCCTTACGGGACGAAGATGAAAAAATTGCCGACAGTCTTGGAGACATTCTCCGCTTCACCAACCTCGAGGAGTGGCGAGGCTCCCTCGTGCAGAACATACCTTACGGAAAGCAGCGCATTCTCTCCATAGCCATTGCCCTTGCGGCAGGGCCCTCCCTGCTCATGCTCGATGAGCCGGCAACGGGGCTCAATCCTGTTGAGACCAAAGAGCTGATCGACATCATTCTGCGCATCCGGAAGGACAGGGGAATCACTATTCTTCTCATCGAGCACAACATGAGGCTGGTCGTATCCATTTCTGACAGAATGATCGTGCTCAGCTACGGAGAAAAGCTGGCGGAGGGGAGACCTGAAGAAGTTTCAAGAAATCCCCAGGTTATCGAAGCCTATCTGGGAAAGGGGTTTCAGAATGTTTCTCAAAGTTGAGGATCTTACCGCCCACTACGGCCACGTCAAGGCCCTTGACGGCGTCACCGTCGAGGCGGAAAAAGGCTCTATTGTCACTCTCATAGGAGCTAACGGAGCAGGCAAAAGCAGCTTCATGATGTGTCTCTCAGGCGTGCTCAAGGCCACGTCGGGCACCATCGAGTTCGACGGACACCGCATTGAGAAGGCGCCGCCGGAACGAATTGTCTCCCTGGGTCTGTCCCAGTGTCCCGAAGGGCGCCGGGTATGGCCGAAAATGAGCGTTCTCGAAAACCTGGAGATGGGGGCGATATCTGTAAAGGATAAAAAACTCGTGGAAGAACGGGTGGAGTGGGCTTTCAATTTTTTCCCCATACTGGGGGAGAGAAAGGGGCAGCTGGCGGGGAGCCTCAGCGGCGGAGAACAGCAGATGCTCGCCATTGCCAGAGCTCTTATGTGCGGCCCCAAGCTGCTGATGCTGGATGAGCCGTCCCTGGGCCTCGCGCCGATCCTGGTAGAAAAGGTAGTCGAAGCCATCAGGGATATCCGCAATACCGGAACAACCGTCATCCTGGTCGAACAGAATGCCTTCATAGCCCTTTCCCTGGCGGATTACGCCTATGTACTTGAAACGGGAAGAATCACCCTTTCAGGAAAGGCATCAGACCTTATGCAGAATGACGAGGTTCGCCGGTCCTACCTGGGAATTTAAAAACCTCCCTGCGGGGAGGGCTATACAATAAGCAGGAGGTGCTACAGAAGATGAAAAGGAAACTGATGACCGCGTTAATCCTTGTACTTGCCGTACTATTTGCCGCTCCGGCCTTTGCCGAATTGCCCAAGGCTCCCGTCAAAATTGGAGTGGTGCTGCCTACGTCAGGAGCAATTGCCTATGACGGCAATCTTGCCCTGAACGGAATAAAAATGGCAGTGGATGAGATCAACAGCGCCGGAGGAATCCACGGAAATGAAATACAGCTGTTCGTGGAGGACAGTGCAGGCATCCCCGCCACAGCAGTGGCCGCCATGGAGAAGCTGGTGGGCATGGAGGAAGTAGTCGCGGTAATAGGCGACTTCGGCAGCTCCTGCACCCTGGCAATGATGGACGTGGCTCAGCGGGCCAAAGTCCCCCTCATCACCCCCGTATCGCTGGCCCCCAAGATCACAGAGATGGGCAACATATGGATGTTCCGCGGCTGCGACAATTCAGCCATGATAGCGACAGCCTTTACCAAATGGGCGGTTCAGGAGATGAAGGCGGACAAATGGGCCTATATCGCCATCAACACCGATTACGGCAGAGGGTCTGTGGAAGCCTTTGATGAAGAGCTTGAAAAGCTTGGGGGCAAGGCTGTTTTTACCGAGTACTTTAACCAGGGCGAGACGGACTACTACCCCATCGTGACCAAACTCTCCGCATCGGAGGCCAACGGGCTCTGCCTGTTCGGAGAGACGGTAGACCTGTCCCGGGTCATTGCCCAGTATCACGAAATGGGCATCGGCGACCGCATGCTCATCATGGACCCCACGAGCGGAACTTTCAATGAAAAGTTTATTGAGCTGACCGGTGAGAATGCCGAGGGCATTGTTGGCGCCAGCCGGTTTGTAGCTACAATCCAGACTCCCGCCGCCCAGAAATTCGTGGCGGATTACAGAGGCAGATTTAACGCCGATCCTGAAAAGTACGCCCAGGCAGGCTATGACTG
Organism: Aminivibrio sp.; assembly: GCA_050946755.1. Taxonomy (GTDB): domain Bacteria; phylum Synergistota; class Synergistia; order Synergistales; family Aminobacteriaceae; genus Aminivibrio. The sequence goes on along the minus strand of JBMNVK010000100.1, from coordinate 3,375 downwards.
CACTCGCATGGTAGCCATAGCAATTGAAAAGGCCAATTCTCTGGACACGGATAAGGTAAGGGAGCACCTTTCTGCGATTAAGTACGAAGGCCCCCAGGGCAAGGCGTACTTTGATGAAAAGAACCAGCTGATCATTGACGAATACATTATAGGGGTCAAGGACGGCAACTTCGAAGTTATCGCAGGACCCATCTCTGTATTTTAAAATACGGCGGGGAGCCCCCTTTCGGGTGCTCCCCCATTTTTCCTAGGAGCTGAGTGCTTATGGTCACCGTTTTTTTTCAGCAGGTGCTGAACGGCATCATTCTCGGGTGTATTTATGCTCTTATCGCACTGGGCCTTTCCCTGATCTTCGGCATCCTGGAAATAGCCAATTTCGCCCACGGAGAATTTTACATGATCGGCGCGTTCATGGCCCTGTTTTCCATAACATACCTCAAGGTCCCCTTTCTGGTCGCACTGCTCATCGCCATGGCGGGCATGGGCCTTATAGCCGCGATCATAGAGCGGGCCGTATTCCGCCCGATTGTAGGAAAGCCGCTGATCAACAGCATGCTCCTCTCCTTTGGGCTTTCCACAGCTCTTGCAAACCTGGCGCTGTTTTTCTTTAAGGCAGACCCAAGAAAGATCACGTCCGGCCTTGCCCGGTACCGTTTTTCTTTCCACGGGCTTTTTGTAACGGGAGAACGACTGACGATACTTGCCTTAAGCGTAGTGCTGGTGCTGCTGCTGGCCTGGTTTATCCAGTACACCAGGACGGGCAAGGCCATGCGAGCTGTTGCCCAGGACAGAGTAGCAGCCCAGCTGGCCGGAATAAATATACGAAGAATATATTCCGTGACTTTTGCCATTGGAGGAGGCCTTGCCGCAGCCGCAGGGACCATGGTAGGGGCCATGTTCTTTGTAAACCCGGAGATGGGCTTCACCGTCGTGCTTAAATCTTTCGTGATCGTGATCATGGGAGGCTTTGGCAAAATCAGGGGAGTCATAATTGCAGCAATTCTCATCGGTCTGGTGGAGAGCCTGGGCGGCGGGTTCATAAGCTACGCCTATAAAGACGCTTATCCCTTCCTTCTGCTTATACTCCTTTTCATCTTCAAGCCGGAAGGCCTTACCGGAGGAGACAAATCATGAAAGGCAGACTTACCAAAACACTCTTTGCCCTCGCTGTTCTTGCGGCCCTGATCTCCCTGCCCCGCTTCTTCTCGCTGGATTATTATCTCCATATCTTTGTCATGTCCGAAATTTACGCCGTCCTTGCCCTCTCCCTCTCCCTTCTCGTAGGCTTTACAGGGCAGGTCTCCATGGGGCACGCCGCCTTTTACGGCATGGGCGCTTATACCTCGGCAATCCTGAGCATCCGGCTGGGCCTTTCCTTTTGGCTTACCTTCTGGATCGCAGGGGTCTCCGCCGGGTTCGCCGCCTATGTCATCGGAAAGCTGGTGCTGCGCCTCAGGGGGCACGTCCTCGCTATTACAACGGCCTTCTTCGGGGTGCTGGTGGCAGTGGTAATGAACAACTGGATTCCCGTCACAAACGGCCCCATGGGGATAACGGGCATTCCCCGGCCCACGGCCTTTTCGCTCTTCGGCCTCCCTGTCGCCCTCGAATCCAGGACTGACTACTACTTCCTGGGGCTTGTCTTCGTTGCAGGCGTCCTGTACTTTCTGTGGAGAATCGAAAGATCCCGCATTGGAGATTCCATGATCGCCGTAAGGGAAAATGAGGAGCTGGCCGCTTCCATCGGGATAGACACCATGAAGAGCAAGGTGCTGGCCTTTACCATCGGCGGCGCTCTGGCAGGGCTGGCCGGGTCCTTCTACGCTCACTACATTCTGTTTATCAGTCCTGTAACCTTCACTATCAACGAATCCATCAACATCCTGGTAATGGTTATTTTCGGCGGGATGAGCACCCTGTTTGGCCCTGTCCTGGGAGCTATATGCCTCACGGTGCTTCCCGAACTTCTTAGGATGGCAGGGGAGCTTCGCCTCGTAATCTACGGCATTGCCCTGGTTTTTTTCATAATCTGGATGCCCATGGGCGTATGGGGCACCTTCCGCCAATATCTGGCCTCCCGGGGCCAAAGCTGAAAAAGCACCACCCTCCTTCAGACAGATCGGAGAACCTTGCTTCAGGGTTCCCCGATCTGTCTGTCTGCAATTTAATAAGGCCTTGCCTGATTATTCTCCATAGCCGTAAAGAGCGGTGCATCCCGAATCAGGCTTGAGTTTTTATGGGTTTTTTATAGAATGGATTAAAGCTTAAGCAAAGATATGAGCAAAACATCTTACTTTTCATCGCAGAAGGAGGAACATTATGAATCGAAAGACTTCAGTGCTCTGGGCTCTTGTGCTGGCCCTTTTAATGGCGGCAACCCCCGCCATGGCGGATATTGAATACCCCGACTGGTTCAGGGGCAACGAGGAGGATCCCGCAACCCAGGTAAGGCTGGGACAGGCCTTCGATCCTGAACATCCGGCCCCTGATCAGGGGATGGGCAAAAGCGGCGAAAAAGCCTTCGAATGGTATATGAAGGCGGCCGAAGGGGGCTATCCTGCCGCCCAGTACTATGTGGGACGCTGCTACGAAAAGGGAGTTGGGACGGAGAAGGACATTGCCAGGGCCATCGAATGGTACAAAAAGGCCGGGGACAAGGGCGACATGGAAGGGCTTTTTTATCTTGGCATGATCTACCTTGAGTCAGAGGGGCCGGAAAAAGACGAGGCCAAATCCCTTGAATATTTCATCAGAGCAGGTGAGGCAGGACATCCGGCCGGCATGCTCATGACCTCCGACGCCTATTCAAAGGGGACGGGGACGGAGCCCGATCCCGCAAAGGCTTTTGACTGGATGAAGAGGGCGGCAGAGGCAGGAAACACCTATGCAAAATTCATGACCGGAGCCTATTACGATGAGGGCATCGGCACGGAACAGAACTCCGAAAAAGCCTTTGAATGGTTCCTGAAGGCGGCGGAGGACGGTCACAGGGCGGCAAAATTTGCTGTGGCCTTCAGCTACCACACAGGCGACGGAGTTGAGCAGGACCTGGCCAGGGCGGCGGAATGGTACCGGGATCCGGCAGAGGCAGGAGACGAGCACGCCCAGTTCAACAGGGCAAACATTCTGGCCTTCGGCGCCGACTTTCGGGATGACCCGGAGATGACCGCCGAGGCAGCCCAGCTTTACGAGAGGGCTATGAACGAACACCACAGGGCCGATGCAGCAAACAATCTGGCCTATCTCTATGAGATCGGAAGAGGCGTGGAGAAAGACCTCAAAAAAGCCTTTGAACTTTATACTCTGGCTGCCGAGCAGGGTGATACCGGAGCCATGTACGAAGTGGGAAGAGCTCACTACCTGGGGGAAAACCTG
>JBMNVK010000099.1:0-8681 GCA_050946755.1 Aminivibrio sp. | reverse complement strand
ATGCCTGCCGCCCGCTCCAGGGCATGCCAGGCCACGTCAACGCCGTTTGCCGCCCTTATGCGGTTAAGCTCTGCCTCCGATACGGAGACCTCCACCCTCAGCACTTCGTTTTTTGCCACCATCCCGTTGCGGAACAGGGCCTCCACATGGCGCTGATGCTCTTGTGCCAGACCCAGCATCTCCTCTGCCACGGAAAGTCTGCCAATGGCCCGGCGAAGCTCGTACCAGGCCGAGGTGACCGCCCACTCCACTCCCTGGGCTGTCCGCTCTTCCGCCGCCTCCACCCCCATGAGGGCCATCCTGGTTGAGGCAGTAGAATACTTTACGGCTCCGCCGCTGTACAGCAGCTGACTGAGGGTCAGAGCAGCCTTCCAGGTGTTGCGGAAGCCCGCCTGGGCAAAGCCCACCTGCTGCCCGCCTATAAAGACAGGGTGAAAGGGATCTTTATCCGCCGTCTGATAGAGCAGGGAGACTTCCAGCTGAGGAAGCCCCGGAGCCGCTGCCTGATGGATCTTTTCCCCGGCCTGCACAATCCTCTGCCTGCCTGCGGCAAGGATGGGATTGTTCTCGCCGGCCAGCCGCAAAAGGACATCCAGGGTGAGGGGTTCAGCTGCGTGCAGCGGCGAAGCAATCATAAACAGCAGGCTCAGGATCAAAAGGGACAGACAGAAGGGTTTTCTATTCATTTTCAATCCTCCCGAGAACCGAAGAAATCAGGAATCTCCAGCTTTTGGCCGCCTCTTCCCTGGAGATGGTGAGGCCTATGTTCAGTACAATGCCCCCCAGAACGCTCATGAACATATTTACAAACTCTCTGTGGGAAATTCCCAGGGAGATAAAGGCGTCCTCAGGGTAGACGGCCTGAATTACCGGGACCACGTCCTCTGTGATGGACATTCTGAGGGAGGTTGAAAACTCTGCCATATCGTCCTTTCCCCTCATGGCCTCCAGCTGCAGATAGACAAAAAGCAGCCTGCAGATGGTGTCACCGGCAAAAATATCTATCAGCTGCTCGCCCCTGGTTAAAAAGAAGTCCATGGCCTCTCCCCTGGTCAGCTTCACTTCCGGAGGCAGGACAATCTGCTTCAGCCGTTCCGCCTCTTCTGATATGACCGTTTTGTACAGCTCCCATTTTCCGGGGAAATGCCAGTATACGGCCCCCTTGCTCACCCCGGCATTCCTGGTGATATAGTCCATGCTGGCGCCGTAAAATCCCCTGGTGGCAAATCCCTCCCGGGCTGCGTCGATAATCGCCTTGCGAGAATCCCTGTTATCCTCTGCCATTCAGATACCTCCCGACCGTTCAGTATGTGGAATTATATAACATACCGAACGGTCAGTCAATAACTGGCAAAAAAAAAGACGGGCCGAAGCCCGTCCGCAGAATACCTGCTTTTATCTTAACGTTTGGAGAACTGCCTCATTGCTCTGGCGCCCTTCTGGCCGAACTTTTTGCGTTCCACCATCCGGGAGTCCCTGGTGAGGAGCCCTTCCTTTTTAAGGGCAGGCCTCAGTTCAGGGTTCAGCTTTATCAAGGCCCTGGCAATGCCCAGTCTTACCGCTCCAGCCTGGCCGGTGAGTCCTCCGCCGGAGGCCCGGACAAAGACGTCTACCTTGCCCTCAAGGCCGGCAGTCTTCAGGGGCCGAAGGGCGCTGTTCTGCCATACAACCCTGGGGAAGTAGTCCTCGACTGTTCTGTCGTTAATTTTTATGGTTCCGTCGCCGGGACGGACCCTTACGCGGGCCAGGGCTGTTTTTCTTCTTCCTGTGCCCCAGAAGTAGGTTGTGTCCTGCATAGTGTTTTCCCTCCCTGAATTACACTTCTATTTCTACGGGCTTCTGGGCGCTGTGGGGGTGCTCCGGTCCGGCATATACCTTGAGTTTGTTGAAGTATTTCAGACGGTTCTTCGGTAGCATTCCCTTGACAACTCTCTGCATCAGCTGCACCGGCTTTTTATCCATCATCTCTCCAAGGGTGATGGTGCGCAGTCCTCCGATGTAGCCCGTGTAGCGGGTGATTTTGGTGGTCTGCCTTTTATTGCCCGTAAGCTTTGCTTTATCGGCGTTTACGATTATGACAAAATCGCCGCAATCAACGTGAGGTGTGTAGATGGGCTTGTTCTTGCCCATAAGAATTTTCGCAACCTGGGATGCTACCCTGCCCAGAGGCTTGTCTGTGGCGTCGACCAGGTACCAGTTGCGTTCGACTTTTCCTTTTACGGCCATAAAGGAACGGCTGTCCGACATGGGTTTTCCTCCTTCATACTCTTTCCTGGATGATTCTTTTATAAAAAACACCGTTACCTCAGCTCTTTAAGAGAGGGCCTGCAATCTGAAGGGGATGTGGTTGGGGGTCCCCCCGGGCCTTCCCTTTTTGTTCTGCAGAACGAAGTGTTTGCTTTGATGACGCAAGGAGCTATTTTACACGAACAAGGCGATGGTTTTCAATCCTTCCCGGCAATCTTCCTCTTTTTGCCACGGGAAGGCCGTCGATCTCCTTTATGTCCATGGTCATATCTATGGTGGCCCCATGGGCGATATAGCTGCCCACTCCGAAAAAGTCTGCTCCCGCCGCGCCCAGATCTCTTATGCGGTCAGGGTTGAGCCCTCCGGAGGCCACAATCTTTACATGGCTGTATCCTGCCAGATCCAGCCGGCACCTTATCTCCCGGACCAGGTCGGCAGACACGCCGCCTCTTTCTCCGGGGGTATCCAGCCTTACGGCAGACAGGCGGTCTCCGAGAGCTTCTGCCACCCGAAGGGTCTCCTCTGCCTCATCCTTGAAGGTATCCACAAGCACGATCCTCTGGTCATCCTCAGGCATGACGGCGTCGTAGCATTTTGCAAGGGCTACCGTATCTCCTACTATGAGGACAGCGGCATGAGGGACTGTCCCGGTGGGTTCAGCTCCCGCCAGCCTGGCTCCGAGAATGCAGCTCGATCCGCTGCATCCGCCGGCGACTACGGCAGTGCGCTCCATAACCGGCGCCACGGCAGGGTGCAGATGACGGGCTCCAAAACAGAGCACAGGCTTGCCCTCTGCCGCATTTACGCACTCCCTGGCAGCAGTTGCCCAGGATGTAGCGGAGGCAAACATTCCCAGCAAGACCGTTTCATACATGCCAAATTCGCCGTAGGGGCCGGTAATGCGGGCCACTACCTCCCGGGGGGAGAACTCGTCCCCTTCCCTGAGGGCCTCCAGTTCCACGGCTTTGCCGGACAAGAGCAGCTTTACCTCGTCAAGGCCGGCAAACACGCCGCCCTTGCGGGCAAAGATCTCCGCCGTTACCGGAGTATCAAGGCGGCCCGCTTTTTTAAGAACGTCCCTTGCCTTGACAAAATATACATCCGTGGTCAGTCCGTTAAGAATTTCATCATGGGTAGCTGATTGAAGCCTTTCTTTTTCGACGGACAGTCCCCGTACATCACCGTAGCCGTCCAGAGGCCCGGCGGAGCCGGGGCGGCTTCCGGAGTTCATCTCAGGAGGACCCTAATACAGGACCAGGATGATGGAGGTGACCATGAAAATAAAGGTCAAAACCACCGTAATTTTTGTGAGCCCCGTGAAACGCTGCCATTGGCCTCCCATGTCGGCCTGGGTGCCTCCGCCGAAGATACCGGCGAAACCGCCCTGTTTTCTCTGCTGAAGAAGAACTACCCCCGAAAGGGCCAGGCAGAGCAATATATGGATTATACCGAGAAAGGTCTTCACCAAGCGCACCTCCTACAATTTGTGAAACGGTTCCGGACAAATAGTCATTCTATCACAAATCCTGCTGAAAGGATATTGAGCATTCTCAGACCCGCGATGGTCCTGTGGGAAATTTTTCTCTTTATCTCGCCGGGAATCTGGCCAAAGGTCTCGTTAAAGCCCTCCGGAATAAAGACGGGATCATATCCGAAGCCCTCCGTACCCAGGGGAGTTAAGGAGATTATGCCCGGGCACTCCCCCTCGGTAATGAAGCAGATCTGAGTGCAGGGAAAGTATAGGGCGAAGGAAGCCACATAGCGGGCCTGCCTGTCCTTTTTCCCTTCAAGGGCCTCAAGGAGCCACTTAACTCTTTCCTCGTCAGTTTTGCCCATTCTGGCAGAGTGAATGCCCGGCTTCCAGCCAAGGGCCCTGATCTCCACACCGCTGTCGTCCGCCAGGGCGGGAAGGCCTGTCTCCAAGGCCCAGGCCCGGGCTTTTAAGAGAGCGTTGGCCGGGTAGCTGGAGCCGTCCTCTTCGATCTCCAGGGAGGCTCGTTCCGGCCCGAAGATGATATCAATTCCCAGGGGAGAGAAGAGGGCCGCCACTTCGCTGAACTTTCCCCGGTTGCCGCTGGCGAAAATCAGCCCGTCAGGAAAAGGAGATTTCACCGTCTTCAATTGCAAGGGCCTCTCTCTGAAGTTCATTTATCCGAGCTGCCCCCCTTGCCGCCAGGTCCAGCATGGCAGAAAGCTGCGGGAAGGAGAACACGGACTCCTCCCCCGTCCCCTGAATCTCCACATATTCGCCCCTGTGATTCATTACTACATTCATATCCACATCGGCGGCGCTGTCCTCCTCGTAGCATAGGTCCAGAAGGGGAACGCCCTCCACGAGGCCAACGCTTACGGCGGAGAGGAAAAATTTGATGGGCAGAAGGGAGAAGACATCTTTTGCCCTGAGAAACCTCAGGGCGTCGAAGAGGGCTATATACCCGCCCGAAATGGCAGCGGTTCTGGTTCCGCCGTCAGCCTGGATTACATCGCAATCCACTATGACAGTTCTCTCGCCAAGGGCCCTCATGTCCACGCAGGCCCGGAGGGATCTGCCCACCAGGCGCTGGATCTCGGTGCTCCTGGCGCTCGGGCCTCCCCTGGGACCGAACCGGTGAATGCGGGTTGAGGTGGACCGGGGAAGCATGCCGTACTCGGCGGTTACCCAGCCCTGGCCCGAACCCCTCAGGAAGGGAGGCACCTTCTCCTCCACCGTGGCAGAGCAGACTATCCTTGTATCGCCGAAGGAGACAAGCACTGACCCTTCTGCATGCCGTACAAAATTTCTCTGAAAGGCTACGGGGCGAAGCTCGTCTTCCCTCCTGCCGCCGGGACGGCTCTTCAGACCGGCGCCCGTCATTGGGGCAGCTGCCAGGGGACTGTAAGATCCACAGGGGCTCCCTCTGAAGGAACCTGTCCGTTCACTAGAAAGCGGACCTTGGTAAGGGGCGGAAAGTTTTCAGTAACCGTTCTTACTACAGCCGTTATGAACAGGGCGCTTTCTTTCTCACCTATCTTTGACAGGGAGGCTACAAAGGGGGAGTTGAGGTTAAGAAACAGGGTGTCGCCGCTCCTGAACACGTTAAGGACCTTCATGTCCTGGGAGAATTTTCCGGGGGTAAGGGATATGATCTTTCCGAAAATCTGACGGATGTCGTCCTCCATAATTCCGGACAGAATCTCATGTTTGTCTGAGGCCAGCCCCCCATCTCTGGGATAGTGCACGGTGAAGCCGACTTTGCGGGCGTTGACCTTTATCTCTCCGCTCCCTGCCTCCAGGGCTCCCGGGACCTCTTCCCTGTTTGCGACCACGTCTTTTCTCAGAAGGATGTCTTTTTTATTAAGCATTCGAAGGGCCAGGGAGGTGCCCACGTAGCCGGCCACAAAGCAGAAGACTATTACCCCTCCCCAGGCGATGAGCCTGATGAGAAGGGGTGCTTTTCTTATCTCCGGTTCGGGAGGCCGTCTTCTCTTTACGGGCCTTCTTTCCTCCCTGATGAGTATGGGCGGCTCGTCGTCAGGGGGCCTTCTTCTCACTTCGAATCCGTCGTCGTAGTCGTCATATTTACGGGCCATTAATAAAATCTCCTCCTAAAACCACAGAAGCGCCGGCATCAGCTGTCCGCCAGATATTGGACTATGCCCCTGGCAAGGGACGAGGCCATGGTGTTCTGGTATTTTTTGCTGGCAAGCATGGCGGCTTCTTTTTTTTCTGTAAGAAAACCTGTCTCTATGAGTACAGCGGGCATGGCTGCGCCCCTGAGAACAAAGAAGGGAGCCTGGGCTACCCGCCGCATTTTAATTCCACCCTTGGAGCCTTCCTTGAATAGGCACTCGGCAAAATCCGTGCTGTCGTTTATCTTTGCGTTCTGCTGCATGTCCCCCAGTATGCTAAGCAGCATTCTGGTCCTCTTATCAGCAGCCTTGGCCGACTCAGCGCCGTTGCCCTCGGCCAGCTCTCTGTTTTCGATTAGGGCAAGCTCCATAGCGTCCTTGTCCGTAGGCAGGGCCATCAGATATATCTCCATGCCCGTTGCATGGCGGCCGGGAGGCAGGGCATTTGCGTGAATGCTCACAAAGACGTCCGCATTCCATTTGTTTGCCAGCTCCGTCCTCTGCTGCAGCGTGAGATATACATCCTTATCCCTGGTGAGGCGGGCGTCAAATCCCTGCTTCTTGAGGTTCTGGGCAAGAAGAAGGGCCACCGCAAGATTTATGTCCTTTTCTTTAAGGCCGTTAGCCACTGCGCCGGGGTCCTTGCCCCCATGGCCTGCGTCAACCACCACTACCTTGGGGCCAGTCTTTCTGGGGGGCCCTTTTACAGATACGGCAGGGGGCACAGCAGGAGGGGTCTTTACAGAGGCTGCGGGGGGAGCGCCTCCCTTGCGGACGTAGTCAATAACTATCCTCGGGGGCCCCGTAAGGGGAATTATCTCCTTTAGGGGAAGGGATGAGGAGAAGGAGAGGGCTATTCTGTCGCCGAAGTTCACCGAAGAGACCTTGATCTCACCGTAAGGGGAGGCAAGATCCGGCAGCCCGGCCTTGCCCAGGGCAAACTCTGCTTTTACCGTACCGCCCTCCTCCCGTATTTGGGGCGCGGCGCTTCCTTCGTAGTCCAGCACCACTCTGATCTTGCCGTCGTCGCTGCCCCATCTCACCTTGTTAAGCACCGGCCCTCCGGAAGAGGAGACAGGCGCGGAGGGAGGCTCCGGCTTTGCGGGAGGAGGACCTGAGGAAAGGGAGGTCGATGGTTTGGGGACTGAGGTCCCTGCAGGGGGAGCTTCTCCCCACGCAAGATTTCCCTCTTTTCCTGATCTAACGAGGAGGGAGTTGAATAGCTTAAGGGCAGAACGACTCTCCACAAACCACTCCTTTCCCTCTGAAAGGGTTGAAGCGGCAAGAGGCACGAGCTCTGCGTCCAGCCATGCAGCAGCTGCCCCTTCCACAAGGCGGATCTTGCTCCTGCCGGCGGAGACCGTCAGGGTATCTCCTTTGACTGACGCCTCCATGCCCAGAGTTTTTGCCATGGAAAGAGCAGAGACCATCCTATGGGCTCCCCGCTTTACGGACGGCACCCCTCCCAGAGAGGAGCCGCCAGCATAAAGACCCGCCTCATCAGCCCGGGCCCCGGAGTTAAGGGCGGACAGGAGAAGGATAAGGGTCAGAAAAAGTCTAGCCGCCCGATGCCGCCACATCTCGTATCACCATGGAGCAGGCTCCGGTGCTGCCGTAAAATCGGAAATCATTTCCAACAAGGTCAATGTTCATCATTGCATCTTTCAGGTTTCCGGCTATGGTCATTCCTGAAACTGCACCTCCTGGAGCGCCCCCTGAAACGGACGTTCCTTTTATTCCGAGCGAAAACTCGCCGCTCACCGGATTCAGAGTATGGAATCCCATGAGCTCCGTTACATAAATGCCGCTTCCCACCCGGATGAAAAGATCCTTGAGAGTTCCCTCTCCCGGCTCCATGATCAGGTTTGTACAGCCCACATCGGGCGTGCCTGACAGAGCCCGGCTTCCGTTTCCTGTGGATTTTACTCCGTCAGTAAGGGCATATTTAAGGTTATAAAGCCATCCTTCGGCCACCCCGGAGGAGAGAAGGCGGGTACAGGATCTGGGCACTCCCTCCCCGTCGAAGGGAGAGGTCCCCAGACCTCGTTTTAAAAGTCCGTCGTCAACCAGGGTAAGAGCAGCAGAAGCCACCTGTTCGCCGAGCCTGTCCTTTAGGAAGGACCGGTTTTTATGCACGGACGAGGCGAGAAACAGCTCTCCAATAACGTCTATAAGGGATGCGGCAGCCTCTCCGTCAAGGACGAGGTCGTATCTGCCCGTGGGGAGAGGTTTCCCTCCCAACACCAGGGCAGTACGCTTTACAGCCTCCTCGGCCGCCTGCCGGGGATCCAGCTCTGAGACAAAGCGGCTGTCATCTCCGTATCCGCCCATCTCCATTATATCCCCTTCCCCGGCCATGGCCACGGAAACGCCGCATCCGGCCCTGGTGGCCTCGTACCAGAGGGACTGGCCCTCCGACGACCGGTAGTGATACTCCCCCGATCCCTCGCCCCAGGCGGCGCTTCTGACGGACACCACCCTCGGGTCTCCCTGCCGGGCGGTCTCCCACATTTCCCTGCACTTCTCCATCCTGAATTCGGGGGTGACCTCCTCCACTTCCGGATCGAACAGCTCCAGGTCCCCGTCAGGGAAGGGGCAGTCCGCACCCAGAATAAGATAGGGATCCGGCTCTGAGGAGGCGCAGTTATTCAGGCTCCATTCGGTCAGGTCCTCAAGAAAGGTCCTGTCAAGGGAGTTGACCTGGGCAGCCCCCTGTCTTCCCCACCTGTCAAGGGTCCTCAGCCCTATGCCAAGAGAGATGCCGGAGGAGTTTTTTTCAGGCTCTCCGTCCCTGAGGGAGAGGGAGCTTCTCCGGGCAAACCGGT
>JBMNVK010000098.1:0-8799 GCA_050946755.1 Aminivibrio sp. | reverse complement strand
AGAATAGGCAGCAAAATGGGCCGGACGGAAGTCCGGCCCATTTTGCTGCACCCAGCGGGGCGTTAAGCGAGATCGTAGGGCCAGGCCATGACGCCTCCCTCCAGCAGGGCTACATTTTTGAAACCCGCGCTCCTGAGGGCTGCTATGGCGTCCCATCCCCGGACGGAGATCTTGCAGTAGGTCACTATCTCTCTGTCTCCGGGGAGCTCTCCCATTCTGTCCCTGAGTTCGCCCAGGGGGATGTTTACCGAGTCGTAGGGAAGCCGTCCCTGCACTCCCAGCTCCATGCCGCTTCTTACGTCCAGCAGAAGAGGGGGGTCGGAGGAGGCTAGTCTCTCCTTCAGCTCTGCCGCCGTATAGGTTTTCAGCAGGCCGTCCATCTTGTTTTTCAGAGTGTTGGCTGCGTGAGTGTTCGGGTCCAGGGCGGTGGCGAAGGGAGGGGCGTAGGCGAAATCCCCGTCGGCCAGAAGGTCCACCGTCATGCCTGAAGAGATGGCGGCCACCAGGGAGTCCAGCCGCTTGTCCACCACTCCCGTGCCCATGAGCTGGGCGCCGAGAAGGCGGCGGCTCGCCCTGTCCGCCACAAGTCTTATGGTGAGGTCTCCCATGCCGGGCATGAAGTGAGGTATGTCCTGCTCCTCCACCACGATGGCTACGGGGTCAAAGCCCGCCTCCCGGGCCTGGGCCTCGTTCAGGCCCGTCTTGCCTATGGTGAGGTCGAAGAGCTTGAGGATGCCCGTGCCCAGGACGCCGGCAAAGGCCGTGTCGTAGCCGGCGATATTGTCGGCTATTACCCTGCCCTCCCGGTTTGCGGTGGAGCCCATGGGCTGCCAGACGAGCTTGCCGGTGATGAGGTTTTTCGAAAGGACGCAGTCCCCTCCGGCGTAGATGGAGGGATCGCTGGTCCTCATCCGGTCGTCCACCACAATGGTCCCGTTGGGGGCCAGCTCCAGGCCTGCCTCTCTCGCCAGGCTTGTGTTGGGCCGGATTCCCACTGCCAGCAGCACCATATCCGCCGGCAGGGTCCGTTTGTCCGTTTTGACCTGGACTACCACGCCGCCCTCTCCTATGATCTCCGTAACCTTCTCCCCGCCGTAGAAGTCCACGCCGTGAGCTTTGACTGACTTTTTTACCCTCAGGCCGAAGTCCTCCTCCACCAGAGCAGGGAGGGGGGTGGGAAGGAAGTCCACCACTGAGACTTTGACGCCCCGTTCCGCCAGGGCTTCGACTACCTCCATGCCTATCAGGCCGGCGCCGATGACTACCGCCGATTTTATGTTCCCTGAGGACAGGGTTGACTTCATGGCCAGGGCGTCGGGCATGGTCCACAGAGTGAAGACCCTGTTGAGGTCGATGCCCGGAATGGGGGGCCGGATGGGAGATGCGCCGGTAGCCAGCACCAGGTCGTCGTAGGGAAAGGTCCTCTCCTCGCCGGTGGTGGAGTCGGAGGCGATGACGCACTTGTTTTCCCGGTCGATCCTGGTCGCAAGGCATCCGGTGTGGACGGTAACGTTCTTAACCGTTCTGAAGAAGTTGGCGTCCCTTATTATGCCCAGGGGCGTGCATACGAGATCCTTGTACTCCTTCACTACGTCCCCTACAAAGTAGGGAAAGCCGCAGCCGGCAAAACTAAGGTGTTCGCCCCGTTCGAGAACGGTTATGTCAAAGTCGGGAGCAATCCTCGCAAGTCTGGCCGCAGTCTTGGCGCCGCAGGCCACTCCCCCGATGATAAGCACCTTTTTCCTGTCCATGAACTTTAGCCCTCCTTATGGGATTAATACCACTATCCCCTATATAGTATTCTTGGGCAAGGTTTATGTCCAGCCGTTATTTGAAGAATGCCATGAATGCACGTCGATTTTTTTCTCCTCACATAAGCCCCGTACGGCAAGCTCCTCATCACAGGGGTATTCGCAGGCCAGGCCGCAGCTTTCTGAGAGTATTCTCGGTACGGGTACGATTTTTGCCCTTATGCCTTTTTTTCTGCACGCCCTTTCAAAGAGCAGGGCTGATGAGGTCGTCTCAAAAGTAGCGATGCAGCGCAATATATTCATCTCCTTTTTGGTATACTGACTGGAAAAGCTTAATCCCGGCGTCGGGAGCCGAAAACAGGATACTTCCCGCCGGGACTAAAAGCAATGCGTAAGATCCTAGCTCCCCAGGAGTGAGGACAAGAAAGGGGCGGTTAAATGTCTTTTTTGCGCAGGACAGCGATGTTTGTGGTGCTGGCAGTTTTTGTATGCTCTCCGGCAGCGGCCCAGCAGAGGTTCTCCCTTATTGCCGCAGGGGACGCCCTGATCCACAGGGGCGTCTACAATGCAGCGGCTCTCAAGGGGGGCGGCTATGATTTCCGCCCCATGCTCCGGTTTGTAAAGAGCAGGGTCTCTGCTCACGACGTGGCCTTCTACAACCAGGAGACAATTCTGGGGGGCGTCAAGCTGGGGCTTTCCACCTACCCCCGGTTCAATTCGCCCAGGGAGGTGGGGGATGCCTTTCTGGACGCAGGGTTTAACCTTGTATCCCTTGCCAACAACCACACCCTGGACAGAGGAGAGAAGGGAGTGCTTGCCTCCCTGGAGTACTGGAAGGACAAGGACTGGGTCGTCACCGCCGGCAGCTATGCCGACAGAGAGACGAGCGAGGGGATCCGCTTCTTTAAGGCAGGGGGAATCAGCTGCGCTTTCATGGCTTACACCACAACCACCAACGGCCTTAAGGCCCCGAAGGGCAAGGAGTACTACGTAAGCGTCTACTCTCTCGAAAAGGTGAAGCAGGATGTGGAGAAGGCCAGAAAGAAGGCGGATGCAATAATAGTCTCCATGCACTGGGGCGACGAGTACGTGTTCAAGCCTACGGCGGGGCAGAAAAAAATTGCAGAGCAGCTGGCCTCCCTGGGGGTAAATCTGGTCCTCGGCCATCACCCTCACGTGGTCCAGCCTGTGGCCATGGTTAAGGACACCCTTGTGGTCTACTCCCTTGGAAATTTTATCTCCGCCCAGAATGAGCTCTATAAGCTGATAGGGCTCATGGTCTCCCTGGACGTGGTAAAGACCGAAAAGGACGGCAAAGCAAAAATCACCTTCGAGAACGTGACGGGGATGCTCACATACAATCCCCGGCGGTCGGTCCTGGGCCGGTACGTGGTGATGCCCTTCGACAAGATGTCGGAAGGGGTGCTTAAAAACTATCCGGCGGTCTACAAAAAGTACGCCGCCATTGTAAAGGGAGACGGGAAGGGGGAGTGGCAGATAGCCATGAAGCCCGCCGCCCCCCTCCCCCGGAAGGCTAAAAAGTAAACCCGGCCAGCAGCTGTTCCCTCATCTGGGGCATGGGGATGGAGTGCTTCTCCGACAGACGGCGCACATCCTCGAACTCGGGGTTTGCCCGGAGGACCTTGCCGCCAAGACGGGCAACTTTAAACCGGACCGGACCCCAGGCCGTCTCCTGCCTTACAATTTCATGATCGGTCTTCAGCCGGTCCACTTCGTATTTTCTGAGGCCCAGAGTGGTGGTCTCCCGCAGGATGATCACCGCCAGGGCCTCTTCCTTCTCAGGCAGGCAGAGGCAGCTCAGGGTGACCGCAGGACGGCCCTTTTTCATGATGATGGGGGAAACCCAGGCGTCGAGGGCCCCTTCAGCCAGCAGGCGCTCCATGACGGGGGCGTAGTACTGGGGGTTCATGTCGTCAATATTTGTCTCCAGGACAACCCCCCGGTCCCTTTTGAAAAGATCTTCCTTCCCGGTTGTCTCTGTGCTGATCAGCACTGCCCGCACCAGGTTGGGGATGTCTCCGTCTCTGTCCCCAAGGCCTCTGCCCGATGCCAGTACTTTCCCTGCAGGAAGGGGGCCGAAGCCTGATGCCAGGCATTTTATCAGCAGGGCGCCGGTGGGGGTTACCCGCTCCATGGGGGAGCCCTCTGAGTAGACGGGCATTCCCTCCAGAAGGGACAGGGTCGCAGGGGCAGGAACGGGAAGAAGGCCGTGAGCGCACCGTACGGTGCCCGAACCTACGTTGAGGGGCGAGGAGATGACTTTTTCAACCCCTGCCATCTCTACGAGGACGAAGGCGCCTATTATGTCGGCAATGGAGTCGATGGCTCCTACCTCATGAAAGTGGACCTCCTCGGGGGTGGTACCGTGTACGGAGGCCTCTGCCTCGGCGAGAAGGCGAAAGGCGGCGGCACTCTGCTCTTTTACCCATTCTGACAGGGGGCTTGCCTCAACTATGGCCAGAACGTCGGAAAGGCCCCGGTGGGGATGATCCTCAAAGTTGCGGACGGTGACTTTTGTCCCCGAAATTCCGCCCTTTGAGCCGGCGGAGATGGAGATTTCAAGAGTTTCATCTCCCTTTGGCGTGTGTTCGTGTCCGTGGTGGTGATCGTGGTCATGGCCGTGATGGTGATGGCCGGCCCCCTCAGGAAACAGAACTATCCCCCTCATGATCTTGAGAAAGGCGTCCCTGTCGAGGCCAAGGTCGAGCATGGCGCCTAAAAACATGTCGCCGGCAATTCCGGCGAAGCAGTCGAGATAAAGAGTTTTCATTCAAAACCTCCGAAAAAATTGCGGCCAGGGGCCGTTTTTTCCATTCTATCACCTGATGCGGTGAAATCCTTCCACCTTGTGCTATCCTTTTGTATAAAGTCTCTGGCTGAGAAAAGGAGGGTATTTTATGTCCGTTCGCCTTGAGGATAAAATTGCCGAAAGATTTGCCCGGGATCCGTCCCAGAGGGTTCTCTGGTGGAGGGGAGTCTGGGAGAATGCAGAGGAGACAGAGAGAAAAACGGCCCTTTGCGCTGAAGCTCTCCGCAGAGGGGGATTCCAGCCCGGCAGCCGGCTGGCCGTTTTTTTGCCCAACAGCCCCCTCGTTCTATACCTTTCCATGGCCGCCTGGCAGCTGGGAGGGTCGATAGTACCCCTTAACCCCCGGGGAGGAGGGGAGTGGATACTGAGCATTCTTGACCATATAGATCCTTTCGGCGTAGTGGTTGATGAGGAGATGGAGGAGCTGGCGGCCCTGGTACGAAAAAACGGCTTGCCCTCAGCGGCCGTGCCTCCTGACGGCGTAATACCCTCCTTCCGGGGCAGGGGGGACAGGGCAGAGCAGGACCCGGAGGTGGCCGTAATTTTTGCCACATCAGGGACAACCGGCGCCCCCAAGGCGGTGCCTCTTACCCACGGCAACCTGTTCGACAACACCAGAGGCGTACACGAGACGATAGAGGGATTTGAGCAGGGCAGGGTGCTCATGAATGTACTGCCGAATTTTCATTCCTTCGGATACACAGTATGCGGCATTCTTCCTCTTCTCTGGGGCCTGCCGGAGGCCCTTCTCCCGGGCTTTCTGCCCCTGAAGAAGCTTTTTGAAGGCCTGAGGGAGTCAGACACGGGGATTCTCATCGCTGTGCCCACCATGCTTCCCTTCATTTTAGGCGCCGCATCCAAGGGGGAGAAGCTGCCCGAAGACCTTCGGTATATTCTTACGGGGGGAGGGAAGCTCGACCCGAACCTCGAGAATCGGTTCAGGGAACAGCTGGGCGTTATAACCTTCGAGGGTTACGGCCTTACGGAGTGCTCCCCGGTGGTCTCCAGCAACCCCAGCGACATACTCAGGAAGACGGGGACGGTCGGCCCCGCCCTGCCAGGCTACTCGGTGGAGGTGAGGGACGAAGAGGGCAACGTCCTGCCCGCCGGTGAAGAAGGGGTTTTATGGCTTAAAGGTCCTTCCGTGGCCAGGGGATATTTCAGGGATCCTGATCTCACGGCAGAGCGGTTCAGGGACGGCTGGCTCAATACAGATGATATGGTGAAGGTGGATGAAGAGGGCTACATCACCATTCTGGACAGGGCGTCGGACCTGATTATAGTGGGAGGCTTCAATGTGTATCCCCAGGAGGTGGAGACGGTAATAAAGGAGCTCCCCGGAGTGAGGGAGGCAGTGGTGATAGGGGTGGAGAATCCGGTAAGCGGTGAAGTGCCCGTTGCCTTTATCATCCTGGATGAAGGGGTGGACCTGGATGCTCCTGCGGTGATAGGGCACTGCAAGGGAAAGATGGCTCACTTTAAGGTCCCCAGAAAGGTATCCTTTGTGGATGAACTTCCCTTATCTGCGGTGGGCAAGGTGCTGAAGAGAAGACTCAGGGAGGAGGCAGGGCGCCGGTAGAACGCCTGCCTCCTCCGGCAGAAATTTTAATAGATCTCTATGTCCATGTCCCGGGAGGCCTGTTTTCCCGTGCCGTGATCGGTGGCAACGAAGCCCAGGGTGTACTTGCCCTGGGGCAGCTCCGCGAGGTCGATGTTTACGGTGAAATAAAAGTCCCTCCAGGGGCTTTTGACCGTAAGGCTGGATATTACTACATTTTTCTGCTTGATGCCTACGTTCCCCTTGTCGTCCTTGAGGAGAAGGTCCAGGCTCAGATTGATCTCGTACTCATCGCCGTTCTTCTTATTGTAAAAGCCGTCTGCCTCCAGGTAGACGGTTACCTTTGACCCCTTTTCGAACCGGGGTTCGCTCTCCTCCGTGTAGATGCCGTAGCCTTTTACCTCCTTCACAAACAGACCCTTGAGGAAGGAAAAATCCGATGCCAGTGCGGACGACGAAGAGGACATCCCGGAGAAAAGGACGGACAAAAAGACAGCCAGGCAAAGGGCGGAAAGAAGACGCTTGCTGCGTTCAGGGTATGAAGAAAGCTTCACGACAGAACAACCCCCCAGAAGGAAATTAAAAGTCACAAGCATTATAGTATATTATCCTGGTCGGGGCATAAGGTAGTTTTCCCGATAAAGAGGGATTTTTATTTAAAACACAGCCCCGGCAGGAAGGAAAGGAAGTATTTCATGAGAAAAAAAACTCCCGAAGTAGCCTCCGAGCAGTATCTGGACCTTGATTCCGACTGGAAAGCCGCCCTGTCCTCTGAAAAGGGCGGAAAGGGCAGGATGAGGGGGTTTTTTGACGGCGCCTCCCGGGGAAATCCCGGAGAGGCAGGAGCAGGCGCCCTGCTGCTCGATGACAAGGGTGTGGTTCTGTGGAAGTGCGCCACTCCCCTGGGCGTGCGCACCAACAATGAAGCGGAGTATCTGGCGCTGATCCTGCTCCTTGAAGAGCTGGAGCGCCGCCGGGCCGGGGCGGACATCGCAGGGGACAGCCAGCTGGTGGTCAATCAGGTGACGGGAAAGTGGAAGATCAAGGAGCCCAGGCTGAAGAAACTGGCTGATCGGGCGGCAGATCTCTTAAAAGCTACAAAAAGCAGTCTTTCCTGGATTCCCCGGGAGGAGAATTCTGGTGCGGACAGGCTCTCCAACGAGGCCCTGGACATCGGGAAAAAGGGAGGAGCTGAACCGGCGCCGGACAGACCCTCTTTTGATCCTGAAAAGCTGGAGAGGGTGGGGGACTATATCTTCATCGCCCACGGGACAAAGGACTATGCGGTGGATATTGTCCACGAGGCCTGCACCTGTCCCGCCTTCAGAAGGTACAGGCGGTGCAAGCATCTTGACGCAGCCCTTGAAAAATACGGAAAATAAGTTCTTTTACTCATCAAGGCTTCCCTTCTTTCTGGTACTCTTTACCCTGAAGAACCAGGAAACGGGGGGAGTTTTAACTTGAAGACAAGAGCGATTTTGGCAGTTGTTCTGCTTTCAGCCCTTCTTGCTTTTCCGATCCCGCTTGTTGCAGAGGCCTTTGCCGCAGGAGAAGGAGCGCCGGTACCCTTTACGCCGGTTAGCAGAGGAAGTCATGGAGGGGTGACGGAGAGGCGCTTTGTGCTTGTGAATGCCCTTGAAGAGTGGAAAGAGCTGTGGATAGAGATAAAGGGGTGCGTAGCCCCTGTACCCCCTGTGCCGGAGGTAGATTTCTCCAGACAGGTGATAGCAGCAGTTTTTCAAGGTTTGCAGAGAAGCGGCGGATATTCCATCTCTGTGGAGGCAATCATAGAGACGGTGGACAGAGTAGAGGTGGAGGTAAGAGAAAAGGAGCCCGGGCCCCGCAGTCTGGTCACCATGGCCCTTACAAGTCCCTGGGAGGCAGTGGCCTTCCCGAGGCCTACCAAGCCCGTTCTTTTTACCTCAGCCCCCTGACTGACGAAATAATGAAAGAGGCGCTCCGGAGGGTTTCCGGAGCGCCTCTTTCATTATATTCAGCCTGTCGGACAGGCTACTTCAGAAGCACTTCGAAGAAGGGGCGGGGTGATTCTTTTTCCTGTTTCTCAGCAACCTCAGACAGTTCGTACCACGTGCCGCCTTCTTCCCTGTCCTCGGGGACGCCGTCGCCGGCCCAGTACATGGTTCCTATGGCGTACATGGCGCCGGAGTGGCCGGCATCGGCGGCCTTCTTCAGCCATTCAAGGGCCTTTTCAGGGTCGGCGTCTGCGCTTGCTCCGGGCTTAAGGTTGGCCCCCTTCTGGAACATGGCCTCAGGAACGCCCGCCTCCGCTGCTCTGTCTATGAACTCAAAGCCCTTTGCCATGCCCCCATCGATGAGGCCCCGGATATATGCTATTCCAAGGGCTGCCATGGCTTCTTCGTCCTCATCCTCTGCGGCGGCAAGAAGAAGCTGTTCGCCCCTGGCTTTGTCCGCTTCCATGCCGATCCCTTTGATGCAGGCCACTCCAAGCCGGTACATGGCTTCCGTATTTTCCTGCTCTGCGGCCCTCTCCCACCATTTGACCGCCTCTGCATCGTCCTTGGGCAGGGCAGCGCCGTCATAGTAGAGGACACCAAGCCACAGCTGTCCGTCCTCATCGCCCCCTGAGGCGGATTTTGTCAGCCACTCCGCTGCTTTTGCATCGTCCTTGGGCAGGTTTT
>JBMNVK010000097.1:0-9010 GCA_050946755.1 Aminivibrio sp. | reverse complement strand
CCTTACCGTATCGCCGGCCCTGAAGTTGGGGATGTCATTTCTGATAAATTTTTTTTCTACAAGATCCATTACATTCATATGCAAACCCTCCCTGCAACCTGTTGGCTATTTTTTAAAGTCTGTCAGCGCCACCCGAAAAAACGGTCGAATACTATTCCCGCGGCAGTTCTGACGGACAGATGGTTGTAATCTCCGTACCCCCCTGTGAGGGGCTTTAAAATCATGTGACACCGCGCCAGGACCTGATCGTGAAGGCCGGATCCCGTCCCGAATATGAAGAGAACAGGCCTTTTTTCCCTTAAGACCCTACGCTTTGCCTCAAGCCAGTGCACGTCTCCGTCCCTGGCGGATGCGGTGGTTCCTATGAGGAGGGGGGGTGCTTTCTCCCTCCCGGCCACCCACCTTTCAGCCCCCTCCAGGGAGGCGAAGGTCTTTATTCCGGCAAAGGCCTCTTTCCTGTCGGGGTTTACGGCGCCTCCCGCCCCCTCCGTCCAGTGCCGGGCCATGGTCTTAACCAGCTCTCTCTGGCTGGCAAGGGGGGTCGTCACCAGCAGTCTGTCCACCCCGTAGGTCCGGCAGGATCTGCCCAAATCGGACAGGTCAAGACCTGCAATGGCCGCCGTGGTCCTTTCGCCCTTTCTGTCCAGGACGGGAAAGTGGACCAGCGCGGCGTAGACTCCCCCGGGCAGGTAGTCCCTTATATTGGCCCTGCCGATAAGCTCCGGCCTTCTGGACAGGGTTCGCTCCGCGGCTTCGTCCCTGCGCCACCGGTCGATTCTGGCGGCGTGGCCCGACAGAAGGACTTTCGGGGCCTCCATGCCATTCCACTCCGCGGGCCGGGTGTAGTGGGGGTGATCAAGCATGCCCCTATAGAAGGAATCCTCCACCACGGCAGATTCTCTGCCTATCACGCCGGGGACAAGCCGGGCAAGGGCGTCCACAATGGCCATGGCGGGAATCTCCCCGCCGGTGAGGACAAAATCCCCCAGCGATAATTCCCGGTGGACCCGCTTTTTGACGAATCGCTCGTCAAGTCCCTCATAGTGGCCGCATACTATCGCTATGTGCTCCCGGGAAGCAAGAGTTTCCACCACCTCCTGGGACAGGAGGTCTCCCTGCGGGGAGGGGGCCACCACGTAGGCAGGTCCGCTTTTTTCCTCCGCTGCCGAGAGGGCCTTTTCCAGGGCCTCCGGCATTAGGACCATTCCGCCGCCCCCAAAGGCATAGTCGTCGATCTGCCTGTAGGATCCGGCGCCGTGGTCCCTTATATCCTCCACCGCAACTCTTATGAGCCCCCGGCTGAGGGCCCTTCCGATCATGCTCTCGGAGAGGAAATCGCTGAAGTAGCCGGGGAAGGCGGTGATGATGGTTATGTTCACGGCTCCCACAGTCCGTCGATGAGGGATATTCTCATCTGTCCGGCGTCAAGGTCCACCGAAGCGATAAACTCCTCTACCGCCGGGATATAGTGATCCGCCCCACTGCTGTCCTTTATTACGTAGAGGTCGTTGGGCCCGGTAGAGATGACGTCTGCCACCACTCCGAGCTCTTCATCCGTGTCGTGGTCGATGGCCTTAAGACCTATGAGGTCGTCCACCCACCACTCCTCCTCCCCAAGAGGGTACCGTTCCTCTGCAAAGACCTCTACAGTGGCGCCGGTCAGGGCCGCTGCCTCATCCCTGTCCTGAATTTCCTCCGTCAGGGCCAGGATGATCGCCTTGCCGGGGACGTGCCGGACGGACCGCAGAGACAGATCGGACAGGTGGTCCTCCCCCCGATAGAGCCGGAGGGATCTCATTTCATCGAATCTGGACGGATTGTCGGTAAGGGTTTTGATCTTAAGCTCCCCCCTGATGCCGTGGGCGCCGACTATCCTGCCGATGATATATCTATTCGTCCTCAAGTATGTCGACTTCCACCCTGTCGTTGACTTTAACGGCGGCTGCCTTGGCGAGCAGGCGGATTGAGTTGATGGTGCCTCCCCGCTTGCCTATTACTCTGCCCACATCATCAGGGGCAACCCTGATGGTTACTGCAGTCACTCCCCTGTCGTCGGTCTCCGCCTCGACCCGGACTTCATCAGGGTTGGTGACAAGCCTTCTGACTATAAAATCTACAAGCTCTCTGTAATCGGGCATGGTCATTCTGCCTGTTTCTTTCCAGCTTCAAACTTCTCCCAGACGCCCGTTTTCTTTAGCAGGCCTCTGGCAGTGTCGGAAGGAGACGCGCCTACGGTGAGCCAGTACATGGCTCTCTCCTCGTTGACGGTGATTTTGGCGGGTTCCGTCATGGGGTCGTAGGTGCCAAGGAGTTCGATGAATCTTCCATCTCTGGGGGAGCGGGAGTCCGCTACCACCAGCCTGTAAAAAGGGGCCTTTTTCCGTCCGTGACGGGCAAGGCGAATCCGTACTGCCATATGTCGCACACCTCCTGAAAAAATGCCGGCCCATGGCCGGTGTACCTTTTATACAGAACAGCCGCGGTCGGCTGATTCTTTAAAATTTGAAGCCGCCGCCCCCGAAGAGGCCTCCGGGAAGCTTCATCCCCCTGCCCTGTCTGCCGAACTGCCTCCAGAGCTTTCGCATCTGTTCGTACTGGGCGAGCAGCTGATTTACCATCTGAACTGTAGTCCCCGACCCCTGGGCAATCCTGCGCCGTCTGCTGCCCTTTATTATGGAGGGGTCCCGGCGCTCCTCAAGGGTCATGGACTGTATTATGGCCTTTGAGCGGGTTATCCTGCCGGAGTCCATATTTTCGGCGGCAGCGCCCTTAAGCCGGCTGAAGCCCGGCATCATCTCAAGCACTTTGTCCAGGGGCCCCATTTTTTCTATCTGCTCAAACTGGAGAAGCAGATCCTCCAGGGTGAATCTCTTTTTTCTGAGGCTTTCGGCGATCTTTTCCCCGTCGCCGCCGTCCGCCATCTCCTTTATTTTTTCGGCGAGCCCCATGACGTCGCCCATGCCCATTATCCTCTGGGCCATCCGCTTCGAGTCGAATACCTCCAGGGCGTCAATGCCCTCTCCCACTCCGGCGAGCTTTACCGGTACGCCGGTCACCTGCCGTATGGCCAGGGCGGCGCCCCCTCTGGCATCTCCGTCCATCTTGGAGAGGACCACTCCCGTAAGGGCGAGCCTGTCGTGGAAGGCCGAAGCAACCCGGACCGCCTCCTGCCCCGTCATGGCATCCACCACCAGCAGGATCTCCGTCGGGGGAAGAAGGTCCTTCATGGCGGACAGCTCATCCATGAGCTCTTCATCGGCGTGGAGCCGTCCGGCAGTATCAAGGATTATCAGGTCGTGAAGTCTTGATTCAGCAAATTCCAGGGCGCCCCTTACCACTGAGAGCACGTCTTTTTCGCCAGGCTGGGGGCCGAAAAAGCCCGTCCCGGACTGGTCAGCAAGAATTCTGAGCTGATCCACCGCAGCGGGCCTCCGGAGGTCGCAGGCCACGACCAGCGGCTTGTGACCCTGAGAGAGGCGGCGGGCAATCTTTACGGCAGTGGTGGTTTTTCCGCTTCCCTGAAGACCTACCAGAAGGTAGACAGTGGGGGGCCTGGGGGAGATTTTAAGGGGAGCGGCCTCTTCGCCCATGAGGGCAAAGAGCTCTTCGTAGACTATGGCAGTGATCTGGTTGCCGGGAGTGATGGATTCGAGGACCTCCCTGCCCACAGCCCTCTCCCTGATGGACTCCACCAGGGTGCGGACGACCTTGTAGTCCACGTCCGCCTCCAGAAGGCTGCGGCGTATCTCCCTGAGGGCGGTATCCACATCCGCCTCGGACAGTCTTCCCTTGCCTTTAAGCTTTACAAAAACGGATTCGAGCCGTTCGCGAAGCGCTTCAAACATTGCAGTCTTCCTCCGGTGATGATCTGCCTTCCCCGCGCCCCTCCCCGAGGGATTTGCGGAGGGTCCGTATTTCATCCTCCAGCAGAGCTTCCCTCCTGCGGAAACCCAGCAGGGATTCAAGCTCCTCAAGCCTGTCCCGGCTCCTCGTGATGAGGTCGTGAACTGCCTGTCTGCTGGCTCCGAGCTTTTCCGCCATCTCAGAAAGGGAGAGGTCGGAGAACTCGTGGAGCTCCCAGGCTTCTCTCTGCTTTTCAGTAAGCAGGGGCCCGTAGATGTCGTATAGCTGATTTATTAAAAGCCTTCGTGAAAGGCGATATTCATCCCTGGCCAAAGCTGTTCACTCCACCTCCTGAAACAGAGGGATTATAGACGAGCCTGAGGGGGCTGTCAAGAAGAAACTCTTTACAGGGCTGCTCCATAGGGGATGGACAAAGGCGTCTTTTGTTGACATCATGGAGAGTCCGGAGCAAAGGACCAAATTAAGGAGGGCATCAGCAAATGAAGGAAAGTCCGTACAGAGAGGCGAGGCGAAAGCACTGGAGAGTGCTCGGAGAGAAATTAAAAGAAAACCTTGATGCAAAGGGCTTCAGGGCCTGCTACGCCGATTCGGCTGAGGAAGCCCTGGAAGAAGTGCTGGGGCTGATCCCCGCAGGGGCATCCGTAGGGGTTCCCGGAAGCGTGACCATAAGAGAGATAGGCGCCATGGAGGCCCTGGAGAAGAAGGGGTGTTCCGTGCTCCATCACTGGGATCCCTCCCTCTCCGACGAACAGAGGCTGCAGAGGCTGCAGGACGAGCTTCTCGCCGACTATTTTCTGACAAGCTGCAACGCGCTGACCAGGGACGGGATGATCGTAAGCATCGACGGAAACGGAAACAGGGTGAGCGGCATGGCCTGGGGCAAGAATGTCCTTATTTTTGTCGTGGGGATGAACAAGGTGGTGGAGAATATAGACGAGGCCCTGACCAGAACCAGAAATATCGCTACGCCGCCAAACGCCCTGAGGCTGAATCTTTCTCCTCCGTGTACGGAGGAGGGCCGCTGCACGAACTGCGATGTGCCCGGCAGGGTGTGCAGAGCCCTTCTGGTGCTGGAAAGGGCCACCGGGGGCAGGGAATCCCACGTGATACTTGTAGGAGAGGACCTGGGCTTTTAGAGCCGGGGGTGTATTTTGGCATTCCTTGGGGTACACTTGTAGGGTCAATGATGCATGTCTGGAGGGAAAGAGCATGTCCAACCGGGGAAAGATAGCAGTCGTACTGGCCGGCGGCCAGATCGGGCTCAAGTACAATCCCGAGTCCAGAGGATGGCAGCCGGCAGATGCTGAAGAGGATATGATGTCATGGCTGGCGCCGGAGATGGCCGAGAAGGTTTTTTTCATGGACTGGAGCCGGCAGCCCAGCAGCCACTATACTGTGCGCATGACGTCGGACCTGGTGCAGGTTCTTTCAAAGACAGTGGTGGAAGGGGCCGATGGAATAGTAGTTACCTGCGGCAGCGATGCCGTGGAGGAGATGGCCTATCTGACGGACCTCTACTGGGCCTATCCCCAGCCCGTGATATTTACCACTGCCTTCCTCCCCTCCGACTCCCGGGGCTCCGACGCCTATGTCAACCTGCATCAGTCGGTGCTGGCCTGCCTTTCGAAGGAGTGCTGGGGAATGGGAGTTATGGTCTGCCTGCAGGATCAGCTTTTCTCCGCATCGGAGATGGTGCAGACCGCAAATCACCGTAGAAACGGATTTTCCGCCCCCGACAGGGGTCCCGTCGCCCAGTTTATAGGGGATAAAGTGTACGTAATAAGGCAGAAGCGCCGCCCCAAGGTGCTGGAAGAAAAGATCGGCCCCGCAAGGGATGTGGAGCTGCTGTACGCCTGCCTTGGCGCCGGGGACAGGATGATAGAGATTCTGTCGGAGGACGAGGAGCGAAACCTTGACGGGCTGGTGATAGCAGGCTTTGGCGCCGGAAACATCCCCCCGTCGTGGATCCCCCACATCAAGAAGCTGATAAAGGACGATGTGGCAGTGGTGATTACGTCCCGGTGCCCCGAGGGGCACACGGCGGACATGGCCTACAGCTTCGAGGGAGCCATGGGCCGTCTCCTTGACCTGGGAGTGCTCGACGGAGGAGGCCTTACTCCGCTTCAGGCGAGGCTCAGGCTTGCGGTTGCCAGGGGAGCAGGGCTCTCAAGACAGGATATGCAGAACTTTCTGCTGGAGGACTAGCTCAGGGAAACAATTAAGCCTGCAGCTCCTTCTTTCGGCCTTTAAACCGGCTGTCTTTTATGATAGAATATTTACCAAATATTCAGCTCGTTCAGAATAAAGAGAGCGGGCGGCCGATGGAGAACCGAAAGGAGGAATGGACCATGAAGTACGCTGCTACGGATGAGATCATTGCCCTGCGACTTTCTGAAGGGGACGATATCGGGGATTGCGTTACTCACGCATGCCGGATCTGTGAGGTGGATTCAGCAGTAATTGTAAGCGCTGCGGGAATGGTGTCCTCTGTCACTTTCGGATGGTACAGCGGGAGCGGCTACGACACAGAGACGGTGATGGATGTGATGGAGCTGGCCGCCATGAGCGGAAACGTAAGCTATCGGAACGGCTCCCTCTATGCCCATCTTCACGGGGTCTTCAACAGGAGGGACCATAACGCCCTTTCAGGCCACATCCTGCAGGCAATAGTCTTCAACAACGCGGAGATTTTCCTGAAACCGCTTGTAACGGTAGCTCTGGCCAGAGTCTTCGACGGATCCTTTGAGGCTCTGGCGCCGGAGAAGAGACTATAGGCAAAGCCCGGGGAACCCCCGGGCTTTGTTTCATTTTTTGATCCTGTATTTTGTGCCCCCGGTCATCTCAAGGAGGGCCTCCGGAGCAACGGGGAAAAAGGCGTGCTCGCTTCCGGCAGCGGCCCAGACAGTGGGATACTGAAATATATCCTCGTCCAAATAGACGGGGACATCTTCCGGGTAGCCCACGGGGGGAACCCCTCCCACTTTGTAGCCGGACCATTTGAATACGTATTCCGGGTCGGCCATTTTTATCTTCTTTGCACCGCAGGCGTCCCTTACTTTTTTGGGATTCACCTTGTTCACCCCCGACATGAGGGCCAGCACGGGCCTTTCGTCAGCAATGAAGACGAGGCTCTTCAGGATATGGGCCGGGGGAGCGCCCACCGCAAGGGATGCATCCTCCACGGTGAAGATGGTCTCCTCAGTGACGGTTACGGCGTCGGAGTGTCCCCTCTCCCTCAGAAAGGACCGCACCCTCTCGACGGGGTCGAACTCCTTTGGGGAGCGGCTGCTATTCTTCGTCATCGGTGGACCTCCTCTCAAGCAGGAACTGAAGGAGGGTCTCCATGGCCTTGGTAGTCATGGTGCCGTAGGTAAGGAAGAAGGTTCTGGCAAGGGAGGGCCTGAAGGGGATCATTACCAGCCTCTCCTCTGACCTGCCCTGGCCCGCAAGGCGGGAGATGACCGCCCCCTCGGCGCCGCCCTTCACCGCCTCAATTACTGCGTTTACATGGCCGAATTTCAGATAGACATGCTTGCCCTTTCCCGTGTGGGCCTTGAAGGCGTCCTCCCATATTCTGGCCGTGGAGGAGCCTGACACCCTGCCCACAAGATCCATGTTCTCCAGATCCCTCAGCGTTGCGCGGGGCTGCCGGGCAAAGGGGTGGTCCTTGCCCACAAGCAGAACCAGCTCGTCCCTGGCAAAGGGGACGGTGGTGAAGCCGGAGGCATGGCGGGACTGGCCGGTGACGGAAAAGTCGCACTCCCGGGTTACCAGCTTTTCGATAGCCTCCCTGGAGTCGGAGATCCGGACGTTTACCTCTATGTTGGAGTATTCCTTCCTGAATTCGGTAAGCAGCCGGGGGAGGATGAAGTCGCCGGGTATGGAGCTGGCGCCTATCTTTACTATTCAGGAAACGTCATCGGCAATATCGGAGAAGTCCCTTTTTATGTCGGCAAGCTGAGCAATGGTCTTCCGGGCAAATTTATAGAGTACTTCACCTTCAACGGTAAGGTTGGAGCACTTCTGGCCCCGGGCGAAGATCTTTATGCCCAATTCCCGCTCCAGCTTGGCGATGTGCTTGCTTACGGCGGGCTGGGAGATGCCGATGGATGCCGCTGCCGCTGAGATGCTGCCCTTCTCCATGACCTCCACCAGGCTGTGCAGTTCACGAAAATCCACAGATAATACCTCCTCATGGTGAAAAATTCTTTTATCTCTTTATATGCAGGAATATATTCCAAACAGGAAAATAGGTCAAGGGTTTATGTTATTTTTTAATTGAGTTTCCCTTGCTCAAATTGTAATCATGGATATAATAATGCATATCAGGAGAACACGCTCCATAAGGGGAGGTATGATTATGAGCCTCGGAACGAGGATTAAGACTCTGCGAAAAGCCCTGGGGTTTACCCAGCAGGAGCTGGCCGACAGAACGGACGTGAGCAGGATTTATATACAGGCTCTGGAGAGCAGCAGAAGAACGCCTTCGATGAAGCTGCTGAACAGGCTTGCAGAGGCCCTCGGCGTTGAAATGCAGGACCTGGTCAAGTCCCCGTCCTCCCCCGGCGGGCGGCTGCAGCTTGAGGAAGTGCTTCAGGCAAGTCCTGAGGTAGAGGTATGGTACCGAAGCAAAAAACTGAAGCCCACGGAGCTTAAGTTCGTGCAGAGCATCATCGACGCAGCTATCTCCCGGTGGGAAGAAGAAGACAGGGCAGACGAAGGAGCCTGAACAGCCATGGGCAATTCAACGGACTTCTCCATTCCCGAGCCTCCTGAATTCATCCCTGACTGGGCGGCAGAGGCCGCCGTGGAATGGGCAGGCCTGGACGACTTTTCAATTCTTGCGAGAGCAGAAGAGCGCACCGGGAAGAGAATTGACCTGAAGTTCCCCCCTCTGCCCTGGGATACCTGGGGATTTCATATCATAAGGGGCAGAAGGGCGGGAATTTTTATAAACCGGCGGCTGCCGGAAAAATGGAAGAGATTTGCCCTCTTCCACGAACTATACCACCTGCTGGAGCACAAGGGAGGAGAGGACTTCTGGGAGAGGACCGCTACCCCCCTGTCCAGCTTTGAAACGCAGGCAGACCTGTTCGCCTGGGCCGCCGCCCTGAGAGAATGGGAGAATTTCTGGGATGAGTCCTCC
>JBMNVK010000096.1:0-9062 GCA_050946755.1 Aminivibrio sp. | reverse complement strand
GGAAGGGATTTTTTTTACGTTAAATACTGCAGTTCCCTCTCCTGACTTGAGGAATCTATTTATCGCTATCGCCCATTCCCCAACGTCGTCCGGGACGATCAGCGCCTGGTGAGAAAGAGAGAGTTCTCTAACCGCCGGAAGGTCCGAGGCTATTACGGGCACTCTCATCTGAACAGCCCTCATGAGGGTCAAACCCATCCCCTCCTCAAGGGAAGGGAAGAGGAAGCAGGAGCACTTTGCCATCCACTCCTCTGGTACATCACAAAATCCATGCAACTTCACCCTATTTTCAAGACCGTAAGCAAAGATCATTTCTTTAATTTGATCATAGAGTGGTCCGTCGCCAATAATATCAAGCACCCAGTTGCCGGGATTTACTTTTGAAAAGGCTTCGATAAGAGCGAGAATGCCTTTTTTTCGGGTTAGTCTGCCCACAAAGAGAAATTTCACGGGACCTTCCTTTGGTTCATTCCAGCGATGCGGCGACTGTGGAAGGCCATTGTATACGACTTTTGTTTCCGTTTCCGGGAAAAGGTCATGGAAAAAAGTCCTGACCGCTTCGCTGACGCAGATAAGAGTTCTCGCCTTTTTGTAGGGAATCAAACCTGCATTTTTGCTGTAAAAGGCATGGCATGTGATAATCCATGGGACCCCGGACAACGCCGACGCCCACCAGGAGATCCACGCAGGCACTCTGGAGTGGGCATGGATAATATCAACTTTTTCCCTTTTCGCAGCTCGTGCAAGGAGCGCGGCTGAGTATAAAGCCGTGAAGAGGTTTTTCAGGTGCACAGACAGGCGCATAGCCCTTACCCCATCAAGTTTGCTTTCCAGCTTTCCACCAGCGGATACGACCCTCACATCGTGACCCATGGCGGCCAGTTCGTTTGAAAGCCACAGAACGTGCCTTTCCACTCCGCCCTCGTGCATTTCAGGCAAGATCTGAAGGATTTTCATGGTATATTCCACCTATCCACAGCTCTTTGGCGATTTTTTCACTTTAAGAACCAAAAAATAGTTTATATGGCAAACACCGTGAAAGCATCGTTGTGCATCTTCAGACCCGAGAGCAAATCTTAGAGGGTATCCAGCAGGAAATTTTCATTTTTTGTTAGTCTCCCAAACTAAAGACAGATCTCTCGCGTTCACTTGAGATGACAAATACAGAAGCCTTACAATAGGCTCTTATCTTCTGCTTTCTTCTTCCGATCTTTTCTCACTTTTTCCATCTTCAACCGCAAATGCATTTCCAAGCGCAACCATATCGTCCTGCAAAGGCAGATACACATGTTTTTCGAGCTGATTGTTTTCGTAAAATTTAGCGAATTTTAAAAAGCGAAGATGTCCCACGCTTAAAGCCATTATGAAGCCCCAAAACCCATAAAATATATAACGATCAACAAAAAAAACTTTTATAAAGTTTAAAAACATGGCGCCTACCATGCGCCAGGGAGAGTAGTTTTTTTTCTCCAATAGGGCTCTTTTAAGTTGCATGTCTGACTCGAAAAGTCGTTTTTCGTAAAGGTGGTTAAGGCCTAAATAAGAGTAGTGACAAACGAATTCACTGAGTGTTTTAATCCGCGGTTTTTTAATTTTAAAAACCACATCATCGTGCCCAAAAGCACCGCTCATCTCCATTGCATCCCGGTTATATAATCTGATGAGCTTATAGTGCTTAACCCATCTTAAGGGGAGGTCCCTACCTGGGTAAACATCTCCAATTCTGAGTTTGTAGCCATCATATTCAGGGTTCTTTTTTATTTGACGTATTTCTTCTACAAGTTCATCGGAAAGAACCTCATCTGCATCAAGACGAAGAACCCACTTATGAGAACAGCACTTTTCCGCAAAACTAACTTGATGGCCGATGGATTTCCATGGGTTGTGGATAAATTTAGCTCCAAATTTTTTTGCTATTTTTTCTGTGTCGTCAATACTTCCCGAGTCAACAACAATTATTTCGTCAGCAAGCAGAGCGGCTTTTTCCAACGCATAAGGAAGCCGTCTTTCTTCGTTTAAGGTGACCAGATAAACCGACAACAAAATCATGTTGCACCCCCAAACATTCCATAAACCTTATGCGCTTCACCATTCGCTCCACTCATCCACAATCCACTCCGCCGCGCGTCTGGCTTCGTTTAGCAAGGGGCCGTCGTCAGGAGGCGAAGAGACGTTTTTTATGTAATTATACTGATTATCATACCTTATTTCGTTTAAAAACCTGTTGTTTTTCATCGCTGCAAAGAGGACATCGAACCGGGGAGTTCCCCATAGTATTTTTTGGGGCAATAGCCGCCCCTTTACAAACAAAGCCGTCAAATTTTGAAGGCTTGCCTTTATGGGGCTTTGACGTTCAACCCTCATTAAAAAAACAGCCCGCCCTGCAGTCACCGCCTCCGATACCATGGAGACTGAATCCTCCGTCACGTATACTCGAGAGCAGAGGCCCAGCATTCCCGGTACGGGGTTGAAGGAGTCTTTCGATGCCAGAAGAACCATTCTGACTGCGCTGTAGCCCCTGGTCAGCCTAGACAGTTCTTCTTCTGCGTCGGGCGATGTGCGTCTGGATGTGGTTATGTAGATTTCGGCGCCCGTCTTTACGGCAGCCTCCACAATGTAGGGAATTGTCCGCCTGATCCACTCCATGGAAATTCGGTAATTATCGTCGTCTCCGCCTATGAGCAGAGCCCATTTTTCAGTTCTATTTTTATCAGCAGGGGGGTATTTTTGGGCCAGCTCCCACCCCTTTCGCTCCAGCTGGTCAGGAAAGATGGCGTTTGGGGCGCCCAGAGTGGCCAGTATATTTTTGCCCTTTTTAGGGTGATCGTGCTCGGGTATTATGGCGAAGTTGAAGGGAGATGTCCCCAACACAGAGGGTGTCATGATAGTGCAGCATCTCTGGCCGAGAGCCTTCGCCAGGGCAAGAGTGAAGGGAGCCGCGCCGCTCCCCGCCGACAAAAAAAGGGCATCCCAGGAGTCGCTTTTTTGGGCCCCGAGTTTTTTGCGGGATGTTTCGAGAAGTCCGCCTCCTCCTGCCGCCCTTAGCCACTCTTCCGCCTTTATTTTATCTGCGCCGGGAAGAATGCGGGATTTGAGCTTTAATAGGCTAAGCTTTTCCCACCCTGAAAATTGAGGTACTTCCATCTCTATAATATCAGCGCCGGTGAACCGGGAGATCCACCCGGCCACGCCTCTTGACTGGGAGAGATGGCCTCTTATAGAGTCGCTGAGAATAAAAACAATGGAAGGCTGTATGTTCAGGGCATTTTCTCCCCCTTCTCTGCCACTATCAGCTCCCGGACTTTTTTCAGGTCCTCGGGGGTGTCCACGCTGGGGCCGCAACGGCCCTTTGTCACCCCCACCTTCATTTTATAGCCATGTTCCAGTATCCTCAGCTGTTCCAGGGATTCGGCCTCCGACAGGGGGGTAGCTGGCAGGGCAGCATAGGTGAAGAGGAAGTCCCGGCGGTAGCCGTAGATTCCTATGTGGCGGTAGACTGTTGCTGCGCCTTTCACTCTTGGGAAGGGAATGGAAGAACGACTGAAGTAGAGGGCATAGCCTAGTTGGTCCATCACCACTTTTACCACATTGGGGTCGGAGATGGATTTTTCGTCCTCCATCGGCTCGCATAGGGTGGAGGATACGGCATCGCCTGTTCTTAGAAGCTCAGTGGTTTCGTCGATCATAAGAGGGTCCAGGAGAGGCTCGTCCCCCTGAATGTTTATTATTATGTCTGCGCCCTCATTTTGGGCGACTTCGGCGGATCGACAGGTGCCGTTGGGGTGGTCGGGGGAGGTGAGGACGCAGTTTCCGCCAAAGCTTTTCACTTCTTCCATGATTCGGGCATCGTCAGTGGCTACGAGAAGGCGATGGAGAGCTTTGGACAAGGACGCCCGTTCGTAGACCCTTCTGATCAGGGTTTTGCCCTGGATGTCCGCCAGGGGTTTGCCGGGTAGTCTGGTGGAGCCGTATCTGGCCGGTATTACGCCGAGGACTTTCATTGGTGGCCTCCGTACTCTCTTGCCCTGACAAGAATTTTATCCCTGTCGACGGGCTTTATTTCGCTTACTATCCAATCCCTCATGGCTCGGCCCTCGGGGGTGTGCTGAGCGTAGCTCATGAAGGCGAGCTTTACACCAAGTTTCCGGGCGACCTTCCAGGCGAGGACAGGCCAGACTTCGCCGATGTCGCCGATGATGGGTATGCTGCCCTCATGGCGGGCGAAGGCGGACATCTCCATGCGGAAGGGTATTTTGGAGATTTTGGTCTTGGGCAGGCCTTTATCTATGGCCTCCTGGATGAGGGAAGATCCGGTCTCCAGGTCCCGGGCTTTGCGCAGGTTTTCGTCCAGGTCGATGCGGACAATAGTTTTGTCCTTTAGGGAGAAGGTGGGGTACCCCTTCCACCACGACCAGATGCCGTGGCCGGTGTAGCATTCGAAGGGGCCGTCATGGATCTCCTGGGTGAGAGCTACAGCCGATTCTACTATGACATCCGCCTCCGCCAGCATGGCGGCGATGCGGCTTGAGCGCTCAAAAAGGGAGATGCTGTCGCCGATGGCCATGCCCACGTGGCCGCCCCCTACTAGCTGAGGCACGCTCACCAGTACGGGGATGTTTTTGGCGGCGCCTATGCCGACCATGGTGCGCCTGTCGGCCCCCCAGCCAACTACTGTTTCAAAGGGAAGGCCAAAGGTCCTGCAGAAGACGAGGATTTCAGCGGCCAGGGTCTCACTTCTAAGACCCATTGGGTAGGCCATGTTGCCTGCAGCCTTTATTACCAGACGGCCCTGTGCTTGCTCTCCCCGCTTCATAAGGTCGTCGTCCAGGATCATCTCTTTGCGGAGAGCTGCCAAGGCTTCTTCAGTCATTTGGGTGAACTCGAAGACGCCGCTGCGGGGCATGTATTTGGGATCGAAGCCCAGGTCGGCGGCGCTGCACATTTTTACCCTGTCAAGGGCGCCGGCCA
The DNA here is from genome assembly GCA_050946755.1 of Aminivibrio sp. Classification (GTDB taxonomy): domain Bacteria; phylum Synergistota; class Synergistia; order Synergistales; family Aminobacteriaceae; genus Aminivibrio. Next base: position 4,094 of record JBMNVK010000096.1, on the reverse strand, counting down.
TTTCGTGGGTTATGACGGCGGAGCTTGTGGTGACGCCGTCCACTATTCCTTTATCCATAAGTTCAGCGATGAGGGTGGTTACCCCTTCATGAAGGTTGGGGCCGCTGCCTGTAGCCACGACAACTCTGCCGCCCTTTTGCTTCGCGGCGATTATTTTTTCGGCCGCTTCGTCCAGGGCGGCCCGGGAGCGGTCGTCAAGAGACTGGTAGAAAACGTTCAGGAGCTGTTCGTTGATGTCCAATTTTTACATCTCCCTGGGTGTGTTAAAAGACTGAGGTTTTGTTATCCAGGTTCTATTGTGGCATTAAGGGCGGGTTTTGTCATCTTTGAGGGCTGTTTATTTGCCAGATAGCGTGTTACAATGTAACACTAACGCCCTATAAAGGGAGGGAATATTATGGCAACTCTTGGAAAGGCGCTTACGATACGGCTCACCCCGGAAGAAAAAATGGCCGCCGAGGAATTTGCAAAGGAGAGGAGAATGACCCTGGCTCAGTTTGCAAGGGAGTCCATACTGGAGCGGATTGAGGACGCATACGACCTTGAAATTTACATGGATTGGCTGAAGAGCGCCCGGGAGACGGTTCCCTTTGAAGACCTGGTGGAAGAGTGCGGTTTTTCGAAAGATGAGCTATGAACAGGTATAAGGTGGAAATTTCAACGGCAGCGGCAAAGAAGATTAGAAAACTGGACCGGGAGACTTAACGGCTGATATTAAGCTACATTGACCGCAACCTTCATAATTACGAAGATCCGAGGGCCGCCGGAAAAGCTCTCAAGGGCCCCCTTAAAAGCCTTTGGCGGTACAGGATAGGCAGCTACAGGCTACTTGCAGAAATAAAGGACGGAGAACTCTTGATTATTGCGGTTGACGTAGGACATCGCTCGGAGATTTATTCTGGAAGGGGCGGATGAGGACGAGAATTTCGCCCCGAGTTTGGACAATCCGCCTCTATTTCATTCAAAACCGGGCAAGCAATTTAATGTCATCCCGACGGCCAGCTAATTCCCGGTCATCCGGAAAGACCGCATGGCTGAGGGATCCGGAGTTGATTCTCCAAAGAATCATGCCTGTTTTAAGATTGAGCTTCAACTCCGGATTCAGTTTTTCAGCTTTTCTGCAAGCCTGCGTATCTCTGACTCGGGTAGCTTGACAATACGGGAAATTAAGGGAAATTCCACATCATTTAAGATCATCTCTCGTGCAATTTCCAACATAGTCTCTTCCCTGGTCACTCTTCTGGTCTCTTCCCTAGTCACTTCCTCTATGGATGAAACGTATCTCATGTCAGCGCCCTCCTTATCCGCAAGTTTCTTAACTTCTCTCACAAACTCACTCTTCGAGTCCGGCTTCTCAAAGGAGACAACCCAGTCCAAAAAGAAGAATAGGGCCTTAATCTCATCGGGGCTGTAGCCCTTTCTTAAGCACAGCCGAAGCAGCCCCAGCTTGAAGAGCATCTTCGTGCCGTCGTCTCCCCGATTGGCCTTCAGGGCCCGCTTCGCCGCAAGCATCAACGTGGCAAAGGGGTTGCCGCCGGCCTCAAGCTCTTCCTCGTCGTAGTCGATGATTTTGCAGATGTTAAAGACGTAGGTCAGAGTAGTCCCAAAGAAAGACGTCTCGTATCGGTCGGGCCGGAAGTTCGGGTTTTCGTCCGTCAATATTGCAAGGGCTACTATGTCCTTGTTCCTCCACTTGTCCCTCACCCTGTAGTAGTACTCGAACATCCGCTCGCCGAACTCCCGGGAGGCCTTTTCACCGCTTCCGTAGCCCTGAACCTCCACGTGGAGGAGCACGTATTTATCGTCGCCGTCCTTCATGGTGATCTGGGCCAGGACGTCCACAAATCTCTTTCCGTCCCTCTCGGGGTTAAAGAGATTTGCCAGCTCCTCCTCCAGGAAGACGCATTCTTTGCTCCACTCCACTGCGGAGTAGAGCTTCGGGAAGTGGAATTTCACCATGGGGCGGAAAAGGGCGTGTATGGAGTTTTTCCAGATTTCATCATTAAATGCAGGCACAAAACCGCCTCCCTCTTTAGGGTAATTTTAGCACTGTGATGAAAAAAGGGGAAGGTTGGCAAAAGCTGTCGTCCCGAACGCATGTGATCGCGTAGCATCCGTAGCGCAGCGGAGGTGGACCTGGGTTGGAGTTTTAGAGCTGCAAGAGTCAAAGGCAGATCCAATCATTGTTCAGGGTGGTCAGGGTAAAAGTCAAGATCAGATCCCTCCTCCGCTATGCGTCGTTCGGGATGACAAAAAAATAGCGTCGTTCGGGATGACAAAAATAGCGTCGTTCGGGGTGACAAAATAGCTCTGTTCAGGATGACGGTATATTGCGTGCCGTTCGGGGCGGGAATTATTTTTCTAGATAAGGGGCAGTATCTCGTCAACGGTTATTTGGGCGGCGCCTTTTGTCTGGGCGAAGTATTCCTCCGCGGCATGGCGAACTTTTTGTCTTTCTGCGGGGTTAAGGCTCTTTTGCCAGTGGTTTGCTATTTCCTCTTCGTTTTTTACAAGCATAGCAGCGCCTTTGTCGCCCATGCCTTTGGCGGCCTTTTCAAAATCCCTCATGAAGGGGCCGTGGCAGAAGGGCAGGCCGAAAGCGGCGGGCTCCATTATGTTCTGACCCCCTTTATCGACGAGGCTTCCTCCTATGAAGGCGGCGTCGCAGAGGCCGTACAGGTCAAAAAGCACGCCGATGCGGTCTACGACCAGTATTTCCCAGGAATTGCCCGCGGAGGCGCCGTATTCTGTTTGTGACAGAAGGGCGCTGCGGCCAATGGGGGATGCCTTTGCCAGGACCTCTTCGGCTCTTTCGGGATGGCGGGGGGCCAGTATCAGTCTGGCAGCGGGCAGGGTCTCTCTCACACGCCTGAAGGCGGCCAGGGCAATTTCGTCCTCTCCTCTATGGGTGCTTCCTGCAAGAAAAATTGGGGCCTCTCCTCTTATTATAATTTTTGCCGGAGCTTGCTGCGCTCTGTCTTTGCGGAGCAGCAGGCCGTCTATTTTGCAGTCCCCCGTTACTTTTACCTTACCCTTAGGAATCCCAAGTCCCATGAGAAACTCCCTGTCCTCATCCGAGCGGACGAGGAGCAGGGTGAACAGATCGTAGACCTGCCTCCAGAAAGAGGGCCACTTTTTTACATGGCGAGCTGTTTTTTCGGAGAAGCGGCCGTTTGCCAGAAAGGCGGGGATGTTTCGTCGCCTCAGCTCACCGAGCATGGAGGGCCAGATCTCCGTCTCCATTGTCATGAAGGCTCTCGGGCGAAGAGCATCCAGTGACCGGCGTACAATGCGCGGGATATCCCAGGGGTAGTAGATGTGGCAGCTGAAGAGGTCCCGGGCCAGATTGAAGGCCGTTTTCCTGCCCGTGGCGGTGGTAGTGGAGAGGATCAGTTTCTCTCCCTCCCCGGCCAGGAGGTTAAGGAGGGGCCATGCTGACTGCACCTCCCCGACCGATACGGCGTGGATCCATAGGGGACTGTCCGGGAAGTCTCTGTTTTCATAAAATCCTCTGCGTTCCCCCAGGCCCTCTGAGTATTTTTTTGCCAGCCTGGGGTAAAGGAAGGGGTAGGCGGCGGTTACCAGGCCTCCATAGAGACGGGGGGTCAGTTCAGGCCACCCCCGCCTTCAGCAGCTCATGAAGGTGAAGGATGCCCACGGGACGCTTTTCTTCCACTACGACAATGGCCGATATCTCCCTCTCCTCCATAACCCTTACCGCCTCGGCGGCAAGCCTATCAGGGGCTATGGTGACTGGCCCCGCGGTCATGGCGGCGCCCACCTCGTCGGAGAGGCAATCCACCCCCCTGCGGGCGATGAGCCGCCGGAGGTCTCCGTCGGTAAAAATGCCCGCCAGGTATCCCGCGCCGTCGGTCACGATGACGGCGCCGAAGCCTTTGCCGGTCATTACGAAGAGGGCGTCGCTCACTTTCACATCCTCTTTAACCAGGGGCAGATCGTCGCCGGAGGCCATGAGGTCCCCTACTCTGGTGAGGAGCCTGCGGCCAAGGGTTCCGCCGGGATGGAAGAGGGCAAAATCCTCCGGACGTAGACCCCGGAGTTCGGTTACCATCCCTGCAAGAGCATCTCCTATG
>JBMNVK010000095.1:0-9064 GCA_050946755.1 Aminivibrio sp. | reverse complement strand
CTTTTTGAGGTCCCTCAAATTCGACGAGTGGGCCACCCTGGTCCCATGGTTCAACACAAGCTGGCTTGTGCAGGCCATCTTCGTGATGTTCGTGCTGTGCGTATTCCATATAGTCCATAACACGGCCGTTCTTGCGGTCAGCCTTTACAGAGACTCCAGCGGAGGTGAGGAAGAATGAGCATCGGCCTGATTACCGCCATTTCAGTTTTCATAGGAGGCATGTTCCTGGGCATCCCCATAGCTTGGCTCTTCTTCGGCGCGCCTATAGCGGGGCTTTTCGCAGACGGCATGAACAGCGCCTTCATATCGGGTACTTTCTACCATGCCCTCAACAGCTCCACCGTTATGGCCATCGCCTTTTTCGTCTATGCGGGAAGCCTTATCTCCGACGCGGGCCTGGCCGACAGGATAGTGCGCTTTTCCTACGCCCTGGTGGGGCGAATCAGGGGAGGAATGGCGCTGGTGGGAATAATATCCACCATCTTTCTGGCGGCCCTCACCGGATCTTCCGTTCCGTGCATTTCAGCCCTGATCCCCCTGCTTGTTCCCCGGCTGAAACAGTACGGCTACGAGCCAAAATACGTTACGGCCCTGCTGTGTTCCTCAAGCTTTCTGGGATATCTCATCCCCCCCAGCGTTCCGGCCCTGATCTACTGCCTGTTGGCCCAGCAATCAGTGACGGCCCTCTTCCTGTCCACCGTCATTCCCGGCCTTCTTCTGGCCCTGGGCTACGCAATTCTAAACTACTTCATCTGCCCCAGATACATGAATCCCGATCTCATCACCGAGGAGATCGACGACAGGCCCAGGTCGGCAGGCGCCAGGATAAAAGAGCTTCTTGCCTCCACCTGGTTTGCCCTTCCCGCCCTCGGCTGCCCGGCGATCATCCTGATAGGGATCTACGGAGGGTTCTGCACCCCCAACGAGGCGGGGGCCATCGCGGTGGTCTACTGCTTCATCATAGGGATATTCGTGTACAGGGAGCTGACGGCTAAAAAGTTCTGGTCTGCCACCTTCACCTCCATCCTGTCCATAGGCGTAATCACCATGCTCATAGGGGGAGGCACCGTCCTTGCCCGCTACCTTATCCGGGTAGGAGCCGCCCAGCAGGTTGCGAATTTTATGCTTGGCATGTTTGACAGCAAAGTGATGATTCTCCTTGCTATGAATGTGTTCTTCCTGATCCTTGGAATGTTCCTCGACGGGACACCCATACTGATTTTGGGAGTTCCCCTGATACTGCCTCTCATGCAGCAGCTGGACATGAATCTGGTCCATCTGGGATCAGTCATCATAGTGAACGTAGGGCTGGGAGTGGTAACGCCGCCCTTCGCCATGTCCATCTTCGTGGGGTCCAGGCTTTCAGGGTGCAGCTACGCTGAACTGGTGCCCATCATGATGAGGTTCCTGCTTTTTGTGGGCATCCCCGTCCTTCTGCTCACCACCTATATTCCCGCCCTCTCCTGCTGGCTTCCCGAGCTGGTTCTTGGGCCCCAGATGGTGGGCAAGTGGTAAGGTAAAAGGACGACCGGGGAAAGTGTGGTTTTCAGCGCGGAGAGCCGGCGTTTATTGGGCTCTCCGCGCCTTTTTTACAGACCGAGGTAGGCCCTTTCCACCTCAGGGTTTTTGAGGAGCTCGTCCCCCGGGCCGGAGAGAACTATCGACCCGAGCTCCAGGACATAGCCTCTGTCCGCCAGAGCCAGGGCCAGGGCAGCGTTCTGCTCGATAAGCAAGATAGTCTTGCCCATCTCGCTTATCTTGCGGATCGTGCCGAAGACCTGCTCAGTTATTATGGGCGCCAGCCCCATGGAGGGCTCATCCATGAGGATAAGCTCAGGGTCGGACATAAGGGACCTTCCGATGGCCAGCATCTGCTGTTCCCCTCCCGACAGAGTGCCTGCCTCCTGGCTGACTCTTTCCTTAAGGACAGGAAAAAGGTCGAGGATCCAGTCCAGGTCGGCAGAAACTCCGCCGTCCCGCCTGCTGTAGGCGCCCATCTCAAGATTTTCCAGGACGGTCATGGCAGGGAAGACATGGCGCCCCTCAGGAATAAGAGAGATTCCCGCCCTTACGATCTCTGCGGGTCTGAGAGCGGTGAGCTCCCTGCCCTTCCAGTAAATGGTGCCCTCCGTAGGCCTTACGATATTCATTATGCAGTTCAGGGTGGTGGTCTTGCCGGCACCGTTGGCGCCTATCAGAGTGGTTATCCTCCCCGCCTCCGCCTTAAGAGAGACGGAGCGCAGCACCTCTGTGGCATCGTACCTGGCGCTAATATTTTTAACCTCAAGCATGGCCGCCGTCCTTTCCGAGATAAGCCCTTATTACCTCCGGATGGTTCCGGATCTCGCCAGGCTCTCCCTCTGCTATCTTTCTGCCGTGGTCCAGGACGGTGATCCTCGTGCACACGTTCATAATCAGCTTCATATCGTGATCGATCAGCACTATGGTGCAGCCTCTGTCTCTCAAAGACGCCACCAGCTCCAGCAGATGGCCCTTTTCAGTAGGGTTCATCCCCGCCGCAGGCTCGTCCAGAAGGACAACATCCGGCTCGGCAGCAATGGCCCTTGCAAACTCCACCAGCCGCTGCCTTCCGTAGGAGAGGTTTTTCACTCTTTCTCCGGCCCCGTCGCTGATGCCCACAAACTCCATGGCCTCCCGGGCCTTTCCCAGGGCCTTTTTTTCTGCGCTCCGGGCCCTTCTTCCGTTCAGAAGAATGGACAAAGGGAGGGTCGGGGTGTGGACATGCTGTCCTACGAGGACATTCTCCAGCACCGTCAGATCGCTGAACACGCGAATATTCTGAAAAGTCCTGGCAATTCCCAGGGGAACAAGCATATGTGGCCTGAGGCCGGAGTAGCTGACCCCCCCGATGGCAATGGTCCCCGAGTCCGGGGAGATAAAGCCCGTTATCACATTGAACAGGGTGGTCTTGCCTGCGCCGTTAGGGCCTATTATGCCGTGGATCGCCCCCGGCTCAATGCCTATATTAATATCCTGCAGAGCCCTCAGGCCGCCGAAGCTCTTTGAAATGCCGCATATCTCAAGCAGGGGGCCGCTCTTAGTCCCGGTCATGGAAGGGATTCCTCCTTCCGCCGGCGGTACCGGGCCCGCAGGCCCTCAAAAAAACCGGCCAGCCCCGTGGGCATGAAAATTACGGTGAAAATAAGTATGGTTCCGTAGATTATCAGGCGGAATCCCTGAAAGACCCGCAGCACCTCGGAGAGGACCGTCAGGGCCAGGGCCCCCGCCACTGCTCCGGCGACGGTGCAGTTTCCTCCCACCACTGACATGCAGAGGAAGCCCACCGAGTCGTCGAAGGTAAAATTGTCGGGGCTGGCCACTCCGGCAAAGCTGCCGAAGAGGGCTCCCGCTACCCCTGCATAGGCAGCGCTGATCACAAAGGCAGACACTTTGTAAAGATTTACGTTTACCCCCATAGCCCCGGCGGCAAGCTCGTCCTCCCGCACTGCCCGGAAAGTTCTGCCTATTTTTGAGTCCGCCATCCGGCGGGCAATATAGATTCCTGCCAGCAGAAATCCTCCGATCAGGTAGAAGAAATGCTCCTCCGTCGCAATCGAAAAGCCGAACAGAGAGGGCACGGGAATCCCTACTATTCCTGCGGCGCCCCGGGTCACCGGCGTCCAGTTAAGAAGCACCAGCCGGACTATCTCGCCGAACCCTACAGTGGCAAGCACAAGATAAGGGCCGCTCAGCTTCATGGAGGGCACTCCTATCAGCACTCCGCAGCAGGCGGCGACAATTGCAGCTGCCAGGACAGCAGGCCAAAAGGGCAGCCCGGCATTCATCATAAGCAAGGCAGATACATAGGTGCCCACCGCAAAAAACCCTGCCTGTCCCATGGACACCTGCCCTGTATACCCGGACAGTATGTTAAGGCCTATGATCACCAGGGAGTAGATGCCTGCCAGATTAAGAATATGCAGATAGTACTGATTATCAAGCACCCTGGGAACCAGGGCAAGGCAGCCCAGGGCCCCAAGCAGCGCTCCCTTTTTCAGCAGTTTTGTCCTGTAGCCCATCTTCCCGCCTCCCTCACACTTTCTGGCGGGTCTTCCTCAGGAACAGGCCCGAGGGCTTGAGCCACAAGACCAGGATCAGCAGGGTGAAGGTGATGGCATCCCTGTACCCGGAGCTGATCAGCCCCCCGGCCAGGGATTCCGCCACCCCCAGGAAGAAGCCTCCCATAATGGCCCCGGGGATGGTCCCCAGGCCGCCGATCACGGCGGCAACAAACCCTTTAAGGCCCACGGAGGCCCCCATGTTGAAGGTGACAAAAAATATGGGAGCCACAAGGATGCCCGCTGCGGCCCCTATCCCGGCGCTTACCGCAAAGGCCACTCCGTCGGACCTCTCCGGGTCGATCCCCATGAGAAGGGCGGCATACCGGTCCTGGGCCACTGCCCGAAGGGCCTTACCCTCTCGGGTTTTTTTGAGGAAAAAATGGAGGACCGCCATCAGTCCCAGCCCCACCAGCAGCACAAGCCCGTCCTGGGGGGTTACGCTCACTCCCCCTATATTAAAGGGGCGGGCGCTCACCGGCGACGGCAGTACCTGGGGATCAGGCCCCCACACCGCCAGGGCCAGGTTGCGGAAAATAATGGCGGCCCCCAGAGTGGCTATAACCACATTGATGGGGGGCGCCTGCCTGTTTCTCAGGGGGCGGAGAATTGCCTTCTGAACCACCACCCCGAGAAGGGCCACCACCGTCATGGAGATGAGCAGGGCCATGGTAAAGCCCAGCTTCAGGACGGAAAAAACTACGAAGCCCCCGTAGGCCCCCAGCATGACCATATCCCCCTGGGACCAGTTGAGCACCCCGGAGGCCGCATAGATAAGGCTGTAGCTGAGGGCCGAAAGGGCGTAAATGGCTCCTATGGGAAGCCCGTTCAGCAAAAACTGCACATCGCCGCTCCGGGCCTATTCCCCTACGGTGACAAACTTTACGAGCTCGAACTTCTCGCCCCTGATCTCGGTGATGAGAAGCCTCTTGCCCACGTCGTCGCCCCTGTCGCTGAACCGGGGGGAGCCGGTGACGAGGTCAAGCCCCTCCGTGGAGGCAATGGCGTCCCTCAGCACCTTGGGATCGCTGCTGTCCGCCCTCTTTACGGCGTCGGCGATAATATAGACTGTATCGTAAGCCTGGGCGCCGTGAGGAATGGGGCTCTCTCCGTGCTTATCCACATACTTATTCACAAACTCCCTTACCCTGGGGTGGTCCGACTCAGGCAGGAAGGTCTGAGTGAGGATCAGGCCCTGGGCGGCCTCTCCTCCCAGCTCTATAAGCTTGAGGGCGGCCATGCCGGAGGCGCCGAAGAGCCGGGCGTCCAGCCCCAACTGTCTGGCCTGCCGGGAGATGAGGGCTGCCTCTGTATAAAGCCCCCACATGAAGATGCCCTGGGCGCCTTTGTCCTTAATGGTGAGAAGCTGGGGCTTGAAGTCCTTGTCCCCGTTGTTGTAGGTGGGATCGGCCACAAGCTCAACTCCGTACTTTTCGCAGGCCTCTTTGAGGAGCTTGGCCCCCGACTGGCCGTAGTCGTCGGCAGCGGTCAGGGTGGCTACCTTTGTTATGCCGAACTCATCTTTTGCGTAGCTGATCAGGGCCTCTGCCTGAAGGCTGTCGTTGGCGGCAGTCCTGAAGATGAACTTGTTGCCCTGCTCCGTGATGGAGGCGCCGGTGGAGCCGGAGGTAATCTGGGGAATTCCCGCCCTGGAGGTGACCACCATATCCGCAAGAGTGCAGGAGCTGTGGATGGCCCCGATAATTACATTAACTTTTGACTGCTGGATCAGCTTGTTGGTGGCGCTTGCCGACTTGGTGGGGTTGCCCTCGTCGTCCTCGAAGAACACCTCGACGGTCCAGTCTCCCGCCAGTTTGCCCTCGTTGATCTCCTCAACGGCCATCTGGATGGATTTTCTCTGTCCCTGACCAAGCTGGGCGCCGCCGCCAGACTCAGGCCCGACTACGCCTATTCTAAGTACCTTCGATGCCTCTGCACTTGCCGCGAACAGAGCCCCGGAAAGCAGGACAGATACCGCCAGAAATCCCCATAATGCTATTTTAATTCTGCTTTTCACCGCAAAAACCTCCTCTTTAATACTGTATATTATTAACTGCTCTGACCCAGAAGGTCCCTTATAACCGCCGTAAGGTTGTCCACAAGGTGCCTGTGGTACTTCTCTCCCGCCTCCCCGTTGCTCAGGGTAGGCCTGCCCGCTGTCCCGCCTGATGCATCCGCCTGCTTCTGCATGGCCTGTCTGGTGCTGGGGACGTAGCAGAGAGTGTCCTTGCTGTACGCCGGGTCCACCGAGTACAGGGGAGTGACGTGAGGCTCGCTGTCCTCTGCCTTCTCCAGCCATACCAGATCGGGCCTTTTGTACATCATGTGGGACGTCTCTATCTCCTCGGCGTGGCCCACCGTGCCGAAGCCCAGGGAGGGCACTATCTCCTTGGACATATAGGCCGGGTCGAAGAGCACTACCTTCACCCCCAGCACCCTCTGAGCCCGCTCGGCAGCTATCTGCATCCAGGGGATGTTCACAATTCTGTGGCCGTTGATGACCACCATTTTTTTGAATCCGTGCTCGTGGAAAGATTCAATAACGTCGTAGAGCAGCTCCATGAGCACTTCAGGCCTCACCGTAACCGTGCCGGGGAGGACCATATGATGAGGGCTCCACCCGTACCACAGGGGCGGCGCCGCAATGCACCCCGTCTCCCTCGCTCCATCCTCCGCCAGAAAAGCGGCCACCATGGTATCGGTGCCCAGGGGCAGGTGCCTTCCGTGCTGCTCCGTACTGCCCACTGGGATGACGGCCACATCTTTGCCGGAGTCGATTTTCTCCTTTACTTCCTCCCAGGAGTGATCCTGAAGCCAGACTTTCATCTCCATTTACCTTCCCTCCCGTAAAACGGGGACTTTCTGCCCCGCAAACTATATTTTTACACAGGATATTATAGTTAGTACCCGGTAATTATACTCCATTGCAGTATTACCGCCTTTATATCATACTTTAATATATCTCCCTATTCCTATCCCCAATTCAGACCTCATACTGCCGGAGAAACTTTTTATGCATTCCAGCAATAATCTAAAACAAGGAGTGATCGATGTGGCCGTTCCAATGGATTTTCTTGCGGAAGAGCTTAACGCCATGAAGGAGGCGGGGCTCTACGGCACTATCAGAACCCTGGAAAGCCCCCAGGGGGCCTGGGTTCAGATCGGCGGCAAAAAGTACCTGAACCTCTGTTCCAACAACTATCTGGGCCTGTGCAACGATCCCAGGGTAGTAGCCAAAGTAAGCGAGTACACGAGCAAATTCGGCGTGGGCCCGGGAGCGGTAAGGACCATCGCCGGAACCATGACTCCCCACGTGGAGCTGGAGGAAAAGCTGGCCGCCTTCAAGGGCGCCGAGGCCGCCATCGTGGTGTCCTCGGGCTTCGCCGCAAACCTAACCGTCATCCCCACCCTGGCCGGAGGAGCGGACGACATCATCTTCAGCGACTCCCTGAACCATGCCTCCATCATAGACGCCTGCCGCCTCTCCAGGGCAAAGGTGGTCCGGTACGAGCACTCGGACATGGAGGACCTGGAGAAAAAGCTGGAGGAGAACCGGGATGTAAAGGGCCGGAAGCTCCTCATCACCGACGGAGTCTTCTCCATGGACGGCGACATCGCCAGGCTGCCCGAGATCGTAGATCTCTGCGAGGCCCACGGAGTAATAGTGGCGGTGGACGACGCCCACGGTGAGGGAGTCCTGGGCAGGGGCGGGCGGGGCATTGCCGACCACTTCGGCCTGCACGGCCGGGTCGACGTGGAGATAGGCACCATGTCCAAGGCCTTCGGCGTCATGGGAGGCATGGCGGCGGGCAGCGCAGTCCTAATAGACTATCTGCGGCAGAAGGCCCGGCCCAACCTCTTCAGCAGCGCCCTCACCATCCCTGACGTGGCGGCCAACATCGCTTCGGTGGAGATCCTGCAGGAGAGCGAGGATCTTGTTAAAAAGCTATGGGCCAACGGAACCCTCCTCAAAAAGGAGCTCTCCGCCCTGGGCTTTGACACGGGCGCAAGCGAGACGCCCATCACCCCCGTAATCATAGGGGAGGCGGCGGACGCCAAGGCCTTCAGCGCCAAGCTCTTCGACCAGGGAGTCTTTGCCACCTCCATCGTATTCCCCACCGTCCCCAGGGGCACGGCCAGGATCAGGGCCATGGTGTCGGCGGCCCACTCGGAGGACGACCTGCGCTTCGCCGTGGAGAAGTTCGCCGCCGTGGGCAGGGAGATGGGGGTAATATCATGAAGAGGATAATCATAACGGGGGCGAGCGGCCAGATAGGCGTGGAGCTCACCCCCTACCTGCGGAAAATCTACGGCGATGAAAACGTGCTTGCCACGGCCCGCCGCCCCGTCCCGGGCCCCGTATCGGAGGGGGGGCCCTTCGAGCTGCTGGACGTCCGGGACGGAAAGGCCTTTTCCGCCCTGCTGGGCTCCTTTGGAGCGGACACGGTGCTTCACCTTGCCGGAGTGCTGTCGGCCAAGGGGGAGGCGGATTCCCTCAATTCCTGGGATATCAACGTAAACGGCTCCCATACCGCCCTTGAGGCGGCCAGGGAGAGGGGGGCGGCCTTCTTCTTTCCCAGCTCCATCGCCGCCTTCGGCCCCGGCACCCCTGCGAAAAACACGCCCCAGGATACAATCCAGCGGCCCACTACCGTCTACGGCGTGGCCAAGGTTACCATGGAGCTGCTCTGCGACTACTACCACCAGAAGTACGGCATGGACACCCGGGGACTCAGGTTTCCCGGCCTGATCAGCTACGAGGCCCTTCCCGGAGGCGGCACTACCGACTACGCGGTGCACATCTACTACGATGCGGTGAAGAAGAGCGCCTATACCAGCTTCATAGCTCCCGGTACCTACATGGACATGATGTACATGCCCGACGCCCTGGAGGCGGTGGTGCAGCTCATGGAGGCCGACGGCGGAAAGCTGGTCCACAGAAACGCCTTCAACATCTCCGCCATGAGCTTCGAACCGGAGGAGAT
>JBMNVK010000094.1:0-9150 GCA_050946755.1 Aminivibrio sp. | reverse complement strand
CGTTGTTGATGTTGGTGGGAAGGCCCCAGAGGCCGGAGTTGGCCGGGTAGGGGGGACGGGGACGGGGCATGCCGCGCCTGCCCTCGATGGACTCCATGAGGGCGGTCTCCTCGCCGCAGACAAAGGCTCCCGCACCCTCCTTGATGTGAAGGGTGAAGGAGAAGCCGCTGTCCATGATGTTCTCACCGATGAGGCCGTAGGCCTCAGCCTGGCTTATGGCGTTCTTGAGGCGGGCTATGGCAAGGGGGTATTCGGCCCGGCAGTAGATGTAGCCCTCGTCAGAGCCCATGGCGTAGGCGCCGATCATCATGCCCTCAAGGATGCTGTGGGGGTCTCCCTCGAGGATGGACCGGTCCATGAAGGCGCCGGGGTCGCCCTCGTCGGCGTTGCAGACGACGTATTTTTTGTCTCCTTTGGCCGCAGCGCAGAAGCCCCACTTGAGGCCCGCAGGGAAGCCGCCGCCCCCTCTGCCCCGGAGGCCGGAGGCCTTGATTTCATCTATGACCTGGGCGGGGGTCATGCCGGTGAGCACTTTGCCGAGGGCCTCGTAGCCGCCCCTTACAACGTACTCCTCGATGTTGTCCGGATTTATATAGCCGCAGTTGGCAAGGGCGATTCGTTTCTGTTTTCCGTAGAAGGGGATGTCGCTGTAATGGGGGATGTGGGGGACTTTGTCGTCGTCTCCCTCGTACATGAGCCTGGAGACGGGGCGGCCCTTGTAGATGTGCTCATCCACAATTTCCGCTACGTCTGCTTTCTGAACCCTGCAGTAGAAGGTGCCCTCGGGGTAGACCACAACGATGGGCCCCATTTCGCACATGCCGTGACAGCCCGTGGGAACTACCAGAACTTCGCCGGAGAGCCCCCTGTCCTCCAGGGTATTTCTGATGGTCTCGGTTACCTCCCGGGCGCCGCTTGAAACGCATCCGGTGCCGCCGCAGACCAGAACATGGGAACGATAGATAGGCATTACTCCTCCTCCTTCCCTAGTCTGCCCGGCCTATGGCAAGTTTTTCAACCACCTGGCCGTTTACCACATGCTCAGCGATTATCACCGGAACGTCCTCGGGCTTCACATGACCGTAGGTCACCCTCTGGCCGCCCCTTACCACGTCAAGAAGGGGCTCATGCTGGCACATTCCTATACAGCCCGTGGTCTGTACTGCGATATCGTCAAGGTTCCGCTTGGAAAGCTCAGCCATTACCTCGGAAAGAATCTCCCTGGCGCCGGCGGCAATGCCGCAGGTTCCCATTCCTATTATAATGACCGTGTCGCCTCCCGACCGGGCCGATGAAAGATCCCGGGATGCTTCCCTAAGCTTCCTGAGATCATCAAGATTCCTTATTTTTGTTTGCGTCATGGCGTTATCCTCCGCTTCCTACTCGAACTTGTCGAGGATGCCCTTCACCATGTCGGGAGTAAGGCGGCCGAATGTCTGATCGTCTATGGTAATCACCGGCGCCAGACCACATGCGCCGATGCAGGCGACCGGCTCAATGGTGAATCTCAGATCCTCGGTTGTCTGATGTTCCTCAACTCCGGTGATCTCCTTCACGCTGTCAAGGATCTTGAGGCTGCCCCTCACGTGGCACGCCGTACCCCTGCACACCCTGATTACGTGTCTTCCCCTGGGGGACAGGTGAAACTGGGCGTAAAAGGTGGCCACTCCGTAAATTTCCGAGGAAGGTATTTTAAGCTCCCTGGAAATGGTCTCCAGAGCCTCCTCCGGAAGGTACCCCATCTGATCCTGAACGGCCTGCAGAATCGGTATGAGCCCTCCCTTGCCGTCGCGCCAGGGCTCAACTATCTTCCTGGTATTGCTTCGAATCTCATCAACGCTGAGTGCCATGATTCCCCTCCTTTTCGAATTCGAATCCCGCTGCCGTGTTTTGTGTACGAAGTCACAAACAATTGCATATTAGCATAAACAAATTTATCCTTCAATACATAAGGGGGTATTACTCTCTTGTCAAAGCCCCCTTCTTATGCAGCTCTTCCCACAGTAAGGAGGAGGCCTCTGAGGCCTCCTCCCTGCTGCTCTGCATTTATTCCCCGGGCTCGTTGGCGCAGGGGAGCTCTTCTCTCATCCTGAGGGCATCGTACATCCCTTTTGTCAGGGGTACATCGGCGCCGAGCCTCTCTCCCTCTCTTACCACAAACCCTAGGAGAGGTTCGATCTCGGTCCTCTTCCCCCTCTCGCAGTCCAGCTGCATGGAGGACTTGGTATCCGGAGGAAAGGCCTCGCCCTTGGCCAGAGACTGTTCGACAATATCCCCGGGCAGGGATACCCCTTTAAGGCCGGCCAGAGTTTTGATCTCCTTCATCATTCCTTCAAGCATGGGCCTGCTCTCCGTCCCGGACAGGACTTCCCCGAAGTTCTTGCTGAAGAGGGAGGTCACTCCTGCAAAGGGGGAGAGGAAGATGAACTTGGTCCATACCTCTTCGTCTATATTCTCCGCCAGGGCCGCATCAATGCCCGCTTTTTTAAACACTTCCTCCAGAGGCCTTAAGCTCTCCGTCTCCCCTTCGGGAGACCCGAAGAAGAGCTTGCAGTTTCCGCCGCTCTGGACTACCACTCCGGGGGCCTCGATCCGGGCGGATATGTAGACGCACCCGTTAAGCACCCTGCACGGGGGGAGGACTTCTCTCAGAACCTCGTCGTTGTTGGCGCCGTTCAGAAGGGGCAGAACCGCTGTCTCCGCCCCCACCATGGGCGCCGCCTCAAGGGCTGCGGAGTGGAGATCATAGCCTTTGACCGCAAAAACCACCAGATCCGCAGGGCCGATCTCCTCCGGATCGTGGGAGGCCAGGAAGGGTCTGGCGATAAACTGCCCATCCCTGGCCTGGACCTCAAGGCCTTTCTCCCGTATGGCCGCCAGGTGCTCTCCCCGCGCCATGAATACAACCTGGTGCTCGCCGCTCCCCTCAAAGGCCCGGGCAACTTTGCCCCCATAGTAGCCCCCTACACCGCCAAGCCCTACAAATACTATCTTCATCTTTGTTTAATCCGCCCCTTTCCTTCCCGGATCTTCCTGCCAGGTTCTGGCCAGAAGCCTCTTCCGGGCCTCCTCCGACAGCCCCAGCATAGGGAGAATTTTTTCAGCTTCCTCCCTTGACGCCAATCCTGCCAGAATTCCGTTGGCTTTCGCCGTTGACGGAGATGCGGCAAACTCCTCCGCCGTTGCGTAAATCTCTCCGTACTCCCTCATCAGGACATAATCCCTTCGCACATAGTGCTTCTGGTGATAGTCCTCAGCGCTGTAAAAACGGCCCATGGGCTCAATGGCCGTATGAATGTTTACTCCAAGATCTGACCGAAGCCGCGCTGCTGACTTCTCGGCCGCCCTTCGCTGCTCATCGTCCGCCGTGAAAATAACCGATCTGTACTGGACGGACCAGGAAGGAGACGTGGGATTGTGGCTGGTCCAGAAGGCCTCAAGAAGCTCTCCATAGGATACTCGGGAGGGATCGTACTCCACCAGCACCGTCTCGGTGTGGTCTCCCAGATCTTCGTAGACGGGATCCTCCGTCGTGCCTCCTCCATACCCGGACCTCGTCCTTACAACACCCTCCATCAGCCCGAACCGGGCGTCGGCGCCCCAGAATCAGCCGAGGCCAAAGGCCGCCGTCTTCAGCTTCGGGGGGATCTGCCCGTCAATGGGAGGCCTCTCTCCCGCCCGGGCTTCCCGGGCGAACATAATCATGGCCGCTAAAAATATGGCTCCCAATAATCTCATCCCTCCACCTCCCTGATAGATTTTTCCCCGTTATTTTACACCACTGCCGCCGCTTTTTCCTGAAGAAATACACCTTTCCGTTCTCTCTGCTGTACAATAGTGCCTACCTTATATTATAGGGAGGAATTGCCTTGAAGACCCGGAAGCTCAGGCTCTATATGGAAAAGCCCTTTTCCTCCGTCTGCTGAGGGGGCTTCGAATACGGGGCAGAGGAGATGAAATCCTTTCCCCAGGCGGCTGCCCGGGAGGCGGCCGGAGCCCTTATTGTAAGACTGAAGGAGAGATACGGAGACTCTATGGAGATCAACATCCATGATCCCAGGTGCTGCCTGTGGTTTTTTGACCTGGTGAAATTCGGCATAAGGGCCGAGCCCACGTGGATTCTTGACGGGCGGCTGTTATGCCGGGGAATCCCCGAATGGGACGAACTGAAAGAAAAAATTGAAATGAAGGGAGGCAGGGCAGGATGAGGCTAAGCGCAAGAAATCAGCTGCGGGGAAAGGTGACGGCAATCAAGGAGGGGGCGGTGGAGGCTCAGGTAACCCTCGATATAGGAGGCGGCCACACGGTGGTCTCAGTGGTCACCATGGACTCGGTGAAAAACCTTGGGATAGCCGTTGGAGGAGAGGCCATCGCCGTAATAAAGGCTGACAGCGTCATGCTTGCGGTGGACTGAAGCCACAAGGCAATATGAAGAGCAAAGGGGGACGGAGAACAGTTCCGCCCCCTTTTTTGCTGCGAAATGGCCTTACTTTGAAAGGGTCTCGATAATCTGGGCCAGGTAGCCCGCCAGAATTACCGAACCTATGGTAACGGTGGTGAAGCCGCCTACAAGCATCTTGGGCAGCATATTGGTCATGCAGTAGTCCTTCTCCTCATCGTTCTCACAGGTAGCCGTGGCCACCTCGTTGGTGATGATGAAGTTGGCGGGGAAGCCGAAAAGGCAGTTGACGGCTATGGCAGTGGCCATGGCCCAGGAGTAGCCCAGCAGCTTTGATGTGAAAAAGGTAGAGATCACAATGGCTATGACCGACACTCCGAAGCACACCCCAAGGGGCACTATAAGGGATCTTACAAGCTCCGGTGTGGCCTGGGGAAGGCTGGCCCAGATAAAGATAAGGCAGAAGAACATGGCATAGCCCATGGCGTTCGCCTTGTCCAGTATCTTGTGCTCAAGGAAGCCTACCTCGTAGAGAATTATGCCCATGACCAGGGCCAGGACAAACTTATGAATCTGAAGATAGGGCATGCCTTTGGCTACGACGAATCCGTTAAAATACTGAGCCGCCAGGAGGGCCAGCCAGCTGGCGATGGCGATCTTGGCCAGAAGCACGAAGGGGGTCTGCAGTGCCTTGGGCAGCGCAGGGAAAAGCCTGAAGGTCGGTACTTCCGGATCGCTCTTGGGGTCTCCGCTCTTTTCGCCTACTACGGCCTCTCCGCTGCGGTATTCGGCCAGAAGGCGCCTTGCCTCCGACTTGAGGCAGAAGGAGGCGATGGGCAGCCCCACGAAGTTCTGCAGCACCAGAATAAGTGTGGCAAAGACGGCCAGATGCTCCATGCCCACATTCTTGGCCGCCTCCGACACTATAATGGTGGCCACGATGCCGCCGGAGACGGGCCCCGCTGCCGTAAGAGCCATCTCATGGCCCAGGAAGGGCCCAGCGATGAAGAAGAGCCCGATGGACAGGGCTATCAGCCCGACGACTGCAATGATTACTGTCTTCCACTCCTGTTTGATATCCCTCAGCTTCATGAGGGTTCCCATATGGGTGATGATAATGGGAAGCCCCACGGCGGCGTAGGTCATGAGGCCCGTTTTCTGGAAGATATCCTTGGGGAATCCATACCAGAATCCGACCAGGAAGACAATGCCGGTGACGAAGATCATGGAGAAAATGGCCTTTGTCTTGTAGGAAACGATATCTCCGATGGCGTAGCAGATCATTACAAGCATCAGAAGGGCGGTCGCCACGTCGCCCCCGTTGGTAAGGCCAAAATGCTCAAAAAAACCCATGCTATCCCTCCTAAGCTGATTCCGGGGAAAATAAAGACTCGGATAAAAAAGGAATCTGCGCCTCGCCGGTCAAGCCGGAACGAACGGTCATCTTCTGCTCCAGACATCACCTCCGATTCTCTTTTGACACGACCTCAAAAAAGAGACAACAATCAGTAAATAATTGTTAATCTTACCACGAATCAGCCCGGTAAAACAGGACCGGGGGCTCAAGCTTACTCCCAGTTGGTTATATCCCTGCCCGCTCCCTCTCCTCCCTCTTCGCCGTCAGCGCCCAGGGAGAAGAGGTCGAACTCCCCGTGGTCTCCGGGGCACCTGTATATAAAGAGACTCCCCCAGGGATCCTCAGGGAGCTTGCGCAGATAACCCCCCTCCCGGTACTTCCTTGGCTCAGGAGGAACGGAGGGCTTTGTCACCAGCGCCTCCAGCCCTTGGGCAGTACTCGGGTAGAGGCTGTTGTCCAGCCGGTACATCTCCAGGGCCTGCTCCAGCTCCCGGATCTGCACTGCCGCCGCCGTCCTTTTGGCATCCTCTCCCCTGCCCACCACCCTTGGCACCACCAGGGCCGCCAGCAGTCCAAGGATGACCACCACGACCAGCACTTCCACCAGAGTAAAACCTCTGCGCTTTTTCGAATAATTGATCATGCCAAACCTCCGTATTGCTTCAGGCCCGATCATACTGCCAGGCCGGAAAGCTCGAAAATGGGGAGCAGCACCGCAATGACCACAAAACCTACCGCAAGGCCCAGGAAGAGGACCAGCAGAGGCTCCGCAAGAGTCGCAACCCTGTCCATACGGTCTGCCGCCTCCTCCCAGTTCATCCCTGCAACCTGGGCAACGGCGCCGGACAGGTCGCCGCCCAGCTCGCCGATTCCGATAATATATACCGCCTCCTCGGGAAAAACTCCCAGCCGCTCCAGAGCCCTGTCAAACCGGAAACCTTCCTTCACCAGCCCTGCAGCCTCCTGCCACCGTCCCGGATCAGAATCCACTGAGGATGCCATGGCCAGGGCCTGTACCAGAGGAATGCCCGCAGAGAGCAGGGTCTGCAGATGGGACATGACCAGGGCAAGATTTATATTCTCCCTGGTCCGGCGGAAAAAGGGGATTGCCGAAAACCTCCTTTTTCTTCTGGCCCAGAAGAAGAGAACCGCCGCCGCAAGGACGAGGCCAGGCCACCAGCTCCTCAGAAAAGAGGCCGCAGCCAGCAGGATTCTCGTAGGGAGAGGCAGGGCCTGGCCCATATCTGCAAAAAGGTCCGCCAGGCGGGGCACCACATAGGTCAGGAGAAAGACGATCACCGCCATGCCTACGGCGGTCATGGCCAGGGGATAGGTGAGGGCCGAACGGATTTTGCGCTGCCATCCAGCCTGCATGGAGTAGAGGGCGGCTGCCTGCTCCAGTACGCCTCCGAGGGCGGATGTCCTCTCTCCCGACTCTACAATTCTTACCGTGTCCTCCCTGAAGACTCCTGTCTCCTCCATGGCGGCAGACAGCCTCATGCCTTCGTTTACCCTTTCGTGAAGGTGGAGACAGGCACCGGCCACCTTTTTGTCCGATGAGTGGCGGCTCAGGAATTTCAGGGCCTCCGCAAGGGGCACTCCCCTCTTGAGATAGGAGGATAATCCCCGGCAGAACAGGGCATGGTAGGAGAGATTGAAGGCCTTTCCGGCCCTCTTTTTCTCCACCCCTTCAGATATTTCCACTACCGTGAGCCCCCTGCCGGCGAGGACTTCTCCGGCCCGGGCCGCGGACGGAGCATCCAGCACGCCCCTGCGCTGCCTGCCCTCCCGGTCATAGGCCGTGTAGCGAAAGGCCGGCACAGGCTATAGCTCCTCTCCGGAGGCTCCAAACTCTCCGGGTGAGACGACCCGCAGAAGCTCCTCCGGGGAAGTCTGTCCCCGCCTGAGAGCGTCCAGCCCCAGGTCCCAAAGAGTCCGGAAGCCCTTCTCTCTGGCAGCGGCCCGGATCCGGACGGCAGACGCCCCTCCCGCCACCATCTCCTTGAGCTCCTCATCGGGTATGAACTGCTCATAGAGGCCTGCCCGGCCCTTGAAGCCCGTTCCCAGACAGCTGTCGCAGCCCTTTCCCCGGAAGACCCTTTCCACTCCCCCGGCCTTGAAAAGGGGGGAGGGCTCCCCCTCCTCTGCGCAGTCGGGACATACAGTTCTCACCAGCCGCTGAGCTACAGCCCCGAGAAGGCTCCCCACCGCCAGATAGGGTTCGATGCCCATCTCGATAAGCCGCACGGTGGCGGAGATTGAATCGTTTGTGTGCAGAGTGGAGAGGACAAGGTGTCCCGTCAATGAGGCCTGGACGCCGATGCGGGCCGTCTCAAAATCCCTCATCTCGCCTATCATGACGATATCCGGGTCCTGCCGGAGGATGGACCGGAGGGCGGAGGGGAAGGTGACCCCTGCCTTTTCATTAACCTGTATCTGTCCCACTCCCTCGAGGTCGTACTCGATGGGGTCCTCCACGGTGATGATATTGACCTCGGGCCTTGCCAGCATCTTTAGAATGGCGTACAGAGTAGTGGTCTTTCCCGATCCCGTAGGGCCCGTAAACAGTATGAGGCCGTGAGGATTTCTCACCAGCGCCGTCATGGCCTCCCGGGACGGACCGTCCATACCCAGCTCCTCAAGCCCCAGCAGCCCTGTGTTCTTGTCGAGCAGCCTCAGAGCTATCCGCTCACCGTGCTGCACTGGGATGGAGCTGACCCTGATGTCCACTGCCCGTCCGCCCACCGTGACTCCTATGCGTCCGTCCTGGGGGGCCAGCCGCTCTGCAATGTCCATCCTGGCCATGACCTTTACTCTGCTGGTAAGGGGAGCCTGGAGATTGCGGGGTAGCCTCAGCCTGTCGTGAAGGACTCCGTCCACTCTGAAGCGGACAAGGACCTCGTCCTCAAAGGGTTCAAGGTGGATGTCGGTAGCCCTCAGCTTGAGAGCCTCCCTGATCAGGCCGTTCACCAGCCTTATGACGGGCACGTCCACTGAGTCGCTCTGCACGTCCTCCCGCAGAATCCCGTCGTCATCGTCGATTCCTTCAAGGGCGGAGAGAGTTTCATCGCCGATGGCCCCCCTCAGGTCGTAGAGCCGGCCAAGAAGGCGCTCCATATCCTCCCGCCGGTGATACTCCCAGGAGGCTTCCCGACCCATGGATGCAGCCAGAATCTGGGCAGCCGGGAAGGATTCCGGCGCCGCCAGGGCCACCGTAAGCTTCTCTCCGTCGTCCCTCAGAGGCAGAATTCCGGCATTTTTAAGGGCATCCAGGCTTATATCCCCCCGTACGAGGGGCAGTATAGCCTCCGCCTCGGGAAGTCTCCCGGCCACTGCTCACCCTCCCCTCATCTGGACTGTTTCCTCACTGACTCCCGGTACTCCTTTTCAAGCC
>JBMNVK010000093.1:0-9368 GCA_050946755.1 Aminivibrio sp. | reverse complement strand
GGCGCAGGGGATCATTTGAATACGGGGCGGCAGTTTATGGAGTGGTGGAAGGAGGATTGGCCGCCAGCTGAGCTTGTATCAGGCCCTTTGGTTGAGCCTTCTGCGGCAGAGGCTCTTTTTGACGCGGCAGGCGCCATGAAGAATTTCTCTGTACTTCGCGACCCTCAGACTCTGCCGGAGATTATGGCGCAGGGGCGGGCGATCCTTTGTACCTCCAGCGTTACGTCCTATGAGGCTTTGTCCCTCCGCAAGCCCCTGGTGGTTTTTCAGATGGCTGATAATCAATTGGAAATAGGCAGAGAGATAGAGAGGCGGAGGCTTGGTGTGAATCTTGGCCCGTGGGGAGAGTGGGGACGCAGAGAGTTGAGGCAGGTTATTGAAAGTTTGCCTCCGGCGCCAGGCCGGGCAGTCAATCCCTGCGGTGCAAAGCAGGCTGCTATGGAGCTGCTGAAATGGGCAGTGTAGGAAGGCCTGAGGGGACGGCAGATTTTCTCATCCTGAACGATGTGCAGCTCATTTTGTCGTCCCGAAAGGCGTTTTTTGCCTGAGGGACCTGGTTTTGAATTTGATTCTCGGAACTGCTGAGTTCAAACCTACGTCCTTCATTCGTGATGGCCAGCGAGGTCGCAGAACATCCCGTAAGATAAATCTGACCCTGGGGGTTGCGACTGCAAAAGTCAAACCAGATCCCTCCTCCCTACGGTCGTTCGGGATGACATAAGCAGGAGACCAGACGGGTGGTGTTACGTTTGTGTCGATCGCTTAGGCGGCATGATTCTGGCCGCTTTACGAAGACCGGGCTCTATCTTCATTCGGGATGGTCAGTCGCAGAACTTCCCGTAAGAGAAATCTGACCTTGGGGGTTGTGACTGCAGAGGTCAAAACCAGATCCCTCGCTGCGCTCGGGATGACATAAGCAGGCGACCAAACGAGCGGTTTTCCCGTTTGTGTCGGTCGCTTAGTTGGCACGCTCCTTGCCGCTTTCCGAGAACCAGATCCCCCTGCCGGTGCTCTCTTGATGCTATGCGATCCCTTTTGGTTTGGAACGACAATTCCCGAAAATGCGATATTCTCATGGGCAGCGTACCATACCAGGAAAAACATCCGATTTTAGGGTAAAATATACTCATGCCAGCATGGAAGGGGACGGGCAAATCCCCTTGACAGCCCCCAAAGCTCTGTTACTATAGCATGGTTGCTGATGGGGTGTAGCCAAGAGGCAAGGCAGCGGACTTTGGATCCGTCATCGCTGGTTCGAATCCAGCCACCCCAGCCAGATTGCGTTTTCAAAGGGGTCCGGGAACGGCTCCCTTTTTTGTCGTGTCAAAATTCACGAATAAAGGTGTTGATTCTCTTGTCAGGCTCTGCAGGAGTCACGGGAGCCCTGGTTCTCGCAGCGGGGAAGGGAACCAGGATGAAGAGTGATCTTCCCAAGGTTTTGCTTCCTGTTCTTGATCAGCCGGTTCTTTATTTTGCGCTGCGGGCGCTGGAAAAGCTCGCAGTGGACGGTTCCATTCACGATACTGCAGTTGTAGTGGGCCATAAGGGAGAGCTCGTCAGAGATTACCTGGCCGCCGAGTGGCCGGGGACGGCCCCCATTTGGCAGCACGAGCAGCTGGGCACGGGGCACGCGGTTCAGATTGCCCGGGAGTGGTGGGAGGGCTTCGACCACCTCCTAGTCCTTCCCGGCGATGTTCCCATGCTTACGGACGCCACCCTTGCAAAGCTGGTGGCGGATCATGGCCGGGAGGAGGCAGACTGCTCTTTTATCAGTTTCAGAGCTGCCAATCCTTACGGCTATGGCCGGGTGGTTCATTCAGGCGACGGAGTCTCCATAGTCGAGGAGAAGGACGCCACCGAGGAGCAGCGGCTTCTCTCTGAGGTCAACAGCGGCATTTACATCTTCAAGGTTTCATCCCTTCTTCCCCATATCTACAGGCTGGACAACGAGAATGCCCAGGGCGAATTCTACCTTCCCGACATCATAAAGATGATGGGCCGGGATGGAATGGCCGTCAGGGCTGTTGTCTCCGGCCGGGAGGATGAGTTCAGGGGCATAAATACGCCCGGGCAGCTGGCTGATGCCGTCTCCCTGATAAAAAAGAACATAGTGGAGGGAATGCTGGCCGGGGGCGTTCGGATGGCGGATCCGTCGTCGGTCTGGATAGGCCCCGGGGTTACTATTGAAGAGGATGTATTTATCGACCCCTTTGTGCAGATCTGGGGCTCCACTTCCATAGGCTCAGGCAGCCGCATCGGGCCTTTTTCTGTGCTGCGGAATATGACCATCGGCAGAGGGGTGGAAGTGGCAAGCCATGCTGCCTTGAGCGACAGTTCACTTGGCGACGGCGTTAGGGCGGGTCCCTTTATAGTGGTGAGGGACGGCGCGGAATTTGCACCCCGTTCCCAGGGGGGCAAGTTCGTTGAGGTTAAAAACTCTGAGATCGGCAGCAGAAGCAAGGTTCCCCACCTGTCCTACATCGGCGACGCCACCCTTGGCGAGGATGTCAATATCGGCGCCGGCACCATTACGTGCAACTACGACGGGGTAAACAAAAATCGTACCGTGATAGGGGACCGGTGCTTTGTGGGCAGCGATACCATGTTCATTGCGCCGGTGAGTATGGAGCAGGATGCCGCCACGGCGGCAGGCTCCGTAATTTCTCACGATGTGCCGGAAGGCTCCCTGGCGGTGGCCCGGGCGAGGCAGCGTAATATATCCGGATGGTCCGAAAAAAGGAAGAAGGCGGCCAGCAGGGGAGGGGACCGAAATGATGGGTAGCAAAAGAGGCGAGCTCAGGATACTGTCCGGTACAGGGTATCCGGCATTTGCAAGAAGGATATGCAGCGAGCTTGGCATCGAGGCTCTGAGCGCCAAGCACTACCGGTTCTCCGACGGTGAGATCGGCCTTTCCATTGAGGACAGTGTTAGGGGGGCCGACGTATTTGTCATTCAGCCTACCTGCAATCCTGTAAACGAAAACCTGGTGGAGCTTTTCATCATGCTCGACGCCCTCAAGAGGGCCTCTGCCCACAGAATAAATGTGGTTATACCCTACTTCGGCTACGCCCGGCAGGACAGAAAGAGCAAGCCCAGGGATCCTATCTCGGCGAAGCTGATGGCAAACCTTTTAACTGTAGCGGGAGCAGACCGGGTAATCACCGCCGATCTTCACGCGGGCCAGATCCAGGGTTTTTTTGATATTCCTGTGGACCATCTTACGGGAATGCCCCTTCTGGCGAGCTATTTCAGGGAGAATGTGGCAAATACCCTGTCTGATCCCCTGGTGGTGGTGGCCCCCGACGTGGGAGGAATGGTCCGGGCCAGAAGGTTTGCCGGCCAGCTGAAGGCAGATCTTGCGGTGGTGGACAAGAGACGGTCCCACGAGGCGGCAAATTTCTGCGAGGTGATGGACGTCATCGGGGACGTGGAGGGCAAGACCGTAGTCATGGTGGATGACATCATAGATACGGCCGGCACCATCTGCAACGCAGCCGCCCTCATAAAGGAGCGGGGAGCGGTGAAGGTCTTTGCCTGCGCCACTCACGGCGTTCTCTCGGGGCCTGCCCTGGAGCGCCTCGAAAGCTCGGATATAAGCAGAGTTATTTTAACCAATACTATCCCATTGCCTGAGAGCAAGAAATCGGATAAAATCGTTCAATTGTCTATAGCTCCCCTTTTCGCAGAGGCCATTTTAAGGGTTCACAGCGACAGATCGGTCAGCAGGCTTTTTGACTAACGGACGCTGGCGGCGGGGATCGTAATTTAGGGAGGATGTGTCGTTAATGTCGGAAATAATGAAGGTTGTTCTTGAAGCCAGGGAAGAAAAAGGCAAACAGGCCTGCAAAAAACTGAGGCCTGCGGGGTATACCCCCTGTGTTCTGTACGGACCCGGTTACCGGGAGTCGGTGCCCGCCAAGGTAAAGACGTCGGATATCGCCAAAGTGGCGGCCTCCGGCCGCTGGGAGACTACTACCATGATGCTTACTCTCCCCGACGGCGCCGAAGAGATGAGCATTATGAGAGAGATTCAGAAGGACCCCATCACGGATAAAATTCTCCATATTGATTTTCTGCAGCTGGTCAAGGGCCACAGGATCACCGTCAATGTGCCTGTTCAGCTCATTGGCAGGGATGAGTGCCCCGGAGTTAAGCTGGGCGGTCTTATTGACCACCTCTACCGGGAAATTGCCATGGAAGTGCTCCCCAGCCAAATCCCCAACTCGCTGGAGGTGGACGTAAGCGCCCTTGAGCTAGGCGATCAGGTACAGGTCAAGGATATTGCCGTTCCCGAGGGAGCCACGGTTCTTGCCGATGAGGACGAAGTCGTAGTTGCCATCATCATCCCCAGACTCGTCACTGAAGAGGACGAGGCTGAGGCTGAAGAGGTCGCCGCTGATGATGTGGAGCTCGTGGGCGAGGCTGCTGATGAGGAGGAAGAGGGAGAGTAGCGCCGGTTGAAGATTGTTGCCGGACTGGGAAATCCCGGGCCTGAATACGTTTTTTCAAGACACAATGCCGGCTGGCTGGCAGCGGATCACCTGGCCGGCCGCTGGGGTTGCGGCAGCCCCAGAATGCAGTTTTCCTCCATGGCGTGGACCCACTACCGCGACGGAGAAAAGGTGCTTCTGCTGAAACCCCTGACCTACATGAACCTCAGCGGAAGGGCGCTGGGAGAAGCCGCCCGGTACTTTTCCCTCTCCTGGGAGGAGGATGTGCTGGTTGTTTACGATGATGCAGACCTGCCCTTCGGAAGGCTGCGGATGCGGAAAAAAGGCTCTGCAGGAGGTCAGAAGGGAATGATCTCCGTTATAGGGGCTGCCGGCACTACAGAGGTCTGCAGGCTTAGGATCGGCGTAGGCGCCGCTCCTGACCAGAGAGGGATGGCCTCCTGGGTGCTGGGCTCCTTCAGTCCCGAGGAGCGGCGCGGCCTTCCCGATCTTCTGGACAGGGTAGCCCGGGGAGTAGAGCTCTGGTGCTCCGAAGGCGCTGAAAAAGCGATGAATGAAATCAACAGCAGTATCTGAGGGGGCGGCGGTCTTACTGCCGGCCCCTGTGTACAATGGAGAAAGCGATGAAAAAAACCTCCGCTCCCCAGCGGAACAGAATATGGGATCTTGACGAACGCCTCTGGGCCGGGGGCGCCGCTCTTCACTTTACCTCCGACGGGGCAGCAAGGTGCTGGATCTGCCGAACTCCCCCGTCTCCTGCCCTTCTTGTTTTTCCTGATAAAAAACAGTCCGAGACCTTCTGCTCAGACTGGGAGACCCTCTTCCCCGGCGAGGAGATCAGCCTGCTGCATGAAATACCCTTAACCCCTCACGGCGTAGTAGACAGGGCCCTCCCGGTGCAGCGGGGCCAGACCCTGGCAAGATGGTCCGGGGAGGGAGGCATTCTGGCGGCAAGCAGCGGTTCCCTCATGGGCCCCGTTAGCAGAGGTACCACCGAGACAGTCATTGCCGCCGGCAGGGATTACCCCAGAGACAGGCTTCTGGACTGGCTTGTCCATGCCGGTTACGAGCGGTCCGACATCGTCTGGGCGCCGGGGCAGTTCGTCTTCAGGGGTTATATCCTTGACGTATTTGACCCCTCCTATGCCCATCCCCTGAGGTTTGAGTTCTTTGACGACTCGGTGGAGAGCATCCGCAGTTTTTCACCCAAGACTCAGGCCAGCGTAGGGCTGCTTGACGAAATATCCCTTCACTCCCTGAGCGGGTCCAGGGAGGCGTCTCTTTTCGACTTTATCCCGGAGGATGCCGTCTCAGTTCATTTTGATCCCGTAAGGGCTTCCGCCTCTGCCGATACCTATGCCATGCTGTGGAGGGACATAACGGGCGGGGAGGATGGGCGGGACCCCCTTCCGGAATGGAACGACATCGTCCTGAAGCTGGCCTCCCGTCCCCGGCTGAGGATCACCCGGTCCGCCTCTTTCTCCGAACAGGCCGTCACTGTGGAGGATGTCCCCCCTTTCCGGGGCAACATGGATAAATTTCGCTATGTGTGCGACTCCTGGAGGGATCAGGGGCACTCCGTCTTTATAGCCACTGAAAACCGCAGAATCCTTGCCTTCGGGGAGGAGGCGTCGGCCATCCCCGTTAAAGGGACTCTTTCGGGTGGCTTTGTCGATGCCCAGTCCGGGGTGGTCTATATTTCCGACCTGGAGCTGGCAGGCATATCGGAGAGGACCTCCGGCAAGGGGCCTGCGACCGGCCCGCCCCGGGAGTGGGGCGAGCGGCTTTTCGAGGGGCAGCTGATCGTCCATGAGGATTACGGCCTCTGCGTCTTCAGAGGCTCGGAGGAAGTAACCGCAGGGGGCGAGGCAGTGGACAGCCTCATTCTGGAGTTCGATGGAAGCCAGCGGCTTTTTCTGCCCGTCCTTCAGCTTCACAAGCTCACCCCCCTTCCTGAACATGCCGATGAGGATACCCGCCTGGATTCCCTCCGGGGCGTACGGTGGAAAAAGGGCGTAGCCAAAACCCGGGAGCGGGTACAGCAGGAGATCCGGGGCCTTCTGGAGCTTTACGCCAAAAGGGAGCTGGTGAAGGGCTATGCCTTTCCGCCCCCCGACGGCCTGTACAGGGAATTCGAGGAGACTTTTCCCCACACGGAGACGGGGGATCAGCTGGCCGCCATTGCCGAGGTCACGGGGGATATGGAAAAGCCCTGGCCCATGGATCGCCTTCTGGTAGGGGATGTGGGCTACGGCAAGACGGAGGTGGCCGCCCGGGCCGCCTTCAAGGCCGCTCAGGGAGGCAAGCAGACGGCTCTTCTTGTGCCCACCACCATCCTGGCCCAGCAGCATTTCATCTCCTTCACCGCAAGGCTTACAGGCTTTCCGGTCAATGTGGGGATCCTCTCCAGGTTTTCCTCAGCAAGGGAGCAGCGGCAGACCCTCGAGAGAACGGCAAAGGGCGAGATCGACATCCTCATAGGCACCTCCCGGATGCTTCAGAAGGATGTGGCCTTCAAGGATCTGGGGCTTATCGTGGTGGACGAAGAGCATCGCTTCGGCGTTCTGTCCAAGGAAAAACTTAAAGAGGCAAAGGAGAACGTGGATGTCCTTATGCTTTCCGCCACCCCCATACCCCGCACCCTAGCCCTGTCCCTGAAGGGCATGAGGAGCATATCCCTCATCAATGAGCCGCCCCGCAACAGGGCCCAGGTGATCACTGCCGCCGGCCCCTGGAGCGCCCCCCTGATAAAGTCGGCGGTCTCAAGAGAGCTGGGCCGGGGAGGACAGGTATTTTACGTATCCAACCGCATTCACCGCCTGGATGAAAAGGCGTCCTTTCTGCGGAGGCTGTTTCCCTATGCCTCTCTGGGGATAGCCCACGGCAGAATGAAGGAGCGGGAGCTTGAAGATACAATGATGAAATTTTATAATAAAAAGATAGACATTCTCCTCTGCACCACCATAATAGAGAGCGGTCTGGACGTCCCCGGCGCAAACACCCTTATTGCGGAGGACTGTCAGGAGCTTGGCCTTGCCCAGATGTACCAGCTGAGGGGCAGGGTGGGGCGCAGGGAGGAGACGGCCTTCGCCTTTTTCCTGTACCCTGAGGGGCGCCCTGTAGGGCACGAAACTCTGGAGAGGCTTGACGCCATAACGACTCTTGGGGACGGTGGGGCGGGATACGACCTGGCCCTGGAGGACCTCAGAATAAGGGGAAGCGGCGACCTCATAGGCACTTCCCAGCACGGCACGGGAAGGCGGGGGGCCGAATCCTACCTCTACTACTCCATACTGGAGGAGGAGATCGCAAAGCTTAGGGGGCGTCTGCCGTCATCGGCGGACGTCACGGTGGATATCCCCTGCCTCATCCCCTCGGGCTACATCCCCCAGGAGGCTATCCGGATAGCCCTGTACCGCAGGCTCCTCAGGCTGGAGACCTCAGATCAGCTTCGGGCCCTGGAAAGGGAGATAGCAGACCGGTTCGGCCCGCCGCCGGAGAGTCTTAAAAATCTTATTTCCGTATCTTTCCTGCGGTCTGGCGGGGGGAAGTATGGTATTGTGTCCGTGGAGTGCAGCAGAAGGAATACTGTTCTCAGGGGCAGCGGCCCCGTAATTGATGCGCTTCGGCGCAAAAGATCGTGGATCGGGTCGGAGGATAAGGTCACGGGGCCCGGCGGATCAAAAGGCCTGGAGGATGTGCTTCACGCCCTCCGGCACGGAAAGCAGGTGCATTAGACAAATATGGACGATAGCGCTGGAAAGGCCTTCGTTGAACTGCTGTCCGTCATGGAGCGCCTCCGGGGAGAAGGAGGATGCCCCTGGGACCGGGAGCAGACTATGGAGAGCATCCGGGCCTACGTGGTGGAGGAGGCCTATGAGCTGGTGGATGCCATCACTAAGGGAGATATGGAGGAGATCCGGGAGGAGTGCGGAGATCTGCTTCTCCAGGTGGTCTTTATCGCCAGCATGGCCTGTGAGGCGGGAGCCTTCAACGCTGAGGATGTGGTCCGGGGCCTTTCGGACAAAATGACAAGAAGGCATCCTCACGTTTTTGGCGATGTAAGGGCGGACTCCAGCGAAGAGGTGCTGGAGAACTGGGAGGAGATCAAGGCGGAGGAGAAGAAGCGCAAAAAGAAGAAGGACGCTTCTCTTCTTTCGGGCCTTCCCAAATCCATGCCGCCGCTGGCCAAGGCCTACCGAGTTCAGGGAAAAGCGGCTCACGTAGGTTTTGACTGGCCCATGGGTGATTTGACGCCTCTTTATGATAAAGTTGAAGAAGAACTCGAAGAGTTAAAGGAAGCAGTAAAAGAAGATGCCCCCGGCAGAGTAGAGGAGGAGTTGGGAGACCTGCTCTTTGCCTCCGTCAACCTGGCAAGGCACCTGTCAGTGAACCCTGACGCCGCCCTTGGCAGGGCAAACAGTAAGTTCGCCGGCAGATTCCGGGAGGTGGAGCGCCTCGTGGCAGACAGTTCCAGACCCTGGAGCAGCTACACCCCGGAGGAGCTGGACAAACTTTGGAAAGAGGCCAAGGCAGTATCTCTTACGTCGGACCGGGAGTAAAATACTAAATATCAAATATCAGTCTGGAGGAGAAAAAGCAGATGTCTAACCAGAAAAGCCCGAAAAAAAGCAAGGCAAGCGAAAAGAGCACCAAGGCCGCCAAGGCCCCTTCAGTACCCCCCGCTTCTCCTGAGGCCCCGGAAGTTCCGGCAGTCGAAGTTGTGGAGCCTGAAGTCAAGACAGTTAAATCCCCGAGGAAGGTGGGGATCACTGACACGAGCCTGCGGGACGGTCACCAGTCCCTCATGGCCACCAGAATGCGCACCGAGGATATGACCCCCATCGCAGAGCTGATGGACGACGTGGGCTTCCACTCCATGGAGGTATGGGGCGGTGCGACCTTCGACAGCTCCA
>JBMNVK010000092.1:0-9421 GCA_050946755.1 Aminivibrio sp. | reverse complement strand
ATTTGCTCCCGGAGGCAAAATCGAGAAGAGGATCAAGGATCTTGCCCCGCTGGTGGACACAGCTCTCGAGATCCTCCGCAATAAAAAAAACGTTGCCGGAGGTGATGCCATCGGATAATAAGAATGCGCCATTCTTATTTCACATTCTTCATTAAATTTATCCGGAGGTGAATTACGTTGTTAGCAATTCTATTTGGTGTTGCCATCGTCCTGTTCGTGGTCTGCTACAAGGTATACGGCGGTTACCTTGCGAAAACATTTAACCTGGACGACACAACCGAGACCCCTGCTGAATGTCTTTTTGACGGCATTGACTACTGCCCGGCCCACCCTGCCGTTCTCCTTGGTCACCACTTTGCTTCCATCGCTGGAGCCGGCCCCATTGTAGGCCCCATCACCGCAGCAGCTATGTTCGGATGGCTTCCGGCCTACCTGTGGTGCGTCATAGGTTCCGCCTTCCTGGGCGGTCCCCACGATATGGGATCTCTTGTAGCGTCCATGCGCCACGACGGAAAGTCCGTGGGAGAAGTGGTGGACAGATGGATCGGCCGCAGGGGAAAAGTGCTCTTCCTCTGTTTCACCATTCTTGCTCTCATCCTTGTAGTAGCAGTATTCCTTCAGCTTTCGGCGGGATCCTTCGCGGCCGACCCGGCAGTGGCTTTCTCGGCTACGCTCTACATCTTCATGGCCGTGCTCTTCGGCGTGCTCATCTACCAGTACCGGGTTCCTCTCTGGCTGATGACAGTGGTCATGGTGCCTCTTGTAATTTACGCCTGCTGGTACGGCAACTACTCACCCTGGGTGGCCGATGTATTCCAGTTCTCCATGGAGACCTGGCGCTGGCTGCTGGTGGGCTATATCTTCTTTGCCTCAGTTCTGCCCGTCTGGCTCCTTCTTCAGCCCAGAGACTATCTGGCCTCCTACTTCCTCTACTTCGCCGTGATCATCGGCGCCATAGGCATGTTCATGGGCAGGGGAGAGGGCTTCGAGATTGTTCTGCCTGCTTTCAAGGGATTTGTGGCGGGCAACCAGTATATGTGGCCCATGCTGTTCGTAATTGTGGCCTGCGGCGCCATCTCGGGATTCCACTCCCTGGTGGGAAGCGGAACTACCTCCAAGCAGCTTAAGAAAGAGTCAGACACAGTTGCGGTCGGCTACGGCGCCATGCTCCTTGAGGGAGTTGTGGCAGTAATAGCCATCGGTACGGTCATGCTCACCGGCGTCATCGCCGAGGGCGGCCCCACCATCACCTACGCCCAGGGCTTCGGAAAATTTGCTGCCATTGTGGGCATCGATCCTAAAGTTGGCATGTCCCTGGGGCTCCTGGCCGTCAACTCCTTCCTGCTGACCTCCCTTGACACGGCCACCCGGCTTACCCGCTACCAGATCCAGGAGCTGTCCAACATGAAGGTGGACAAGTACACCGCCACCATCATCACCATCGTCGCCGCCATGGCCCTTCTTCTCACCAAAACCCACGGACCCACAGGCGCTGTGATACCGGCATGGGCGGCCATCTGGCCCATCTTTGGCGCCTCCAACCAGCTTGTGGCAGCTCTGGCACTTCTTGCCATCGGCGTGTGGGTTACCAAGGCTCTTAAGGGGGACAACAGGTTCGCCATGATCCCCATGTGGTTTATGCTCATCACCACGGTGGCTGCGTTGGGCATCATGATCAAGGAGAATATGGCCTTCGAGAATCCCAACTATATTCTCGTGGTGCCGTCGATCTTGCTCCTGATCCTTGCGATTCTTATGGTTCTGGAGTCGTTCAAGGCCCTCAGAGAGGCTCAGGACAGCCAGCTGTAGCGATACTTTGACCAGCAAAAAAGGGAAGGCTCAAGCCTTCCCTTTTTTAGTATTAAAACCCGGTGTATACCGGTCTACTTGCCTATTTTTCCCACGCTGAAGGATTTCGCACTCCAGGACTTTCCCCTCTTTCTGCCGGGGGCGTCAATTACCTCCAAAAATCTGCTGCCGCATTCGGGGCATCTCATGGCCGGAGCCTTTGCTTCCAGTTCAAACTCGCTTTTGCACGACAGACATTTAAACTTCCCCATGGAATACCACCTCCATATTTTCGTCTTCGGCATACTGACTCTGCAATATGCTGTCAAAATATATTATACCAGATGGCCTTTTCTTCCCTGAAGGAGAGCCGGCAGAGGGTATAATGATCGGAACCTGGAAAGGGAAGGGAGGATGAATATGCTTTTTTCATCGTTTGGCCAAAGGGATGATGTGTGCTGCGTAATCAGCGGTGCAGCAGGGCTGGGAATCCAGACCGTTGAGGATATGCTGGCCAGAATTATCGTGGACGAAGGATTTTGCATCTTCGGATCAAGGGAGTATATGTCCAGGGTAAGGGGAGGGAATAACTCCACGGAGCTGCGTGTCTCTTCAAAACCAGTGGATGCCCTTATCGACAGAATAGATATTCTGATCGCCATGAGCAGAAACGTGAGGCAGAATATTCTTGAGAGAATTTCCGCCGAAACGGTGATTCTAGGCGACAGGGATGAACTAAAAGGGGAGCTTGAGGACGGAGAGGCTAAGTTTATCCACATGCCTCTGTCTGCCATGGCAAAGGAAACAGGGGGGGCAATCTATTCAAACTCCATCGCTGCCGGGGCATTGCTGGGTCTGCTGGGCCTGGACACAGAGGGGGCTGCGGAGTTCTACCGGAGCCGCTTTGCGGGAAAAGACGATGTGGTGGATAAAAACATTGCCGCTCTGAAGGCAGGCTACGAGCTGGGCGCCGACCTGGTCGGAGAAAAAGGGGCTCTCAAGGGGTTGTCGGGGAAGGGCAAGTATGGCAGGACAATAATCAACGGTTCCGATGCCGTAGCCCTGGGCGCCCTGGCGGCAGGGTGCAACTTCTTGGCCGCCTACCCCATGTCTCCCGCCACAGGGGTGCTGTCCTTCTTCTATGCTCACGCTGAAAAAGCAGGGGCAGTGGTAGAGCAGACCGAGGATGAGCTGGCCGCCATGAATATGGCCGTAGGGGCCTCCTACGCCGGAGCCCGGCCCATGGTCACCACATCAGGAGGGGGATTTGCCCTCATGGCCGAAGGTCTAAGTCTGGCGGGGGTGATGGAAACGCCCCTTGTGGTGCACCTGGCTCAGAGGCCGGGGCCCGCCACAGGAATGGCTACCAGGACAGAGCAGGGAGATCTGGAGCTTGCCCTTCACTCGGGCCACGGAGAGTTTCCGAGGGCAATCTACGCACCCGGCACCATGGAGACGGCCTTCAGCCTGACTCAGGAGGCCTTTGACGCAGCTTTGGCATTTCAGACTCCTGCCATTGTGCTGACGGACCAGTACTTCGTCAACGCCTTCTATAACATGGACGAAAGCTCTCTCTCCTGGCTGGAGGAGCCCTCGCCCATACCGGCAACGGATGAAAACTACCGCCGCTACGAGGACGCTCCGGACGGCTGCTCCCCCAGGGGAGTGCCGGGGTGGGGCAGAGGCATAGTCGGGGCCGACAGTCACGAGCATGATGAGGTGGGCCATGTCTACGAGGATTTCCACCTCAGGACACGAATGCAGAATAAGCGCATGAGGAAGCTGGAGGGGCTGACTGCCCGGGCCATCCCGCCCCGCCTATTCGGCCCGGAAAACTATAAGAATTTAATTGTCTGCTGGGGCTCCACTCTGGCCATCTTCCGGGAGGCCCTTGCTGGTCTGAACCGGGACGATACGGCCCTGCTGGCCTTTGAGCAGGTCTGGCCCCTGGCGCCGTCGGCAGCTGCCCTGCTTGAGCGGGCGTCTTTTATTGCAGTGGCGGAGGGCAACAGTACAGGCCAGTTCGCAAGGCTGCTGAGGGCGGAATTCGGCGTAAAGGCAGACGAAAAAATACTGAAGTACAGCGGGTTGCAGTTCTCCGTGGAAGAGGCGGCGGCAAGGCTTGCTGAAATACTTCCGGACAAGGGAGGGGACCGGTAATGGACTACAAGCAGTTTGATCTTCCCGGCATCGAAATCTCCTGGTGCCCCGGGTGCGGCGACTTTCTCATCCTGGACTCGATCAAAAAGGCCCTCGCCGAGCTGGATCTTACCCCACTGGATGTGGTAATCGTCTCGGGGATAGGCCAGGCGGCCAAGACGCCTCACTACATGAAAGCTCACTTTTTCAACGGCCTTCACGGCAGGGCCCTGCCGAACGCCACCGCAATCAAGGCCGCCAACCCGGCCCTTGAGGTGATCGCCGTGGGCGGGGACGGTGACATGTACGGCGAAGGGGGCAACCACTTTGTCCATGCGATCAGGCGAAACCCGGGAATTACGAACCTGGTTTACAACAACATGGTCTACGGCCTGACCAAGGGACAGGCATCCCCCACGAGCCCCAGGGGCTTCCGCACCTCCACCCAGGTGGACGGGGTTCAGTCGGCGCCCTTCAACCCTCTGGCTACCGCTCTGGTCCAGGGAGCTACTTTCGTGGCCCGGGCCTTCGCCGGCAACGGCGACCAGACCAAGGAGATCATCAAAAGGGCGATCCGCCATAAAGGATACGCCCTCGTGGATATTTTCCAGCCCTGCGTAACCTTCAACCGGGTGCACACCTACAAGTGGTTCAGAGAGAACACCTATACCCTTGAGGGCCATGACGAAGGGGATATCGACGGCGCCATGAAACTGGCCCTTCTGCAGGAGGGGCCCTTCCCCCTGGGAGTGATCTACCGTCAGGAAGGGCTTGCTACCTTTGAGGATACTCTGCCTGCGTACAGAGAGGACAAGCGCCCTCTCCACAAGAGGGAGGCGCAAAGGGAGGTTGCGGCGGAGCTGCTGGCAGCCCTGGGACGATAGATAAAGGGAGGTTTGCCTAATGAAAGAAGGAGATATGTTCCCGGCCTTCAGCCTTTCTGACGGCGGAGGCAGAGAGTGGAGCGGCGAAGATTTTGCCGGCCGCAGGTTTGTGATGTTTTTTTACAGCAAAAACAACACATCCGGGTGAACCAATGAAGTCAGGGATTTTTCGGACAGGCTGTCCGAATTTGAAGGCCTTTCCTGCGGAGTGGCAGGCGTAAGCCCCGATTCAGCAAAGAGCCACCGCAAATTTGCGGAAAAGCTCGGGGTCGCCTATCCTCTGCTGAGCGATTCAGATAAAGAACTTTTACAGGCCTGCGGATTTTGGGTTCTGAAGAAGATGTACGGCAGGGAGTATATGGGGGTGGAGAGATCCACGGTGATTGTCGGCCCCGGAGGAGAAGTGGAAAAGATCTTCAGGAAGGTCCGGGTGGCGGGGCACGCCGAAAAAGTGCTCTCCGCTGTAAAGGAGCTTTCAGTGTAATCAAAAGGGGGGAGCGTGTCGCTCCCCCCTTGTAATTTTTGGGGTTATGTTTTTTAAAGAGGCGAGATCTGAAGAAGCCCTTCCGTCTCTTCGGCGGGCAGCGCCCTGGCCATCTCCTCCGCCGTGTGTCCCGTGGCGGGGTGCCGCCAGTAGGGGGCTACCTGGGCCAGAGGCAGGAGGACAAAGGCCCTGCCTGCCATCTCCTGGTGAGGGATGGTGAGATCGGGAGTTTTGAGGGTCAGATTATCGTAAAAAATTATGTCCAGGTCTATGAGACGGGGGCCCCATCGCCCCGTCCTTGTCCTGCCGAGGTTCTCCTCTATGGCCTTAACCTCTGCCAGCACATCCTCCGGGGACAGGTCCGTCTTGGCCAGGATGCAGGCGTTCAGAAATCTGGGCTGGTCTTTTACCCCCCAGGGAGGAGTCTCAAAGACATCGCTCAGGGCAAGAATCTCAAAGCCCCTGGTCTCAAGAGAGCACACAGCCTTTCTCAGCAGCTGAAGCCGGTCTCCCAGGTTGCTGCCAAGGGAAATAGCCACAGTGCTCATCGTCCCGTTTCTCCTACCGCTGCCACCATGGCCAGCACCCGGGCATTTTCCTTTACATCGTGGACCCTGACCATGGAGGCCCCCTTCATGGCGCACATAGCCGTCAGGGCCAGGGTGCCCTCCAGCCGGTCCTCCGGGGTGTTAAGGCCCAGGGCCCGGCCGATGAAGGCCTTTCTCGAATGGCCCACCAGCAGCGGGCGGCCGAAGATTTGAAAGGCTTCCAGCCCGTTGAGGATCCTTAAATTGTCACCGTAGCTCTTGCCGAACCCTATGCCCGGATCTATGATGATCCTCTCCCGGTCGATCCCCGCCTCTTCGGCGTGCCGGAGCCGTTCGTCAAAATAGCGCAGGATATCCCTTACCGTATCTTCGTAGGTTGGATTTTGCTGCATATCCCTTGGAGTTCCCTGAATATGGGAGAGGACCAGTGCCGCTCCTGAGCCGGCCACAGCTCCCGCAAGGTCCGGATCGAAGGCAAGGCCGGAGATATCGTTAATAATATCGGCGCCGGCGTCCATCGCCTGCCTGGCCACAGCCCCCTTCCAGGTATCTGCGGAAATTATGACCCCCGGAAACTCCTTCCGGAGCAGTCTGATGGCCGGGATAAGCCGGGCCAGCTCCTCCTCTTCGGGGAGGGATTCTGAGCCGGGCCTGGTAGACTCGGCCCCTACGTCCAGCACTGCCGCGCCCCCTTCAACCATGGCCAACGCTCTCTTCAAAAGCTCCTCCTCGCCGGAGACGCGGCTTCCCTCATAGAAGGAATCGGCGGTCAGGTTAAGGATCCCCATGACGGCTGTATTTTTGCCCAGGGGCAGGCTTCTCCCCCCGGCGAACTCAAAAGTCCATGACGTTTTAGCCATGCCCGCCAGAGTGCGGCCCAGGGCTGCCCTGATATCGGGCAATCCCCAGCAGGGCAGGGCGGCCAGTTTTTTCTCAAGGGACCGGATCTGCCCGGGAGTACCCAGCAGAAGGACGTCGCTTTCCTCAGCGGCGCAGGCGATTACGTCCCGGTGCACCACGGCGTCTCCGCCCCGGGCCAGAAGCTCCTGCTTCATGTAGGCTGCCGCCCGGAAATCTGCTTTAGGAATATACAGGGAGAGCATTTCCCTCTTGGGTTCAAAATATGCTATGGAGCGAAGGTCGGCGCCGATCTGGCGCAGTATGTCCATAAGGTCTTCACGGCTTTGTGCTGGAAGAGGATATACGATCACGGCGGAATCTCCTTGTCCTGGATTAAGAATGCGTCCAATGATGATATATTGTACCGCTCCGGAGGGAAATATGGAATATGAATGATTTTATGAAGGGGAAAAAGATCGCCGGGGCAGGTCAATAACGATTAAACAACTCTGTTGAGACTTTTTGTCCGGGCATCAAAACGGCCCCCAAAGGAGTAAGGGGGCCGGCCCTTCAGACCCCGGGGGCGGGAACTTTACCCTATCCCGGCTATTATTTCTTTGACCAGTCTTGACAATACTATCCGCCCTTGATAATCTACCTCTCGGATTATCAGGTTGGCACTCGACTGCAAAGAGTGCTAATGAAAAGGGAGGTGACGGAATGCTTACGGAGCGGCAGCTTGAGGTCGTATTCTCGGTGGTTTACGAGTACATTCAGACCGGCGAGCCTGCAGGGTCCAGGACCATATCAAAAAAATATCTTCCGGGAAGCAGCCCCGCCACTATCAGAAACGAGATGGCCGATCTGGAGGAGATGGGCTTTTTCTACCAGCCTCACACCTCTGCCGGAAGGCTCCCTACCTCCAGAGCCTACAGACTTTACGTCGACTCTGTAATTCAGCGCCGGCGGCCGGCGCCTGCAGAGACGGAACAGTGGAGCAAAGAGATAAGAGAACAGAAGCAGGGAGTGGACTCCATTCTTACCTATGTCTCCCAGCTTTTGAGCAAGGCCACCAACTGCATTGGAGTTGCTGCCCTGTCCGCCCTTGAAGAGATAGAGCTTCAGAAGGTAAGCTTCATCAGGCTGGGGGGAACCACCGTGATGGTGCTCATAGTGCTTGAGGGCGGCTTGGTCCACCATGCCAACATTCAGCTTCCCTGCGAGCTGTCCCAGGAAATTCTGGACGAGCTCGGCAGGAAAATTTCCACAGTAGCATGCAGCCATTCCTGGGGTGAGGTGAGGGATGCCCTCTTTAACTTTGTCTTCGACGGCCTTGAGCGGGTGTGGGATACCTGCCGGGACGCCCTGGCCCAGATAGACTCCATCCTTAACCGCAAAAGCTCCAAACTTTTCATCGGAGGGGCCCAGCATATCCTGAACCTGCCCGACTTCCAGGATATAGGAAAATTCCAGACGGTTCTGTCCGTCCTGGAGCAGGAGCAGGCCCTGGCCGACATGGTGGAGCGATACAGCATCGACCAGGGGATCTCCGTGACCATCGGCGACGAGATCTCCGAGGAGATGAAGGACTGCTCCCTGGTCCTGCTTCCGTCCCAAAGCTGCGGAATGAGGACCATCCTGGGTCTTATCGGCCCCCTGAGGATGGACTACGAAAAATCCATATCCATACTGGAGTCCATAGCGGAAGACCTGGATGATTCCCTCGCCAACTGACCCGCCGAAAGGAGCAGGTACGATGACGCATAAAGAAAAAGAAGGATCCGGGGCTGGCCCCGGGAAAATTACATCTGAGCTTTTGGGGGACGAGCTGCCCCTGGAGGACGATGTCCTCGAAGATCTGGCCGGAGCTGAGGCCGTACCGGAAGGCCATGACGAAGAAAAAGATCTGCTTGAGGAGATAAGCGGTCTGGAGGATAAAAACAGGGAGCTGGCGGCCGCCCTTGCCCAGGCCCGGGCGGACTTCTTCAATTACAGAAAGAGAGTTGACCGGGATCGCCAGAGGGAGAGGGTCATGGCGGGGGAGGAAAAGGCCATGGACTTTCTTCCCGTGCTGGACAATCTGGACCGGGCCCTGGCGGTGGATGCCTCCTCCGACGGGAAGAGCATCCTCATGGGGGTAACCATGGTGCGCCGCCAGTTCATGGCCGTCCTCGAGAGCATGGGAGTAGAGCAGATCCCCACGGTGGGGACGGAATTTTCGCCCCTGTACCACGAGGCGGTGGCGGCGGAGCCCACGGAAGACCCGGAAAAAAACGGCCTCATAACCGAAGAGATACTGTCGGGGTTCCGCACGGCAGACCGGGTCCTTCGCCCCGCAAAGGTGAAGGTAGCCTCCTTTGCCGAAGAGCAGGAAGATTAAAGCCCCCTGGGGGCAGATTTTACTTTTTATACACTTCACGAGGTGAGATGAATGTCGAAGGTAGTGGGTATTGACCTGGGAACAACCAACAGCTGCGTAGCCGTTCAGGAGGGCGATGGGACCACCATCATCCCCAGTTCGGAGGGAAGCCGCACCACTCCGTCAGTGGTGGCCTTCACGAAAGAGGGGGAGCGCCTTGTCGGACAGCTGGCCAAGCGGCAGGCCATCGTTAACGGCGACCGCACCATCATGTCCGTAAAAAGGGACATGGGCATGGAGCGCAGGATAGAGATAGACGACAGAAAACTGTCCCCTCAGGAGGTCTCCTCCATGATCCTGCAAAAACTTAAAAGGGACG
>JBMNVK010000091.1:0-9561 GCA_050946755.1 Aminivibrio sp. | reverse complement strand
ATTTTAAGGCTTATCAATTTTGCCCACGGAGAGATCTTCATGCTGGGCGCCTACTTTATTTTTTTTGCCATAACCCTTCTGAAGCTGCCCTGGGGCCTTGCCGCCGTCCTTGCAGTGGGGGCGAGCTCCCTGTGCGGCATTCTGGTGGACCGGATAGCCTACAGGCCCCTCAGGGATGCTCCCCGCATCTCGGCCCTTATAAGCGCCATAGGGGTTTCCTTTTTCATCCAAAATCTGAGCATAGTCGTGTTTACCGGCCTTCCCAGGGCAGTCCACAGGCCGGACTGGCTGGTAAAGATCATAAACTTCAGGGGCATCAGGATCCTGCCCCTCGCCCTGGTCGTTCCCGCCATAACCCTTCTCCTCGTGCTTGCCCTTCTATGGGTGGTCTACCGCACGAAGCCGGGGCTTGCCATGAGGGCCATCTCCAAGGACATTGAGACTACCAGGCTCATGGGCGTCTCGGTAAACAAAGTGATAGCCTTTACCTTCGGCATAGGTTCGGCCCTTGCAGCCGCCTCGGGCATTATGTGGGCGCTGAGGTATCCCCAGATCCAGCCCTTCATGGGCCTCTTTCCGGGCCTTAAAGCCTTTATCGCCGCCGTCTTTGGCGGCATAGGATCCATCCATGGCGCCGTCGTGGGAGGCATGTTTCTGGGGCTTGTCGAAATTATGGCTGTGGCCTTCTTTCCCGCCCTGTCAGGATACAGGGATGCCTTTGCCTTCATCCTTCTCATAATAATTCTTCTGATGAGGCCCACAGGGCTCATGGGGGAGAGACTGGAGGAGAAGATATGAACGCCCGGACAAGAAACAGGGCTCTCAACGGGCTGATGGTGGCCCTGCTTGCCCTATTTATATGGTGGGCCCGGGGAAACCTGGACGGATACAAGATTCAGGTGCTGAATCTTATTGCGGTAAATGCCATTCTGGCCCTGAGCCTCAACCTGATCTACGGCTTTACGGGGATGTTCTCCCTGGGGCATGCAGGGTTCATGGCCATCGGGGCCTATACCTGTGCCATTTTGATTCTTACTCCCGCCCAGAAGGAGATCATGTGGATTCTGGAGCCTCTTGCATGGCCTCTCTCAGTGATCCAGGCCCCCTTCTTTGTGGCGGTGGCCGCAGGAGGGCTGCTGGCCGCCCTTTGCGCCCTGCTTATTGCCCTGCCCGTGCTGCGCCTCGGCGGAGACTATCTGGGGATAGCCACCCTGGGGTTTGCGGAGATCATAAGGGTGGTGCTGACCAACCTCAGCTTCATAACCAACGGCGCCCTGGGGATCAAGGGCATCCCTGCCTATGCCAATCTCTGGTGGAACTACGGCTGGTTGCTGCTTGCCCTGTTTTTTATGGCAAGGCTTTTGAGCAGCAACTTCGGAAACGTGCTTAAAGCCATCAGGGATGACGAGATCGCCGCAAAAAACATGGGGATCAATACTTTTTTCTTCAAGGTGGTGGCCTTCACGGTGGGGGCCTTTTTTGCCGGAGTGGGAGGAGCCCTGATGGGGAGCCTTGTATCCACCATCGACCCGAAAATGTTCGCCTTCACCCTCACCTTCAACGTGCTGATGATAACCGTGGCCGGCGGCCTGGGCTCCATTACGGGAAGCATTATAGGCAGCGTGGTGATCACCGTTCTGCTGGAGTGGCTGCGGATCGTGGAAAATCCTCTTGTAATAGGCGGTTTTGAGATTCCGGGCATTCCCGGGATGAGGATGGTCATCTTCTCCCTGGCCCTCATTCTGATAATACTGTTCCGCAGCGAAGGAATCATGGGCATGAGGGAGTTCAGCTGGGACGCGATCTTCAGCCGCTTTTCCGGGGGAGGTGACGAAGGATGACAGCCCCTATCCTGAGCATAGAAAAAGTCACCATGCGTTTCGGAGGACTTACGGCGGTCAGGGATTTTTCCATGGATGTGCCTGAGGGCTCCATAGTGGGACTCATAGGTCCCAACGGAGCGGGCAAGACCACCGTGTTCAATATGATTACAGGATTTTACAGGCCTGCGGAGGGAGCGGTACGGTTTGACGGCCGGGATATTACGGGTCTAGCCCCTCATAGGGTGTGCCGGGCGGGCATATCCCGCACCTTTCAGAACATCCGGCTCTTCCATAACGGAACGGTTCTTGAGAACGTTATGACAGGTTGCCACGTCAGAAGAAGGTCGGGCTGGTGGGAGGCTCCCCTGGGGCTTCCCCGGTTTCAGCGGGAGGAGAGGGAGATCCGGGAGAAGTCCATGGATC
The DNA here is from genome assembly GCA_050946755.1 of Aminivibrio sp. Taxonomy (GTDB): domain Bacteria; phylum Synergistota; class Synergistia; order Synergistales; family Aminobacteriaceae; genus Aminivibrio. The sequence continues at coordinate 7,315 of JBMNVK010000091.1, read as the reverse complement.
TGCTGGAGACCCTGGGGCTCGCCTCTGCGGCGGAAGAGAGGTCCGGCAGCCTGCCCTACGGCGACCAGCGAAAGCTGGAGATAGCCAGGGCCCTTGCCACCGATCCTAAATTCCTCCTCCTGGACGAGCCTGCCGCCGGCATGAACCCCCCGGAGACCAGGGAGCTTATGGCCCTTATAAGAGAGATCCGGGACAGGTTCGGGATCACCATACTTCTTATCGAGCATGATATGAGGGTAGTCATGGGGGTCTGTGAGTTTATATGGGCCCTGGATCACGGAGTGAAGATAGCTCAGGGAGACCCTGAGTCCATTCAGTCGGATGAAAAGGTGATCATCGCCTACCTCGGAGAGGAGTACGTGAAGTATGCTGAAAATTGAGGATCTCCACGTAAGCTACGGCGCTATCCATGCCGTGAAGGGCGTGTCCATGTCCATTCCGGCAGGGGCCATAGTGACTCTCATCGGCGCAAACGGTGCTGGGAAGAGCAGCACCATCAGGGCTATTTCAGGGCTGCTCCGGGGCGCCCGGGGCAAGATTCTCTACACCCCTCCCGGGGAAGAGACTGCAAACCTGTCAGGCATGGCGCCGGAGGATATTGTAAAGCTGGGGATTACCATGAGCCCGGAGGGCAGACGTATCCTTCCCCATCTGACGGTGGAGGAGAATCTTCGGCTGGGAGCCTTTACGAGGACGGATAAAGAAGGCATTGAACAGGACAGGGAGTATGTCTACAGCCTGTTCCCCCGTCTGAGGGAGCGCCACTGGCAGAAGGGGGGCACCCTCTCCGGAGGCGAGCAGCAGATGCTGGCCCTGGGCCGGGCCATCATGAGCCGCCCCCATATGGTTATGTTGGATGAACCCTCTTTGGGGCTTGCCCCTCTGCTGGTAAAGGAGGTCTTCGACATAATAGGGGAGATCAATTCCCTGGGGAAGACAGTGCTGCTGGTGGAGCAGAACGCCTTTGCCGCGCTGAAGATAGCTGACTACGCCTACATTCTGGAGGTGGGCTCCATCGTCCTGGAGGGCCGGGGCGAAGATCTGCTGAAGGATGGAAGGGTAAAGGAGGCCTATCTGGGGGGCTGAGGGACTTTTGGGGAAAGGGCGGCGGGCAAAGGCCTGTTGCCCTTTTTCAATGGCTGTAATAAACTGTTATAGCCAAAAAGACCGGAGGAGGGGGAGTCAGGCTTGAGAAAAGTGACCTGGAATATTCCAAATGTGCTCAGTCTCCTAAGAGTGTTTCTCGCTCCGCTGGTGCTGATTTTTCTCACCTTTAAATTTACCTATCCGGTATATAAGGTTGAGGAGCTCGACCTGAGAGTGACCTTCGGCGATCTCCTTGCGGGGACGGTGTTTATTCTGGCCGCCCTTACTGATACGGCCGACGGGTATATTGCCAGAAAAAAGGGCATGGTAACCAATCTGGGAAAATTCATCGATCCGGTGGCGGATAAAGTGCTGGTGATGGCCGCCCTCATATCTCTGGTGGAGCTGCACCGGATCCCGGCCTGGATCGTGGTGGTCATTCTATCCAGGGATCTGATAGTCACGGGAGTTCGCATGGTGGCAGCGGCGGAAGGGGTGGTAATCCCTGCATCCCGGGGCGGCAAGGTAAAGACGGTCTTTCAGATAGTGGCTATTTCCATGCTGATTTTCAATCTCCCCTTCGGAATTCAGGTCATGTGGACAGCCATGGTCCTGACGGTATGGTCGGGCATGGACTATCTCCTCAAGGGAAAGAAGCTTTTCACGAACTGATCAGGCGCACTCCGCGGCAGGTAAAATTACTTTGACCCGCTTCGGCCCCTGGGCATATAATGACCGGGCGCCGGGCGCCGGGCGCTATTTTATTTTGAGGTGACGCGATGCTCGATAAATTGAAGAAGGCCCTTGGCCTCGACCCCAACGAAAGGGCGTTGAAGCGCTACAGGGAAAAGACAGAAGAGATCAACCTACTGGAGGCCCAGATGGAGGCCCTCTCTGACGAGGAGCTTGGTGCAAAGGGCGGGGAATTCCGCAGCCGCCTTGAGGAGGGGGAGACGACGGATGACCTGCTTCCGGAGGTCTTCGCCGTCGTCCGGGAGGTCTCAAGGCGCACCACAGGCCTCCGGCATTTCGACGTTCAGCTTATGGGGGGCATGGCCCTTCACGAAGGCAAGGTCACCGAGATGAAGACCGGAGAGGGCAAGACGCTGGTGGCAACTCTGGCGGTGGTGCTCAACGCCCTATCAGGCAGGGGCGTGCACGTAGTAACGGTGAACGACTACCTTGCCCGCAGGGACGCGGAGTGGATGGGGCCCATCTACTCCTATCTGGGGCTGACGGTGGGCGTAATCTACGCCTATATGGATCCGGAGGAGCGCCTGGCCGCATACCGGGCGGATATAACCTACGGCACCAACAGCGAATTCGGCTTCGACTACCTCAGGGACAACATGGCCGTCTCCGTGGAGCATCTCGTCCAGCGGGGCCACTCCTACTGCATCGTCGACGAGGTGGACTCCATCCTCATTGACGAGGCCAGAACCCCGCTGATCATCTCCGGCCCCTCCGACGACAACGTGGACATGTACACCCTCTCCGACAGGACTGCCAGGCAGCTTAAGGAGGGGCGGGACTTCGAAAAGGACGAAAAGGAACGGAACGTATCCATGACGGAGGCAGGCATAGCCCGATGCGAGGAGATTCTCAAGATGCCCGACCTCTTCTCTGACGCCGCCCACTCCGATCTCGCCCACAGGATAGTCCAGTCCCTGAAGGCCCGGATGCTGTTTCAGAGGGATATCCACTATGTGGTAAAGGATGGCGAAATCGTCATCGTCGACGAGTTTACGGGAAGGCTTATGGTGGGACGGCGGTACTCCGACGGCCTCCACCAGGCCATAGAGGCCAAGGAGGGAGTGAAGGTCGGCAGGGAGAGTCAGACCCTGGCCACCATAACCCTTCAGAACTACTTCAGGATGTACCGCAAGCTGGCGGGCATGACCGGTACCGCCGCCACGGAAGCAGAGGAGTTCAAGGAGATCTACGGCCTCGAAGTGGTGGTGATACCCACCAATATGGATATGATAAGGGTGGATCACCCCGATGCCATCTACAGGACCGTTACGGAAAAATTCGCCGCAGTGGCCGACGAGATTCAGGAGTCCCATAAGGAGGGCTGTCCTGTCCTTGTAGGCACGGCTTCTATCGAGAGCTCTGAACGGCTCAGCAAGCTTTTGAAGGCAAGAAAAATTCCCCACCAGGTTCTCAACGCCAAGCACCATGAAAGAGAGGCCCAGATTGTGGCCCAGGCAGGCCATCTGGGCGCCGTCACCGTGGCCACAAACATGGCGGGCCGGGGTACGGATATTCTCCTGGGAGGCAATCCTGAGTACCTGGCAAAGGAAGCCATGAGGACTCAGAAGGCAGATCCCTCAAGAGAGGAGGAGATTTTAAACGGCCTCCTCGAGAAGTTCAGGGAGCAGTGCCGCCAGGAACGGGATAAGGTAAGGGAGCTTGGAGGGCTGAAGATCCTGGGCACAGAACGGCATGAGGCCCGCCGGATTGACAACCAGCTGAGGGGAAGGGCGGGACGCCAGGGAGACCCCGGGTCGAGCCGGTTCTACCTCTCCCTGGAGGATGACCTCCTTCGTCTCTTCGGGTCCGAGAGGATCCAGGGCGTGATGGAGAGGCTGGGGATGGAGGAGGGGGAATCCATAGAGCACCCCCTTCTGACGAAGGCCATAGCCTCAGCCCAGAAAAAGGTGGAGGAGCTCCATTTTGATATAAGAAAGCAGCTTCTGGCCTACGACAATGTGATGAACAGACAGAGAGAGGCCGTCTATGCCGAGAGGGAGCACATCCTTTCCGACGGCAATATTATGAATCATGCCTGGGACGTAATCGACGGCGTTGTAGAGGATGTCCTGGACCGATACTTCCCCGAGGAGGAGGAGGCAGATCCCGCAAGGGCCCGCTCAAGGCTTAAGAGCCTCTTCGGGCCGGGGCTCGACCCCTTCCTTGAGGGGGTGGACAACCCCCGGGACATGCTCCTTCACAAGGAAGACCTGAAAAATGAGATAAGAGGCCGCTTCCAGGAGAAAGTAAAAACCCTGGGAGAGGAGGAGAGCGGAGCCCTGATGCGCTTTCTCATCCTCCATACCCTGGACAACGGATGGAAGGATCACCTGCTGGCCATGGACGAGCTCCGCCGGGGCATCGGCCTCAGGGCCATAGGCCAGAAGGACCCCCTGCTTGAGTACCAGTTTGAATCCTACAACCTCTTCCAGGAGATGATGGAAAGGGTGAGGGAGTCGGTAGCAGAGCTGGCCTTCAGGGTCAGGGTGGCCTCGGAAAGGGGCGGCAGATCTTCGGGAGACATAAGGGAGAGCCGGGAGTTCATCCTGCCCTTCGGCCCCCCCGCAGAGGCTCCTCCCCTGCCGGGAGCCGTGGGAGAGGGCCCCAGGCAGCCTCTGAGAAAAGGTCCAAGAGTTGGCAGAAACGACCCCTGTCCCTGCGGCAGCGGGAAGAAATATAAACATTGCTGCGGCGCCGCAAGATGACGGCGGACGGCGGTTAGGGGATGAGAAAATGAAGACATTTATCCGATTCAGGATGGCGGCGGCGCTGCTTGCCGGCATTATCCTCCTCTTTGCGGCAGACAGTCCGGCTCCGGGAGCCCCTTCCTCCTCTGATATCCTACGGATGATCCAGGAAAGCCCTCACTTCTCCGACCACGGAGACGCCGACGGGGTAGTCTGGCTCAGAGAGAGCGAATACACCCTGAAGGCGGACGGCTCCATGGTTCGCCTGACTGATCTGGTCGTACTGGCCAGGAAGGATGTTGGGGAGGAGTGGACCCGGTGGAGTTTTCCCATCCCGGAGGGAGGGGCCGCCAAGGTCCTGTCCGCCTCCCTCTACGACCCGGGCTCCGGCAGGCTGCTCAGCCCTGTGCTGCCCAGAACGGGAGAGCATGAAGGCGCCCTTTTCACCGAGGCCCTCTTCCCGGACCTGCAGGAGGAGTTTATCATCGCCCTCTCGGTGGAGGAGATCCTGCCTAAAATGTTTGCCGTTGAGGATTTTCTCTGGGTAAACGAGACTCTGCCCCTCTGGGAGCAGAAAGTTACGGTGAACGTGCCTGCCGGGATGGAGCTGTTTGTTGAGTCCCGGGGGGCAGGGGAGCCCAGAAGGGCAAGAACTGCAGACGGGGAGCAGTACGTCTGGAATATAGTCAACAGTCCCGCCTGGACGGGCAGGACGCTTAAGAGCGACGACCGGGGGTATATCTCCTTCAGCATCAGAAGGGGAGCCGAGCCCCTGGCCAGAAAGCTGTCCGCCCTTGAGGGGATGCTCGTGCCCGAGCCTCCCGGGGCAGTTAAGAGAATTCTGTCCCAGAGCAGTCCGCTGAAGGCGGGGCAGGGGGCGATCGACTGGATAACAAGGGCGCCGTCCCTGCCGGAGCACTTCCCCTCCAATTTTGTAAGAAATAATATCCCCTCGGAAGGCCCCTGGTCGGACTGGGAGAAGACCCTTCTGCTGTACCGCTGGATCCGCAGTGCAGGCTGGGAGAGCAGGCTGCACTGGCTGACCGCCCACCCCTTTGGCGAAGAGCTTCCCGCCCCCGCTGGAGCGGTAGTAAGGCCCGTACTGGAGCTAAGCGCTCCCGGGGTATCCACTTTCTTCTGCGATCCGGGCAGGGCCGGCAGCCCCAACGAGACCCCTCCCTCCCTCTGGGGAAAACATATCGTCACCCTTTCGGGGACTAGCCTGGCGGGCAGGACCGTATCAGGAAGCACCGCCTCGGAACATCGCCTTTCCATTGAGTGGTCCCTGGCCCTGGACAAGGGAGGGCTTGCAGACGCAGGGCTGGATGTGTATGTCCGCAGCGGCTGGGTGAATTTTTTCTTCCCCTCGGGCAAGCCGGATGATGAATCTGTCAGGCGCATGGCCTCAGAGCTCTTTCCCAGGATCCGGTTCAACCGGGAGGAACAGTCTCACACCCCGATAAAGTACGGATGGAAGATCTCCCTAAGGGCGGAACCGCGGCAGTCCATCGTGAGCGGAGGAGCCATGCTTGTTCCTCTTCCGGGGGCCACTCCGTCCTGGATCGAAGAGCTTTCCCGGCCTCAGGATGACTACAGCCTGAAGTTTCCCTTTGTCATCGAACAGAACTTTGCCCTTAAAATGCCTCCCCGGTCTGAGGTAGTCATGCCTCCCCAGACGGCGGCGAGGGATCTTGAAAGAGTAAAATACTCAGAGTCCGCCTATCACAACAAACGGAGAAATACCCTAACCACCGGGACAAAGATCATCGTCTCCACCGACCGGGCGGCGGATCTTGTGTCCAGAGGGCTGGCAGAAGCTGCCCGGAGATGGATGGATTACGCCTCGAAGACAATACCCCTTCGGGTTAAGCAATAGTTTAGAAGCGTCATTTTGGAGGTGTGGGCTGTATGGAAGGTGTAGAGGCTACCCTCCGGCGACTGGTCGGGGGGGCGGTAAGGGAGGCGGCCTCGGAAAAGGGGATTTCCCTGTCCGAACTGCCCGAGATTGTGTTTGAAAAGCCCAGGCGGGAGGAGCAGGGAGATCTGTCCACCAACTGCGCCATGCAGATGAGCAGACTTCTTGGCGAAAAGCCTGCGGTACTGGCAAAAAAAATTGCGGCCAGCATTTCTGATAACCCCTATCTTGACAGAGTGGAGACGGCGGGGCCGGGGTTCATAAACTTTTTTCTCTCTCCCAAGTGGATGGGAGAGGTGCTGACGGATATTCTTGCCGCCGGGGAAAAATGGGGCAGGTCCGATCTCGGCAGGGGAAGGAAAGTCCAGGTGGAGTTTGTCAGCGCAAACCCCACCGGCCCTCTCCACGTGGGCCATGGCCGGGGAGCGGCGGTAGGGGATATGATCGCCGGCATCCTGGAGTTTACGGGCTGGAAGGTGGAGAGGGAGTACTACATCAACGACGCCGGCCTCCAGATGGATCTGCTGGGCCTTTCAACCCAGGCCCGCTATTTTGAAATTGCCGGCAGCTCTGAAAAAGTCCCCTTCCCGGAGGACGGCTACAGGGGGCAGTACATTTACCATATGGCCGAAGAAATCAGAAACCGGGAGGGTGACAGATTCCTTGCCATGCCCCCCGGGGAGAGCCTGCCCTTCTTCAGGACCTGGTCCGGAGAGGCCATTCTGGAGTCCATCAGGAAGGACTTGGCCGATTTCGGCGTAAACTTTGACGTCTGGTTCTCTGAAAAGACCCTTTACGAGCGGGACCTCGTCCCCTCAGCCATGGACATTCTCAGGGAGCGGGGCTTTGCCTTCGAGCAGGAAGGGGCCCTCTG
>JBMNVK010000090.1:0-9594 GCA_050946755.1 Aminivibrio sp. | reverse complement strand
TGACCTCGAGCATCTTTGCCGGCTCCACGCCGAGTTTTTTGGCATAGCTTATGCCCTCGGCGGCTATCATGGTATTGGCAGATACCATGATCTGATTTATGGACTTGACGGCCTTTCCCGCCCCTGCCTCCCCTACCAGAAATATCCTGGCCGCCATTTCGTCAAGGATGGGGCGGATCTCCTCCAAAAGCCCTTCGTCTCCTCCGCCAATGATGGTGAGGGTGCCTTCGGCGGCTCCCCTCACTCCGCCGCTGACGGGGGCGTCGAAAAACCGTACGCCCTTTGCGGCGTACTGCTCGGCCACGTAGCGGGCGCAGCGGGGAGAGGCGGTGGACATTTCAATAATCACGGCCCCGGGCTTTACCGCCTCGAAGACGGCGGGTGCGAGAAGCAGCTCCTCGATCTCCCGGTCTGCGGGGAGGATGGTGATTATTACATCTCCATCCCTTACCGCCTCCCGGGGGGAAGGCTGCACCTGGGCGCCCAGGGAGCGCAGCTCCTCTGCCGGGGCAGCATTTCTGTGTATGGCCGTATTAAGGGGGTATCCTGCGGCGAGTAGCCGTTTTGCCATGGGAAACCCCATTCTGCCGAGACCGAAAAATGTGACTTTTTTCAATTCACCCCTCCTCCTTATCTATCAGTTTTTTCTCCCAGGACGGTTTCAAGTCCGTCAGGGCGAAAGTTCAGCACCAGCTCCATGGGAAAGTCCATATCCCTTAGAATGGCAATGCACTTGTCCATACGCCCCACATCGTACCAGATGTGAGCGTCACTGCCGAGTATTACCGGAACTTCGGCCCGCCTGCATGCCTCCAGCATGATGCGGACGTTTTTCTCCCCGTTCTGCCTGGCTGACAAGGGGGAGAAGCTTGAGTTGTTTACCTCAAGAAACACGCCCCTTTGCTTTGCGGCCGCCGCGAGTTCGTCATAGTCAAGAGGATACCGGTCGTCATCAGGATGGCCTATGATTTTAACCAGGGGGTGCGCCATGGCTCCGATGAGGGCGCCGGTGTTTTGCTTCACAGTACCGTAGGGTATGCAGGGAGAGTGCAGGCTGGCTATTATGTATTCAAGTCTTTTGGCAATCCTCTCCTTCACGTCGATACTGCCTTCGTAGTCCATAATGTTGGCCTCTATGCCTTTTACTATCCTTATGCCCATGAGGCTCTTCTCAATTACCCTGTAGTTGGTAAAGTGAAAGTGATGGCAGGTGCCCGGCATGGCAGGAGCGTGATCCGATATTCCCAGAGCCTCCAGCCCCTGTTCCCTGGCGGCCTCGATGTTTTCTTTCAAGGTACTGTAGGCGTGTCCGCTGGCTAATGTGTGAGTATGCAGGTCAAAAAGCGGTTTCATGTATTCTCCTTTTGCATTTCATCAAGCAAACTATATTCCGGCCCCTTTGTCTTATACTATCTTTTGTACACCAGGCAGGGGTCTCTGTCCAGCCGTTTTAACGGGAAATAATTCAAAAAAGAACCCCTGGCAGATCCTGTCTCCCGCAGCTTTACGGCCGGCATAAAAAAAGGGGGGTGATTTTTTCCCCCCGATAAGTCACAATATAATCAAACCGGTACGCCGGAAAAGAAACGGAGGGGAGCCGATGCTATATATAAGGGATACAATTGTAGGCCCCATGGCCATAGGCGGAGACGAAGAATGGATAACCCACCTCTATCTGCCTAAGAACACCGTCGGGCTTACTGCCATAGGCAAAAAAGAGCCCAAAATGGTTAAAGAGGCCTTCAGACAGCTGGAGCTATACCTCGACGGGAAGCTGAGGGAGTTCGACCTGCCGCTGAAGGCCGAGGGCACGGACTTCATGAAGAAGGTCTGGGAAAAGCTTATGGAGGTGCCCTACGGAACCACGGCAAGCTACAAGGACCTTGCGATCGCGGCGGGCAACGAGAAGGCGGTAAGGGCCGTGGGCATGGCCAATGCCCGAAACCCCATTGCCATTTTCATCCCCTGCCATCGTATCATAGGGGCCAGCGGCAAGCTAGTGGGATACGGCGGCGGGCTGGAGCTTAAGACCTGGCTGATCGAGATGGAGGCTGCAACTCTGGCCAGAGATGGCTCCGGAACATAAAGCCTAAGGCGCTCTGCTACTCAGGAACAGGCCCCGCCCCCTATTATGGGGAGGCGGGGCCTTTTGCCGTCCGTCAATCCAGGGTGATTCTGCTCTTTTTATTGGCCTTCCAGACGTGGATTCCCAGGGCCACGCCTATGACGCCGTAGACCATGAAGGTTCTGAAGTATTCCCCCAGCAGAGCCTGACCGAAGAGGGACTGGCCTATCTCTGGGGACATGATGAACATGGCATTGAAGAGCACCGTTCCGAAGATGGCGTGAGTTATGCTCGCCCTGGAGGTGGATGCGCCGCCTACGAGAATTGCCGCCACGGAGAACATCCCTATCTGGGTATGGGCATTGTAGGTGTTGAGGGTACCCATGTTCTGCAGATAGATTATCTGTCCCCACGCCGCCAGCACAGTAGAGATCATGGTAGCTATGATTCTGGTCCTGTCCACGTTGATTCCCGAGACCTCTGCCGCATGCTGGCTCTGGCCCACGGACCGGAAGTCCTGCCCCAGCTTTGTCTTCATGATCAGCACTGTGAAGACGCAGAGCCCGATGATGAGCAGCCCCGTAACCACGGGGACCTTCCGGACCGTCATGAGGGGCGACCCAGTCATCATGGCGTGTACAGCTACCCATGCCACAGCGAGGCAAAGCCCCCCGTTTACTGCCGTGGTGGAAAGGCTGTTGAGATGCCGGCGGCCCCGGACAGCATTTAGCCAGTACCGGACCAGCATCAGTGCCAGCAGTCCGAGGGAGAGCAGAAGCAGGGCCTGGACGAAAGGGATCTGCCAAATGCTGTCCAGGGCATACTTCAGGCCCCCCTGCTTAAGAGTCATAAGGTCCACCGTCATCCGGATGCCCACTCCATCGGGCTTTATCATGGGATGCACCGCCGGGACCGGGATAATGACTCCCACGGCGAAGAGGAATATAAACTGATAGATGCCGTTGGCAAAGAAGCCCACGATGAGGCTCGCGATCATCTCCTGTCCCCTGGTTTTGTTGTAGAGCCTGCCGGTGAGGTAGCCGCAGAAGAGGGCCACAACCATGGCTGCGGCAAAGCAGAACAGGAGCCCCGGCAGGCCGCCCATCTCAAAGTACCGGGCAATGGCGATGGCCACCTGCCCCGACATGGCGCCTATGACGATGCCGAAATTCAGCCCGAGCCCCGCCAGCACCGGAATGATCAGGGACAGCACCAGAAAGGAGTTTCTGAACACTCTGCTTGAAAGTTCCGAGAAGAAATATCCTACTGAGACGCCGCTGGATACCATGAAGCCAAAGATGGTAAAGCCGACAAAAATTATGGTCACGAGGTTTTCGAGGATCCACTCCCCCATGCCCCGGGATCTGCTGTCAAGTCTGGCCATTACTGCACACCTCTTTTAACCTGGGTCAGGGCATAGAGGATAATTCCGTTCTGGATGATCATCCTCATAATCTCCGACAGGTCCGTCCCCACAAAGATCTCGTTGGTCACCGGGAGGGCCGTGGTCAGCAGACCCTGAAACAAAACGACGCCGATTACCACGTGAGAGACCTTTGCTCTTGAGGCGGTGGCGCCTCCTATGAGCACCGCCGCCACCGCCGGAAAGGCCATCATCAGCGGCGCCGTGTACAGCTGAGCATAGCCGTAGCTCTGGGAGTATACGATAATGCCGATGGCCCCCAGAATGGTGGACAGCACGTTCGCCAGAATTCTGTTTCTGTCGATGTCAAGGCCCGCCGCCTGGGCAAACCTTGGATTGATGCCCCCGGCAGAGATGGCTATTCCCAACTTAGACCGGAAGAAGAGCCACACCAAAAAAGCGAAGAAGGCGAAGGTTAAAAGAAGGCCCGTGGGAATTATGACGTCCCCCACGGTAAACCTCAGGAAGTTGTTCAGAATCTGGGCCCCCTCCACTGCGTCCAGCTGGATGGTCTCCCGAAGGCCCTGGCCGATGAACCAGCCCATCTTCGGGTTGCGGAAAGGCACCATAAGCCATACAAGGCACATGAGGGCCACAATGGAGAAGCCGCTGTAGGTGGCTATGGTCATCTCCGAACCCTTCACGGCATTCATCAGCTTCCCGTAGCCGTAGCCCACCACCGCCGCAAGGGGCAATGAAAGGGCGCAGGAGGCCAGGAGCCAGGCCATTCCCGTCAAGTTAAGCTCAATGGAGCAGACCAGCCCCAGCAGGCCGCAGACTATCCCGATGGGCAGTGCGAAATTGGGGCCCGTGCCGGACTGGATCGCCGGAACCATGGCCAGCACCAGGATTCCGTTCATGCCAGCCCGCTTCAGCGTGTCGCTAAGCAAAGTTGCCATGGAGATCCCGACGAAGTGGCCCGCTACCAGGGTGAATGCCCAGAAGACGGCTATTATCACCGTCGGAAGGCCTATTCCGCTAAAAAGGCCGAGGGCCGATTTCAACGGGCCCTTTCCGTTGCCGTTGTTCTCAGACATGGGCGGCACTCCCTTCCGGAGAATCTTCCCTGTGCTTTAGGGCCGCGCCGGACATCATAAGGCCGAAGTCCGCATCAGAGGCATTGGGGGGAAGCACCCCAGCCACCCTGCCCTCGCAGATTATGACTATTCTGTCGCAGATGCTCCTAAGCTCGGCAAGCTCCGAAGAGGTCATGATTACCGTCATGCCCTCCTCCTCGTTCAGCCTGAAGAGCAGGTCGAGGATCAGCCTCTTGGCACCCACATCGATGCCCCGGGTGGGCTCAGAGACCAGAAGAACCTCCGGATCCTGGGTGAGGGCCCGGGCCACGCAGACCTTCTGCTGGTTGCCGCCGCTCAGGCTGCCCACATGCTGCAGAGGCGACTCGCACCGGATGTCCAGCTCCTCTATCATCTTCAGGGCATGGCGCCTCATGGTCCTGTCGTCCTTGAAGCCGCAGGGGCCCATCTTGTTCAGGAACTTGTCCCTCACCTGCATGGCGGTAAAGGCTATATTAAGCTCAATGGACTCGTTCAGCAGAAGCCCTACGCCTTTGCGGTCCTCGCTTACAAAACCAAGTCCTGACCGGATTGCGCCTCTGGGGTCGTTGAGCTTCATAGGTCTGCCCCGGAAGGTCACCTCGCCCTTCGCGGGAAAGGTGCCCATAATGCCGTTGGCAATTCCCAGCTTTCCCTGCCCGGCCAGCCCCCCTATACCCACTATCTCTCCCCTGCGGATTTCCAGATCTATCCCCCGGACTCTTTCCCCGGGCATGGCCACGTGGAGGCCCTTGATACTAAGGCAGGTTTCATCGGAGATCCTTCGTCCCTCGGAGTGAACCCTGTCGACAGCAACCTTGCGGCCTATCATGAGGGAGGCAATTTCCACGGTGTTTATATCTTTGACATCTTTTGTGGCTACATGTTCGCCGTCTCTCAGTATGGTTACCCTGTCGGCTACGGAGACGATCTCATCCAGCCTGTGACTTATAAAAATAATTCCTATTCCCCTGGCGGCCAGCCTCTTAATTGCCGCAAGGAGATTTTTTGCCTCACTCTCCGTCAGTACCGCCGTGGGTTCGTCGAAGACCAGAATTTTAATCCCCGTCTTGTCTATCTCCCGGGCAATCTCCACAAACTGCATATGCCCCACAGGAAGCCCCGCGATGAGAGTAAATTCGCCAATATCCATGTCCAGCTGATCCAGAGCTTTTCTTGCATCGGAATCCATGGCGGCAGTATCCAGAGTTTCAAGGGTTTTGCCGAAGATCCTGGAGACGGGGTTAGCGTAGGTGGCCTCCCTGTTTATCTTGATATTCTCGGTGATCGTATAGCCGGGGATGAGCATGAACTCCTGGTGGACCATGCCTATCCCGGCGTCCATGGCCTCGTGGGGAGATCTGAAATTGAGCGGGTTTCCGTCTATCAGGACATCCCCCTCGTAGCCGCCGGTATTTGTAATTACCGGCATTCCGAAGAGGATATTCATCAACGTGGATTTGCCCGCACCGTTCTCGCCGATGAGGGCGTGTATCTCTCCTTTTTTAACGCTGAACGAAATGTCCGAAAGGACAGTGTTTCCGTAATAGCTCTTGGAAATATTTTTGAACTGGAGAAGGTTTTCTTCCAAACCACTACCCCCCGTTTGCGGATAAACCAGGATGGATATCTGGTAAAGAACCGGGGGCGGAGAAGTTCAACTCCTGCGGCCGATTCGGCCGCGGCTGCGTTGAAGTTTCCCTCCGCCCCCGGTTGCAGTTAAAAGGTTCTGCGAATCCTCAGACCCGCAGGGAACCTGCCGCTGTACCTGTCTCCCTGCTAGTAGGTGAGGAAGTCGATGAGGAAGAAGAGGAAGTTGTCGTAGGACTTCCCTGTCTCATCCACGTAGGGAGTAGTGCTCACAGGAACCTTGGCGTAGTCTGCCATAAGCTCCTCAAGCTTCTGTATGTCAAGCTTGCCTGCTTCGATCTCGCCGTCCATGAGTTTGAGGGCATACTCGGTGGAGGCCACGGTGATGGTCATAGCTGCAGGTACAGGCCAGGTAGAGAGCCTTCCCTCCATCCCCTTTTCCTTAAGAATTCTTCTGGTCTCATCGATCACGTGCTGAAGGTCGCCGGGCTTGGAGCTGTCCGACTCAATGCCCAGAGCCGCCGGGAAGCCATGATAGGGAGAGGGGCAGCAGGGCTGGGGATAGATGGCACCCGCATCCACCACGGCCTTGATCAGAGGTATCTGCATGGAGCAGTTGGTGGAGAAGAAGGCGGTGTCCTTGCCGTACTTGGCCACCATCTTCGGCACGTCCTCAAGAATGAACTGCTGGGCGCCGGGAATTCCGGAGTCGCCCGTGGGGTCCGGGGCAGTGGCATCCACAAATTCCAGGCCGATCTCTTCGCATTTTTTCTTCATAAGATCCCTGCGGGAGGAGAGAAGGGGCTGGGACATGTGCCTTGGGAAGGAGTAGTGCACAAAGACCTTGGCGCCCATCTTCTGGGACTGGACAGGGATGGTATCTCCCATTTTAAGCTCATCAGGCATGAGGATAAGATGGGCTCTTTCCGCCACATCGGGGGGATTCTCCTGGGGAGTGGCATAGACGATGAAGACATCATCCCTGGTCTCGAGCAGCTTGTCCACGGCGGCGTTGGTTCCCGGCACGGCCTGGTTGATGACCAGTCCCTTTACATCCGGATCGTGGGCCAGCTTGGCCACGACGCTGACCATCTGCTCCTGCTCCGCCATAAAGTTGTCGGGCCATGTGACGTGGACTATCCTGTCGCCGTACTTTGCCTCCATCTCCTGGGCAGAGCGGTACTCTTCCTCATTCTGGGAGACGGTGTTGGTTACGATGGCAACCTTGCCCTTCGGCACGGGCTTCTCCTCTTTCACTGGCTCTTCTTTCTTCTCGGCAACCACTTCCGCCTTTTTCTCGACCGGCGCTGGGGCCGGAGCCGGAGCCGGGGTCGGCTTTTCAGCAAGAAGGAAGTAGCCGAGTCCTGCGACTACCGCAATGACAATAAGATAACTTAAACCCTTTTTCATTCAGTTCCCTCCCTTTCAAGTTACTAACCGTATGGCACAAAAGATAACGCCAATACAATAATATTCCCAGAAGAAATTTAAGTCAATGCTTATGAATTCACGGAAGAAGACCTTTTTTCAATTCTATACTCTCCTTTGTCCGGGGGATTTTGCTATAATTTATGAAAAGTATGCTCCCCGGCAAAGACTATAGTGGAGGGATGTTTATGATAGACAGGAAGAGGCTTGAGGCCCTGACGAGCGAACTAAAAGCCCTTGGACTGGACGCTCTGTATCTGGGGCCGTCCACGGATCTTGAGTACATTGCAGGGCTGGATACCCATCCCGACGAAAGAGTAAGGGGCCTTATGGTAGGTTCAGACGGCCGGTGCTTTGCCATGACGCCGCTGCTGTACAAAGAAGAGATGGTAAAGGCCTTCGGCGACGTACCCTACTACGCCGAGTGGGACGACCACGAGGGGTTTACCGACGCCTTCCGGCGGGGCTGCGAACACCTGGGCATAGTGGGCGGCAAAATAGCCTTCAACGACGGCGTAAGGGCCGTGGACATGCTGGCCATCCGGGACGCCATGGATCTAAAAATGGAAAACGGCGGTGCTGTGCTTGAACCCCTGCGTTCCCGCAAGGACGAAGAGGAGCTGGCCCTTATGCGCGAGGCTTCCCGCATGGCGGACGAGGTAGTGGGCAAGCTGCGGGATTATATCCGTCCCGGCATGACGGAGCGTCAGATAGCCCAAAAAATCCCCGATTTCTTCGAGGAGGCAGGGGCTGACGACATATCCTTCTCCCCCATAGTGGCCAGCGGGCCCAACGGCTCCATGCCTCACTACGGAGGGGGCCGGAGGGAGATAGAAGAAAATGACATCATCATACTCGACCTGGGGGGCCGTTACAGGTCTTACTGTTCCGATATCACCCGGACTCTGTTTACAGGCATCCCCACTGATGAGCAAAAAAAGGTTTACGAGATCGTAAGACAGGCCCAGGCGGCGGGAGAGGCAGCAGTTGTCAGAGGCGCAACGGGCCAGGATGTAGACAGGGCTGCCCGCAGGGTGATTGTGGATGCCGGCTACGGTGAATATTTCTTTAACCGGGTCGGTCACGGAATAGGCATAGCGGTGCACGAATCCCCCTATATTATCGAAGGCAACGACAGGCCTCTGGAGCCGGGCAACGTCTTCAGCGTGGAGCCGGGCATCTACCTTCCCGGCAAGTTCGGCGTGAGGATAGAAAATCTGGTGGCTGTAAAACCGGACGGGACAGGAGAGGCGCTGAACGGCTTCCCGCGGGACCTGGAGTCGGTCTGCATCCGGGGATAGGTGTTTTCTGCCATCCCGAACGCGGTGAGGGATCTCATCCCGGGTTTTTCTTTGCAGCAGCGGTTTTGAAAAACGAGATTCTCACCGTGTTCGGGATGACAGGCAACCTTTTCCGGGGCAACGGCGCCCGGAGATGGTAAAGACTGTCCCCTGCTATCCTTCAGGCCTGTGAAACGGAGTTTCTGCGATCAGCTCGGGAAGCTGAAATCTCCTTATCTTTCCTATGCGGGTTTTGGGAAGCTCCTGGTTCACAACAGTGAACTTTATTATCCGTTTGGAGGACGACGCCTGGCGATTATAGGGGCCTATGACCTCCTTGCGAAAGTACTCCTCCGCCGATCCGGTGATGATTTCAATGACCTTGTCCGGGTCGGGATGAATAACTGCATGCAGCACCCCGTCATGCTGGCACACTGCCACCTCTTTCACGGCATCAAACCTGTCCAGAAGCTTGGACTCGATCTCCTCAGGATTGATGTTCTTACCGTACTTTTAATATCATACTCCAACCTCAACTACAAGCAACAAATAGAATGAAATATCCTCTAGAATTGCCATTGCATAATGTATTTGACATCTATGTTTTTTTGTGCAACCATTACTATAGGGCTTCCTGAACAACTCCTAAGTCCTTGTTAATACTGGTAATAACGTGGTATTTCCAGTAATATAGTGCTCGAAAAAGGGCCTAAAAGCCCCAAAAACCCTGCAGAGAGCGTGGGATGAATGTGT
>JBMNVK010000089.1:0-9819 GCA_050946755.1 Aminivibrio sp. | reverse complement strand
CATGCCCTAAACCAGAAAATGATAGCCCGCAGAGCGGCCGCCGAACTGGGCAAGCCTTACGACCAGTGCCGCCTTATAATTGCCCACATGGGAGGCGGCATCTCCGTGGGAGCCCACGATCTGGGCCGGGTTACAGACGTAAACAACGCCCTGGACGGCGACGGCCCCTTCTCCCCCGAAAGGGCGGGAAGCCTTCCGGCGGGGGAGCTGGTCAGGCTTTGCTTCAGCGGCCGGTACGACCAGAGCGCGCTGCTGAGGATGATCACCGGCGGGGGAGGCCTTGTAGCCCATCTGGGGACCAACGACCTCCGGGAGGTGGAGCGCCGCATGGCCGAAGGGGACGAAAAGGCTTCCCTCATATTCGAGGCCATGGCCTATCATATCTCCAAGGAGATAGGCGCCTGTGCGGCAGTGCTGGAGGGGCGGGCGGAGGCCGTAATCCTCACGGGAGGCCTGGCCCACAGCGAAAAGTTTACCTCCCTCATAAAGGACAGGGTATCCTTCATCGCCCCGATAATGGTCTACCCCGGCGAGGACGAGATGCAGGCCCTGGCCGACGGCGCCTTCAGGGTGCTGAGGGGAGAAGAGGAAGCAAAGAGCTACAAATAAAAATGAGTTAAATTCATTAATACACCAAAAAAGGGGAGGACGGCGCGCCGTCCTCCCCTTTTCATATTTTCCTCAAGCAGCTGGACAAGGGCTACATAAGCCCCACCAGCCGGGGCAGGAAGAAGGCCACGGTCGGGAACATGGCCACCACCAGGATGATTATCATCAGCGCCGCGATGTAGGGCAGCACTCCCAGGAAGGACCGTTCAATGGAGAGATCTCCTATGGAGCTTGCAATTAGCAGACAGAGTCCGTAGGGGGGCGTCGCGAGCCCCAGCGCCAGGGTCATTACCACCACCAGCCCCAGATGCACCGAGGTAATGCCCAGCTTCAGCGCCGAAGGAAGGATGACCGGCATAAACAGGATCATGGCCGGAATGGCGTCCATGAAGGTGCCCACGAAGAGGAAGAAGGCTATGACGATGAGCATGAACATCTCCGGGCTTCCCACATGGGAGGCGAAAAAACCCGCCACATAGTCGGAGGCCTTGTAGTATCCCAAAAGCTCGCCGAGAGCGCTGGCCGTGGCCAGGGCGAAGAGGGAGAGGGAGCTGAGCTTCAGCGTCTCTCTGATGATCCCCGGCATGTCCCTCATCTTCAGGGTCTTGTAGTAGAAGATGCTTATCAGCATGGCGTAGACTGAAGCGAAGGCCGCCGCCTCGGTGGGGGTGTACCAGCCGGTGGTAATGCCCCCGACGATGATGACGGGCGTCATAAGGGCGGGGAAGGATTCCCTGAAAAGCCTTCTCACCTCTCCGGGAGGGGCTTTCTCGTACCGGGGGAAGTTATGCCTCTCGCCCATGAAGTGCACAATCAGCATCATTACCAGGCCGACCAGGATGCCCGGGACCATTCCGCCTATAAAAAGCGCCGCCACTGAGGCGTTGGTGAGGCCGGAATAGACCACCATGGGGATGCTCGGAGGGATGATCACTCCGATGGTGGACGACGCCGCCGTGACGCCCACCGTGTTTTCCTTGTCGTAACCGGTTTCGATCATGGCCGGGATGAGCATCTTCCCCACTCCGGCGGTATCGGCCTGGGATGAGCCCGAGACTCCGGCGAAGATCATGGAGACCAGCACGTTGGCATGGGCCAGCCCGCCCCGGACGTTTCCGGTAAGGGAGATGCAGAACTTTACCAGCATCTCGGTTATTTTGCCGTGGTTCATTATGTTGGCCGCCAGGATGAAGAGGGGGATGGCCAGCAGCACGAAGGAGTTGAGGCCGTTGAACATCTTCATGAAGACGGTCAGGTTGGGGATAAAGGAGATTGTGGAAATTCCTGCAAGGGATATGAGCCCGATAACGAAGGCGATGGGAACCCCCAGGGAGATGAGCAGCACGAAAAAAACAATTATAAGAAAGGCCGTCATTATGCCGTCTCCTCCTTCTTAAGGGCTGCAATATCTTCGGCAATATGGCAGGCGAGATAAAGGGTCATGGCTCCTCCTGAAATGGGAAGGCAGAGCCAGGTATAGCCCATCTTGACCCAGTTGAGCGTGATCCAGTTATAGTCCCAGAATTCCATAACTACCACGGCGCCGTACCATGTCATGGGAACGGTAAAGCAGAGCAGGATGACGGACAGGCAGATGTCGTACCAGGCCCGTTTTTTGCCGCTGAACTTGTCGGAGATGAAGTTGAAGGCAAAGTGCCCCTTGTGGTAGACCATTACGGAGGCCCCCATGAATACCGCCCATATAAAAGAGTAGTTGGCCAGCTCCTCCGTCCAGAGCAGGGGTATAGCCGCATACCGGGCGATGATCTGGGCGAGGATGGCCAGAAAAAAGACGGACAGCAGGCCCATTCCCAGGTTTTCCTGAAAGTGGACCATTCGTTCGATATTTTTTTTCAAGATATTACCCCCATTCGATACGCTTTCCCGGACGAAGCCTTAGTATCCGGATACGAAGTTCCCCGCGCTCTCAGGGAGAAACGCGGGGAGCGTACGTAATTATTCTGTTTCGCTAGTTGCCGGCGGCCCTGACCTTTTCGACCAGTTCCTCGATTCCCAGATCCTTGGCCAGCTTGTCCTGGATGGGGATGGCGATGGCTATGAAGGGCGCCTTGTCGATGGAGTTGACCGTTCCTCCGTCGGCGATGACCTTCTCCTTGGACTCGGAGAGCATGGCGTAAGTTATCTTGCGCTCCTCGGCGGTTGCCTGCTTAAGTCCCTCGGTGATCCATTCCTTCTGCTGGTCTGTAAGGCTGTCAAACTTTTTGCCGTTCATAAGCACGAAGCGGGTGGTGAAGTCGTGCTCCATCTCGGTGATGAACTTGCCGTTTACAGTCTTGTGGTGGTCTAGAAGGCTGAAGTTGGTGTAGTCGTTCTCGGCGCAGTCCACAATGCCCTGCTGAAGCGCCTGGTAGAGCTCGCCCCATGCCACCTGGGTGGGGATGGCGCCGGTCTGCTTCCAGAATTCAGCTACTACGCCGGACATCTGGGTGCGGATCTTCATTCCCTTAAGGTCGTCCATGGAGTTGATGGGCTTCTTGCCGTAGTAGTTGCGGACTCCGGCAGACCAGTAGGCGGCTATTTTGAAGGTGTTCTTTGATTTCTCGTTGATGATGGCGGCCAGAGTTTCGCCCGCCTCGCCGT
Source organism: Aminivibrio sp. (assembly GCA_050946755.1). Taxonomy (GTDB): domain Bacteria; phylum Synergistota; class Synergistia; order Synergistales; family Aminobacteriaceae; genus Aminivibrio. Next base: position 6,609 of record JBMNVK010000089.1, on the reverse strand, counting down.
CCACGGCCTTCTCCCAGTGATCAAAGCTGTCGAACAGGTACAGAAGGGAGAAGAGGTCCACCTCCGGGATGCCTATCTTGGTCATGAAGCCCGGAGAGGCCACTACCACGTCTGCCGCTCCCAGCTTGAGCTTTTCCACAAGCTCGTCCTCGTTGGTGCCTATGGTTCCCGCGTGGACGTCTACGGAAATTTCGCCCCCGGAGAGCTCCTCCACCACTGCCTTGAATTTGAGCATGCCGTACTGGTACGGGTTCTCCTGGGAGGTCTGGTTGTGGGCGGCCACAATCTTCAGAGGCGCTGCTGACGCTGCTGCTGCAATGGCTAAAACGAGAATTGCTCCGATAAACAGAAATGCGGATCTTCTCACATTTAAAACCCCTTTCCCGATAGTTTGGCGGGCGCAGCGAAATAGTTCGGCTTTTTAGGGAATAGCCGCTCCGCCCAGCTACATATTACCTATGAAAGATAGTTTCGTCAATTTGGGCGGGGGATGAGGCTTCTTGTACGAAAACGCCGCCCCTCCGGTCCGGGAGGGGCGGCGCTGTTAAACTGCGGAGACTATGAGCATACGGAGATAATCATGGCCGCATATATCTTGCTCCAGTTTATCAAATCCTGCACTCCTACGCTCTCGTCCACGTCATGCATCTTGCCGAGCACTACGTCTCCCGGGCCGAAGGCCACCGGTGAGGGGATTCCCTTCGGGTTCAGGAACCGGGCATCGGTGGTCCCTGATCTCTTCATATGTTTGGGCTTGTACCCCATAACCTTTTCTACAGCTTTTTCAGCCTCTTTAATTACAGGGGCATCAGCCGGAACCAGAGTCTCCGGATCCCAGTGCCCCATGGTATAGGTAACATCCACTTCCGGGTGTTCAGCCTTTACGTCGGCGATAATCTTGTCGATCTTCGCCCGGACATTCTCCGGCGTCATGTTGGGGACCACCCTGATGTCCACCTCTGCCTCGCAGTAGTCGGGGATTACGTTTGTCTTTACCCCTCCCTTAATGGTGGTGGCAGGAGATATGGTGTTGGGGGGCAGCAGTTCGTCGTAGACGGTGGTATCCCTTTCGTATTTATCCTGGAGGGCGACCATAACTCTGCACATGTTTATAACGGCATTATTCCCTTCGTGGGGTCTTGCGGCGTGGCTGGCCTTGCCCCGGCTTTCGAACTTGAGCTGAACTATGCCCGTGCAGGCCCGCACGATGCCCACCTCTCCTTCATAGGTGGAGCACTCTCCTACTATTCCCATATCCGCCGGGGGCAGCCCGTGTGCCCTCGTCCAGAAATGCCTTGAGTTCAACTATTCCCATATCCGCCGGGGGCAGCCGGCCGGTGTCCGCAATCCAGGCGGTTCCCATCCGTCCGCCGCACTCTTCGTCTGCCACTGCATGAAGCCAAACACCTTTTTTCAGGGGCACGCCCGCATCCCTTACGGCCACCATTGCGTGCATAAAGGCGTTTACGGCCCCCTTCATGTCCGTGGAGCCCCGGCCGTAAAGCCGTCCATCCCTTACCTCCGCTTTGAAGGGCGGGCTTGTCCACTTTGCTTCATCCCCCGTCGGGACAACGTCCAGGTGGCCGTTAAAAAGAACTCCTCCCTCCGCGTCTCCGTTAAGGTCAGCCAGGACGCTGAGCCTGAGGGGTTCGGGCCCTACTATTTCATGGTTGACGCCGTCTCTTTTGAGCTGGGCGGCAAAAGCCTCCGCCGCCTCCTTCTCAAACTGGCCCGGATTTACGCTGGGAACTCCTATCAGCTCGCTTGCGTCGGCTATGAGCTGATCCTTGCGGGATTCTATCAGTTCAAAGACTTTTTCGTACATATTCTTACCTCCGGGATTAATTTACAGGAAATCAACGAAGATGCCGGCCACGATTATAGAGATGGAAGTGACCGAGGCAAAGCCGGCCACCACATAGGCAGGCATGATTTTCTTCAGTACAATCTCCCTTTCGTCCTCATTCTTTGCCACGGCAGTGGCTATCTCATTGGCAATAAGAAAAGTGGCGGGGAAGCCCAGCATCTGAGCCATGGCGATGCCTACGGCGATATTTCTTGACCCCACGATTTTCCATAGAGGCAGGAAGTACAGCAGCGCGAAGGTCCCTACTAAAACTGCGGCGAACACAACAACGGTCTGGAAAAGCAAGGTCTGAAGGTCGCCGATTTTTATTGTGGCGAGGGAGGGAATGATGGCAGCAAAAACCACCATGGAGAAAAATCCTGACGACTTTCCCTTGTCAAGGATTTTTTCCGGCACAATGCCTATGTGACCGGCCACGGCGCCCAAAATAAGGGCCCAGATGGAGTAATTGATGGCCAGCCCCATCTCCTTCGTAACCCCCTGGAGGTAGAAGGAGAGCCATGCAAAGAAGGCGGTAACTCCCAGACAGGCGAAGGGAGTGTAGTACTTGTCCAGGTTGAGCTTTTCATAAAGTGCTGCTCCGGCCCGTTTTGTGTCCCCCTCTTTGTCTGAAAGCCCCTGCACCGTTCCCTTCTCCCGGTACTCTTCAATTACCAGCTCTGCTTCCTTGAGCCCGAAGAAGGATGCGGGAGGGGTGCCGACGAACTTTTGAATCGCGTAAAGAATCGCTCCAAGGGCTGCCGCAAGGGGGAATCCCTTGGTCATGGCTCCTTCGGTCATGATCTGGGCAGCGATGATGCCTCCGTTGATTACGGGGATGCCCACAACGGCGGACTGCATGCCTATAAGAGGGACTACGGCAAAAATGGAAATGCCCGCCACCGCCATGGCGATGCAGGACATGAGGACCGTGCGCCACTCATTGAGCAGCTCTCTGATGTTGATCATGGTTCCCATGTGGAAGATGATGAAAGGGGCGCTCCACCTTGCTACCTCGCCGAGCAGCGCCTGCTTGATAATATCCGGAGGCAGAACGCCTGTAAGAAATCCGATGAGGAACAGCATAAGGGCGACGAAGACGGAGGAGAGACGAGCCTTTGTCGCCACACCGAGAATATCCCCTATGGCAAAAATAAAGATGCTTATAAACAGGAAGAAAAATGCTGTGCTCATGGTCAAAGTAACCTCCTTCAGGTTTAGGTATGGTTCCCGGAGCCTACTTTAATCCTCTCCTTTCCACCGTCCGGGGCGGATGGGCTATTCTTCAAACAGGGCGATGTTCAGGATGCAGGCCGCCAGAACCTTCGCCCGCTCGAAAATTGAATCCACAAGGGCGTACTCTCTGTCTGAATGGTTCCATTCTCCCTTTACACCCATCTGATCTACAGTGGGAACCCCGGCCAGTACAGAAAAGGCGCTGTCAGAACCGCCTCCGGAAAACTCCATGGCCGGCTCGGGCAGACCCAGTTCACGGTAAACTTGCGCCACGTACCGGAAGAGCCTCTCGTTGCCGGCGGTCTGTTCCATGGGGAGGAAGGACGAAGTGTAGACAAGCTCTGTAGACGTACCGTCCATATAGGTTTTGGCGGCAACCGCCTCCAGCTTCTCTTTTGCCTCGGCGATCTGCTCCACCGTCATGCAACGGACGTCAATCCCCGCCCGGGCAAAGTCGGGCACGGCATTGGGGACCACGCCCCCCTTTACAGTGCCTACATTGAAGGTCAGCCCCCTGTCAAAGTCTGTAAGATCATGAATATCCACAATCTTGCGGGCCAGCTCTAAAATGGCGCTCCTTCCCTTTTCAGGCTCTCTGCCCGCATGGACCGCAAGGCCTTTTACGGCCATCTGACACTGAATGACTCCCTTCCTGCCCACCACCAAACTGTTGGAAATCGCCCCTGTTTCACAGTTAAAGGCGGCAATGCAGCCCCTTGTGCGCTCTTCGAACTCCCTGGCCATGGACGAATGTTTATGGGCCACCTCTTCATCTCCGGCAAGGATTACGCGGATGGGCCTGTCGGCATAGCCCGCCTCCTTCAGGGCTTTGGCGACAAACATGAGCAGCGCTACGCCCCCCTTCATGTCCAGGACTCCGGGCCCGTAGGCTTTTCCGTCCTCAATTCTGAAGGGCCGCTCCGCGACAGTTCCCCGGGGGAAGACCGTGTCGTAGTGCCCAAGCAGCGCCACGGGAGCGCCTGTGCAGTCCTTCCCAAAGACGGCGGCTACGCTGTTTCCGGCCTTCTCGTAACTTATCGTCTCCGTCTCATCTGCCCCGAAGTCCCGAAGCAGGCCGGCGACTCTTTCGGCTGCCGCATCAACCCCCTCTTTGTCCTCCGATCCACTTTCCATATTCACAAGCTCTTCCCAGAAGGAGAGAAGGGAGTCCCGGTCCCTTTCCAGAATGTCAAAAACATTTTTTTCCAGCGGGTGTTTCATGGAAGACCTCCTTAAAATACTGAAAGAGTTTTTTTCTTCTTAGAATCATGGGTAAATTTCGATACATAATACATGGAATACATTGCAAGATCAACATCCTTTTCATTAAAGGGACAAGTGCAAAAGTACTAAAAAGCAGGCGCATTTTCATAGAAAGTGAGGTCTGTTCTGAAAAATCACTTGACAAATTATTGCTGGATCCCTATAATATGTTTTGCAATACGGAATATAAGTCCATGGAGTGAAACGCAGATGGAGTCAGATAAGATCAGAGTCATAACCAGGGCTTTTGCAATTCTCGGCCATCTAGCCAAGGAGAGGCGGCCTCTGGGCGTCACAGAAATAGCATCGGCGGTGGCCCTGCCCAAGGCTACCGTATACCGCATTCTCGATACTCTTGATTCGGAGCGGGCCGTCATAAACAGGGGAGGGATGTACGAACTTGGCCCTGTGACCCTGCTGCTTGCCGATGCCTATCGCAGGCAGGTAGGCTTCAGCGAGACGGCAAGGCCCCATCTCCTCAGCCTCAGCAACAGAACTAAGGAGACAATTCATCTCTTCGTATATGAGAGAGGAGAGTTCTACTATCTGGACAAGATTGAAAGCCCCTATCAGGTTCGGATGCACTCCCGGATAGGGGGCAGGGCTTCCCTCTTCCGTCTTTCTGCAGGCAAGGCCCTCCTGGCGGAATTCTCGCCGGAGGACCTTAAAGAGCTGCACGAGCCTCTCCCCGCTGAAGTTGCCGCAGAGTTTCCCGAGATCCGGTCCCGGGGGTATGCCATCGACGACGAACAGAACGAACACGGGCTCAGGTGCGTAGGGGCGGCCATTATTGATGCCGCCGGAAGACCCAGGGGCGGGGTAAGCGTGTCAGCGCCGGTCTATCGCTTTCCGCAAACCCTTCTCGGGGAGTACGGCGCCCTCGTGCGGGATGCGGCTGCAGCTATCAGCAGGGAGATTTCGGGCTTCGAAGAGGTTTGGGATTCCGGCGGACGGACTGCCGGTTAAGAATATAAAAATCAGTGACCAGGGAGGAAAAAATAATGATCAAGACAAAGAAACTTGTAATGATACCGGGACCCACTCCGGTGGTGCGCTCCATCCAGGATCAGATGGCCAGGGAGACGGTGGCCTTTGGAGATGCTGATTTCGTCAGGGACTTCTCCGGGGTAGTAAAAGATCTCAAAGAGATGTGGCGCTGCGACGGTGAGGTATTTGTAGTGGCAGGCTCCGGCACCATGGGCATGGAGATGGCCATAGCCAATACCACGAAGAAGGGCGAGAACATCCTCATCTGCTCCAACGGCTACTTCGGCGACCGTTTTGTGGATATGTGCGAGCGCAAGGGGCTCAACGTAGACGTGCTTTCCGCCGAGTGGGGCAAGTCCGTCACCGCCGAGATGGTGGAGAAGAAGCTGGCGGAGAAAAAGTACGATGCCGTCACTGTGACCCACGTGGAGACCTCCACCGGCGCCGAGGCCCCCATTGCGGCCATAGGCGAGGTCATGAAGAAGCATCCCGAGGCCATCTACATTGTTGACGGCGTGGCCGCCTCCGCAGGTGTGGAGCAGTACATGGACACCATGGGCATCGACATCGTTCTTTCCTGCACCCAGAAGGTCTTCGGCGTAGCGCCCGGCCTCAGCATGGTGTGGGCGAGCGCCAAGGCCATGGAGAAGAGAAAGACCCTGGGCGCAATCCCCGAGTCCTACATCGACTTTGACAAGTGGCTTCCCGTCATGCACGACCCCTCCAAATACTGGGGCACTCCCGCCATCAACCTTGTGTGGGCCCTCCAGGAGTCCATCAGGATCATGAAAGAAGAAGGCCTTGAAGAGCGCTACGCCCGCCACCGCAGGCAGGCCGTCATGGTGGATGACGCCATGGAGGCCATAGGCTTTAAAGTGGCGGCTGAGAAGGAGTTCAGGGCTCCCACCCTTTCGGTCTACCTCTACCCCGAAGGGTCAGGCATAGATGATGCCAAATTCCGTACCGTCCTCGCCGAAGAGGGCGCCCAGACTGCCGGATGCCTCGGCAGCTTCGCCGGGAAGGGCTTCCGCATGGGCCATATGGGCAATATTGACAAGCACACCCTTGTCTCGGCCATCGGCGCCGTGGAGCGGGCCTGTGTGAAGTGCGGCTACAACATCGAGTTCGGCAAGGCTCTGGGAGTTCTTCAGAAGGGTCTGGTCAACGAGTAGGGTTTTAATCTGCCATAACGCAAAAAGGCCCGGACACGTGTCCGGGCCTTTTTTCAGGGTTTGCTAGAAGCCCAGGTCCTCTCCGATGACGAAGACGTGGAAGGG
>JBMNVK010000088.1:0-9837 GCA_050946755.1 Aminivibrio sp. | reverse complement strand
AGTTCCGTTTCCAGTGTAATATTGACCTGAGCCATGAGTTCGACGCCTCCCCAGTTTGATGTTGTGTCGCAGCTACATCATAACCGAGGTTAGAGCGAATGGCTCATTTTGAATTTACACCAGTATAAGGACTCAATCTTTGTCAATTGAAAGGAGTGTTGTTTTTGGATCATTTTTTTCCCCTTAAGAGTACCGCCGGGGATGGGGCTGCCGAGTCCTCTGATATTCCCCTGCGCAGCGAAATCCCTCACGACATGACCTGGGACCTGGATGCCATTTTCAGGTCGGAGGATGATTGGGAGCAGGCCTTCGGGCTTCTCAGGGAAGAGCTGGAGGAGCTGGCCGCATACCGGGGGAGGCTTTTTGAATCCCCAGCCCTCCTTCTTGAGTTTTTAAAACTTGAGGACCGGGTATCTGAAAGACTGGGAAAACTCTACTCCTACGCCCTTATGAAAAGTCACGAGGATACGGGGAATGCGAAGACTCAGGCCAGGGCGGACCGGTCCGGCGCCATGCTGGCAGCCTACGGAGCAGCTCTTTCTTTCTACAGGCCTGAAGTGCTGGCGGCGGGCAGAACCGGGGTGGCGGCAGCAACAGAGGGAGCTTCGGGTCTTGAGGTTTACCGCCATCACTTTGACGATCTGCTCAGGGCGGAAGAACACGTCCTGTCCTCAGGTGAAGAGGAGATCCTGGCCAGAGCATCGGAACCTGCCCAGACTCCCGAGAACGCTTTCTCCCTTCTCACAAATGCCGACATGAAATTTCCGGCAGTCACTGATGAAAAGGGACGGGATACGGAGCTTACCGAGGAGAGATACTATTTGCTCAGCCGGTCAAAAGACCGGCGGGTCAGAAAGGACGCCTTCGACGGCCTGTTCTCCACTTATGGAAAGTTCCGGAATACTCTGGCCGCCCTCTACTCCGGCAGCGTGAAGTCAACCCTCTTTTTTGCCCGGGCGAGAAAATATCCCTCGTCCCTGGCGGCATCCCTCCACAGGGACAACATAGAGCCGGAAGTCTACTCTATGGTGGTGGATACGGTAAACAGCAATCTGGAGGCCCTCCACGACTACATGACCCTCCGGAAAAAAGCCCTGGCCCTGGATGAGCTGAGAATGTTCGACCTTAACGTCCCCCTGGCGGATGAGCCTGATGATCCCATTCCCTATGAGGACGGTGTGGATATGGTAACCCAGGCCCTTGCGCCCCTGGGGCCGGAGTACGGCCGGGGGCTGAAGGAGGGGTTCTCCTCCCGGTGGATTGATGTCTATGAAAACCGGGGCAAGAGAAAAGGGGCCTATTCCTGGGGAAGCTACGGTACCCACCCCTACGTCCTGCTCAACTACAACGGAACCTTGAGGGATGTCTTCACCATTGCCCACGAGATGGGCCACTCTCTTCACACATGGTTTTCCCACAGGACCCAGCCCAAGGTGTACGCCGACTACACCATCTTCCTGGCGGAGGTAGCCTCCACCACCAATGAAGCCCTGCTGCTGGAGCATCTCCTTGAAAAGGCGTCCAGGACGGAGAAGATATTTCTGCTTAACCACTATCTGGATCAGGTGCGGACCACCGTCTTCCGGCAGACCATGTTCGCCGAGTTTGAGAGGGATGCCCATGAAGCTGTTCAGAAGGGGGAGGCCCTTACAGCGGACGGGCTGTGCGAAATGTGGCGGGATCTTAACGCAAAATACCACGGACCCTCCATGACCCTGGATGAGGGGATCTTCATTGAATGGGCAAGAATTCCCCACTTTTACAGCCCCTTCTACGTATATAAATACGTGACGGGCTTCGCCGCAGCCGCGGCCCTAAGTTCCCGTATCCTTCAGGGAGGAGAGGAGGAGAGGGAGCGTTATATCCGCTTCCTATCAAGGGGGAGCTCAGCCTACTCTCTGGATATTCTGAGAGAGGCGGGAGTGGATATGGCCACGGCTGATCCCCTGGCGGGGACAATTCAGACCTTCAGAGAAAAGACGGCCCTTCTCAGAGATCTCCTAGGTGCTTAATGAACGGGGCGGCCCCAGGGCCGCCCTTTTACTTCAGCAGATCCCGGCCGTGCTCCTCCAGCAGCTTCATCATCTCCCAGCCTGCATAGGTGAGCCCCCGGGAGGACGAGTGGACGCACTGAATCTCCCAGGACATGCTCTCAAGGCCTGCCACAGGCACTGAGGCAAGCTGACCCTTCGCAACTTCTTCCTTCACCGAGAGGCGGCTGGTGATCAGCACCCCTACCCCTCTTGCCGCAAGATATTTAGCCCCCTCCATATCATCCGTCCTCACATGGCGGCCGAAGCTTATTCTGTTTCTTAGCAGAAATTCATCCACATAATTGCCCAGGGGACAGTCCTCTGTGAACTGGATCAGGGTATGATCCTCTGCCTCTGAGAACAAGATCTTATCCCGCCCTGCCCAGGGATGGTCCGGAGCTGTGGTCAGGACCAGGGGGTCTTCGCCGAGAAAACGGTAGGTGAGGTCCGGGGCCTTTGAGAAGAGAAAGTTCCGCCCGAGTACGGCCAGCTCCGTCGTCCCCCTTCTCAGATCAGAGAAGATTGATGCCGTCCCTCCGGAAGAGAGGGTTAGGGAGACAGCGGGAAAGAGCCTGTGGAACTCTTCAACGGGGGCGGGAAGGATGTGCCGCCCGGCAAAAATTGAAGCTCCCATCTTCAGCTCGCCCGCTCTGAGGGACCTCATGTCCCTGAATCGGGAGGGGATCTCGTCGGCCTGGCGGATGAGATCTGCTGCCAGCACATAGAGCGCCCTTCCCTCGGGGGTAATGGAGATGGATCTGCCTCTGCGCTCGAAAAGCAGGATGTCAAAATCCTTCTCCAGGGCGGCCACATGCTGGCTTACCGATGGCTGGGAGAGAAAGAGCTTTTCCGCAGCCTGGCGGAAAGAGCCTTCATTCACTACTGCACAGAAAATTCTGAGCTGATGGAGATTCATGACTTGACCTCCGGCATGATATAAGTAAACTCAATCGATTATATCACTTTTTCTTTCTTGTAAATTATAACAACTGGTGTATTCTGTTATTAAGATGAAGGGAGGCTGCGGTTCATGGACGGGAAGAGACAGGAAGATCTCATCAGATTATGCCGTGAACTTATCCGCCGTCCCGCCGTTTCAGGCAGGGAGGGGCAAGTGGCCCGTTTCATCAGCGATACCATGACCGCTCTGGGTTATGACCATGTCTCCACCGATTCTTACGGCAATGTGGTGGGTGCTATCTCCTTCTCGCCTAAAAGAGATCAGAGGGTTCTTCTGACATCCCAGATGGACCATGTGGACGTGGGCGATGCCGCAGAATGGTCCCTTTACCCTTACGGAGCCTTCATGGAGAAGAACAGAATCTACGGAAGGGCCGCCTCGGACCAGAAGGGCGCTCTTGCGGCCATGATCATGGCCGGAGCTTTCCTGAAGACTGATATGGCCGGAGAGCTTGAAGGAGAGCTCTACGTCGGGGCCGCAGTGCACCAGGAGACCTTCGAAAATGTAGCCTCCAGTGCCATTGCCGACTATGTGGATCCTTCGTGCGTCATCATAGGGGAGGCATCATCCCTTAAGCTCGAGAGAGGACAGAGGGGCAGGGCAGAGTTCAGGATCGATGTATCAGGAAAAATGGCCCACTCGTCCCATCCCGAATACGGCGTAAATGCCGCCGATACCATGATAGCCCTTCTAACTTACATAAGAGAGAATTTCCACCCTCCCCGGGACTCCTTTCTCGGGGAGGGTATTCTTGTGCTAACCAACCTTTACACCACTCCCTCCGCGGTGGGCGGAGCCATTCCGGAAAAATGCACCGCTGTTTTTGAGAGGCGCCTTCTGACGGGAGAGACCCTTGAAGGGGCAGCCGGTGAGATAAAGAGCCTCATCGCGGAAGCGTCATCAAGGATTCCCGACCTCCAGGCCGAAGTTTCCTCCCCCCTGATCGAGGACCGGTGCTACACAGGGGCTCCCATAAAAGGCAGGCACTATGCGCCGGCCTGGGTCATGCCTGAGGACTCCCCCTATCTCTCCGTACTCTCAGAGGCCTTGTCGGAGGCCGGCCTGCCGGCCCGGATCTCCGGCCGGCCCGGATTCGGGACCAACGGGTGTCAGTTTGCGGCGGAAAGAGGCCTGCCCACGGTGATCTACGGACCCTCCCGCAGGGAGCTGGTCCACGGAGTGGATGAATATATTGAGATAAGCGAGCTTGTCGGCGCCTGCTCGGGCTATTGCGCCATGGCGGGACGGCTTTTGTCCCCGGCCAATGAGCGAGAGTCCGTGGCGGCCGCCGCGGCTTCGAGAGGAGACTAGACTATACAAATGGGAAAGCCTGTGGAACTTCGCTGCGTGCTCTGCAGTTCGTCCTTCGCCCCGGGAGAGGTCGAATACACCTGCCCCAAATGCGGCGTGGACGGAACTCTGGACGTGCTCTACGACTACAAAAAGGCCTCTGAAACCCTCACCCCCGAAAACCTGGCGTACAGGGAGGGTTCCCTCTGGCGCTATGAGGAGATTCTGCCCATAGAAGATAAAAAGCATATCCCCTCTCTGGCCGTGGGCTGGACCCCCTGGTACGAATGCCCCTCCGTTGCCGCGGAGTACGGAGTGGGAGAGTTTTTTGTGAAGGACGACGGCCGGAACCCCACCGGCTCCCTCAAGGACAGGGCCAGCGCCGTGGGAGCGGCCAGGGCGCTCAGCCTGGGGCGGGAAATAATCGCCTGTGCCTCTACGGGTAACGCCGCCAGCTCCCTTTCGGGCTTTGCCGCCGTGGGAGGTCTCAGAAGCTTCATCTTCGTCCCCGAAAAAGCCCCCGCCGCCAAGGTGGCTCAGCTGCTGGTCTACGGCGCTACGGTAGTGCTTGTGAAGGGAGACTACTCCCAGGCCTTTAACCTGGCAACGGCAGCTATAGAAAAGTTCGGCTGGTACAACAGGAACTGCGCCATAAATCCCTATCTCGTGGAGGGCAAAAAGACCTGCGCCCTGGAGATTGCTGAGCAGAGCGGCTGGAATCCGCCCGACCGGATCTTTATCTCCGTGGGCGACGGCTGCTGCATAAGCGGCCTCTACAAGGGCTTTTCAGATTTGAAGGGCTTGGGGCTCATCGCCTCTGTTCCAAAGATAACGGGGGTTCAGGCCGACGGAGCAAGGCCCGTGTACGACGCATGGAAAGAAGGGGCCTCCCGGGTGACCTTCGGCCCCGCGGATACGGTGGCTGACAGCATATCGGTGGGCGCTCCCAGAAACTGGGCAAAGGCGCTGAGGGCGGTAAGGGAATCAGAAGGCGCCGTCGTGTCTGTATCAGATGAAGAGATTCTCTCGGCCATCCCGGAGCTTGCCAGAAAGACGGGAGTCTTCGGCGAGCCTGCCGGAGCGGCGGCCTTTGCGGGCTTCAGAAAGGCGGCCCGGGAGGGACTGGTTGGAAAGGGAGAGAGAGTTGGCGTTGTAGTGACCGGCAACGGTCTGAAGGATATAGAAAGCGCAAGAAAGTCGGTGGGCTCTCCGATGACATCAGAGCCGGACATTCAGGAATTTTCCGAACAACTTGAAAGGAGTGGGATACAGTGTTAGAAAAAGGGCAGGAGTTTCTCAGGGAGGCGGATCCGGAAATCTTCAGTGCCATATCAGAGGAACTGGAGAGACAGAGAGACGGGCTGGAGCTCATAGCGTCAGAGAACTTCGTATCCAGAGCCGTCCTTGCGGCTGCCGGGTCGATCATGACCAATAAGTACGCCGAGGGCTATCCCGGCGCCCGCTACTACGGAGGCTGCCAGATTGTGGATAAGGCCGAGAATCTGGCCCGGGACAGGGCAAAGGAACTCTTTGGCTGCGACCATGTGAACGTCCAGCCTCATTCGGGCTCCCAGGCAAACATGGCCGTCTACTTCTCAGTCCTTCAGCCGGGCGACACCATCCTGGCCATGAATCTGGCCCACGGAGGCCATCTGACCCACGGCTCCCCGGTAAACTTTTCGGGCAAACTCTTCAATATCGTGCCTTACGGGGTGGACAAGACCACGGAGCAGATCGACTTCGCCGAGGTGGAACGCCTCGCCCTTGAGCACAAGCCCAAGATGATAGTCTGCGGCGGCTCCGCCTACCCCAGGGAGATCGACGCCGAACAGTTCAGGGTTATTGCCGATAAGGTCGGCGCCCTGCTCTTCTTCGATATAGCCCACGTGGCGGGCCTCATCGCCGCCAAGTGCCACAAGGACCCGGTGCCCTACAGCCACTTCCTCACCACCACCACCCACAAGACCCTCCGGGGCCCCAGGGGCGGCATGATCCTCACCACCGCCGAGTACGCAAGAGAAGTGGACAAAAATATCTTCCCCGGAATGCAGGGCGGCCCCCTTATGCACGTTATCGCCGCCAAGGCGGTGGCCTTTAAGGAAGCGCTCCAGCCCTCCTTCGTCGAGTACCAGAAGAAGGTCGTCGCAAATGCTAAGGCCCTTGCGGAAGAGCTCCTGGCCTGTGATTTCCATCTGGTCTCCGGCGGAACGGACAATCATCTTATCCTTGTGAACCTCAACTCAAAAGGGGTTACGGGCAAGGATGCGGAGGCGGCCCTGGATGAGGCGGGAATCACGGTGAACAAAAACTCCGTGCCCTTCGACACCAGAAGTCCCTTCGTCACCAGCGGAATCCGCATCGGGACGCCGGCTCTCACCACCAGAGGCTTTGGTGAGGACGATATGAGGCAGATTGCCCGCTGGATGGACAGAGTGATTAAGAACGTAGAGGACGAAAAAGAAATAGCCAAGGTCCGGGCCGAGGTGCTCGAGGCCTGCAAAAATCACCCCCTGTACCCGGGGCTTGCATAAAGGAGAGAGTGAATGAAGTACGGAATCGACCTCACCATAAATGAGGAGGGGCTTAAGCACGCCGTTGAGACGGCAAAAAAGAGAAACATTGTCATCCCTACCATCAAGCAGATGAAGGACCCCGATACCCACACTCCGGCGTCCATCAAGGAGAGGCTTAAAAAGACCGGCCTGTGGGACGTGGATACGGCCAACCTCTTCCGCATCACCTGGAAGAACGAGCCTGTGAAATCCGGCGGGCTTTTCGGCAACGCCAACTTCCTTGAGCTTCCCTCCGCCATCACCGGAGTGGATGCCAGGATAGTGGCCCTGGTCGGGAAATGGTTCCCCACCGGCGCCCACAAGGTCGGCGCCAGCTTCGGCTGTCTGGTTCCCCGCCTTGTCACAGGTCAGTTCGACCCCGTTAATCAAAAGGCAGTCTGGCCCTCAACGGGCAACTACTGCAGGGGAGGAGCCTACAACTCCCAGCTGCTTGGCTGCGACTCCATCGCCATCCTTCCCGAGGGCATGAGCAGGGAGAGGTTCGAGTGGCTTGAGACGGTGGCGGGAGAGATCATAGGCACCCCGGGTACCGAGAGCAACGTGAAGGAAATTTACGACAAAGTCTGGGAGCTTCGCAGGACCAGGGACGACATCATGGTGTTCAACCAGTTCGAGGAGCTTGGAAACCACCTCTGGCACTACCAGGTCACGGGCAGCGCCATGGAGGAAATTCTGAAGCTGGTCATGAACCCCGGCGACAGATATGCGGGCGCCGTGGTAACCTCCGGCTCTGCCGGAACCACTGCGGTGGGAGACTACCTCAAGAAGATCTACCCGACCAGCAAATTTGCGGTGGGCGAAGCCCTTCAGTGCCCCACTCTTCTGGAGAACGGCTTCGGCGACCACAGGCTCGAGGGCATCGGCGACAAGCACATCCCCTGGGTCCATAACGTAAAGAACACTGATATGGTCATGGCCCTCGACGACGAGGACTGCATGAGGTTTATCCGGCTGTGCAACGAGCCCGAGGGCAAGAAATACCTGTCCTCCCTGGGCCTGTCCGACGAATTTATCGGCAGCCTCGACCTCATGGGCGTATCCGGCGCCGCCAACGTCCTTATGGCGGCCAAGATGGCCAAGTACTATGAGCTGACGTCCAAGGACGTCATCCTGACCGTCTTCACCGACTCCATGGAGATGTACGGCTCCAGAGTGGCGGAGATGCAGGAAAAAGAGCCTGTATACACTCAGCTCGAGGCGTCCAGGGATCACGCCCGTCACGTGCTCGGCGTGCGCACCGACAACCTTCTTGAGCTCAGCTACAAGGAGAAGAAGCGGGTTCACAACCTGAAGTACTACACCTGGGTGGAGCAGCAGGGCAGGACCTCCGAGGAGCTCAACGCCCAGTGGTACGATGCGGAGGAGTACTGGGGCTCGGTCCAGTCCATGGCGGACAAAGTGGACGAGAAGATAGACGAGTTCAACAAGATGGTGGGAGTTCTTTAGCATAAGAGTATTCCGCCCCGGTTCCCCGGGGCGGCAGAATCCCTTTGACGGGGATAATTTCAAGGAGGTGCTTCAATCGTGAGCAGTACCTGGAAAAGAGCAGTATGCGTCTTTGTGGTAGTAGGGTTGTTGCTGGGCATTTCTTCCATGGCCCTGGCAAAGGAGCCGGAGTACAAGTGGAGATTTGGCCAGACATCGGTCAGAGCCTCTCAGGGAGAGTCCTATAAGCTGTTCTGCGAGCTTATCGGCAAGTACACCGACGGTAGGATTCACGTGGAATTCTTCCCGGACAACCAGCTCGGCACCCTGGACGAAATTTTCCACGCAGTGCAGGTGGGCGACGTTGAAATCTGCGGAGTAGCCCCCTACGTGAACCTGGTTCCCGGCGGAATGTTTAACTGGATGCCCTGGACCGTGGAGTCCTGGGAAGAGTGCAAGATGGCCTTCGCCCGTCCCGACGGCGTTCTCTACGTACCCATGCAGAAGGCTATGCACGAAGTGGGAATGCACATACTTTTCACCGTATCTCAGGGTTCCTACGGCGTAGGCAACAGCGTCCGCCCCATCAAGACCCCCGATGACTTCAGAAATCTTAAGATGAGGGTATCCTCCTCCCTTGGCAGCGTCAGAGGCCTGCAGAACATGGCCTCCGGCACCGGAATGACCGTCGAGACCGTGCCCTGGGGCGACCTGTACAACGCCCTGGCAAAAGGCGTAGTGGACGGCTGCTGGTCCATGTGGCCCTCCCTTGTTGAGGAGAGGCACTACGAGGTCATGAAGTACTACACCTCCCTCGACTGGATGTGGGATGCCAACCAGGTGGTCATCAACAAGGATCTCTGGGACGACCTTTCCGCCGATCTCCAGGAGGCCATTCTGAAGGCCGCCGACGAGGCTGAGCTTCACCAGTACGAAATTCAGGAGCGCATGGCTGATGAGTTCCAGAACTTCCTGAAAGCCCAGGACGACTTCGAGATCTACTATCCCACCGAGGCCGAAAGAGCGCTCTTCCGCGACAAGGCTGAAGCTCTTGGCATCTGGGAAGAGCTCTGCACGCCCTGGCTTGAGAAGCACTACCCCGGCCAGAACATGACCCAGAAGATCCTCGATGGACTTAGAGAAAACCGCGAAAAGGTACAGGCCGCGGGAAAATAGGTATTTTATAATAAAGGGGCAACGGAAGTTGCCCCTTTATTCCATGCTTTGATGATCTGTCATTCAGGGAAGGTGTACGATGAGAAAGATTATCGACTTTTTAACAAAGATTGAGTTTGTAGCGGCCTCCATCGGGCTGTGCGCGGCCATAGTACTGACTTTCTGCCAGGTTGTAAACAGATACTGGCTGAATTTCGAAATAATGTGGATCAGCGACCTGGCCCTCTTCGTATTTATATTCACCATCTACATCGCCATATCCTACGGAGCTTCCCAGAAAACTCACATCGCAGTGGATATGCTTCCGGAATATCTCTGCGGGGACAGCCCGGTCAAAAAGCATTTGTTCCAGATATTCAAGTACGCGGTCTCCATAGCC
>JBMNVK010000087.1:0-9922 GCA_050946755.1 Aminivibrio sp. | reverse complement strand
TGTTAAGCACGCCGCCAGCGTTCGTCCTGAGCCAGGATCAAACTCTCAAAATATAATCAACGCATGGCTAAATATCTAAATCCCCTATAAAACTGTCAAGGTTCTGAAGCGCCTCTGTCTGCCAACTTTCCCGTCCCCTTGCGGGGCGAAATTCGGCTCCGTTCCATCGGCGCGAAGGGTATAATATCATTTCCTGCGAAGATGTCAACCTCAATCCTGATTTCACATCAATTGCCGGTTAAAAGCGCCCCGTCCCTTGCGGCGCAATGGACGGGGCGCTTTATAATTTTCGTTTAATCCTTTTTTAGGGGTAGACCCATCAAATTCGCAAAACTTCGTCTTTAGTAAGCCTTTGCGAAGATGGTCTTCCTGGCGCCCGGTCTCCCGGTGAAAAAGCAGGGGGCAACTTCCTCATTCTCCATCGGCCTGCACCTTGGCGTAGCGCCTGTGTCCTCTCTGATTTTAGTTTCGTCCTCCGATGTCCCGTCGAACCAGGTCTCAATAAAACCACCCTCAGACGCCATAATCTCCTTGAACTCATCGTAGGTTTTTGCGGTGTGAGTGTTTTGCCGGCTGAAATCCCGGGCTTTTCCAGCAAGGTCTTTTTGGATTGTCTCCAGCAGAACCGGGATTTTTTCAGTCAGCGATTCCAGAGGGATATCGGCCCTCTGGCCATTATCCCTGCGAACAACTCTTGCTGTACCCCGGGAGACGTCTTTCTCTCCCAGCTCGATGCGGAGGGGCACGCCCTTCTGAAGGTGATTGAAGAAGCGGTCTCCGGGCCTGAGATGAAACTGGGTATCAACTGCGGTATATCTGCCTCCCAGAGCTGAGTTCAGAGATCCGGAAAGCTCCTTTGCTTTCGGAACCAGGTCTTCATCAAGTATTTTTTCACTGGTGCTGATGGGAAGTATGGCAGCCTTTACGGGGGCAACCCTTGGGGGCAGAATAAGGCCGTCGTCATCGGAATGGGTCATGATAAGAGCTCCGATGAGGCGGGTGGATACTCCCCAGCTCGTAGTCCAGGCATATTCAAGTTCGCCCTCTTTATTCTGGAACTTTATGTCGAAAGCCCTAGCAAAGTTCTGGCCCAGGAAATGGCTTGTCCCTGCCTGAAGCGCCCTCTTGTCGCTCATCATGGTCTCGCAGGTAAATGTCTTGTCGGCGCCGGGGAATCTTTCCCCTTCCGTCTTCTCGCCGGGAATGACCGGAAGGGCAAGGATATCCGTCATGACCGTCCGGTAAACCTCCAGCATCTGCAGGGTCTCTTCCATGGCCTCCTCTTTTGTGCTGTGGGCGGTATGGCCTTCCTGCCA
The DNA here is from genome assembly GCA_050946755.1 of Aminivibrio sp. GTDB lineage: Bacteria > Synergistota > Synergistia > Synergistales > Aminobacteriaceae > Aminivibrio. The sequence goes on along the minus strand of JBMNVK010000087.1, from coordinate 8,606 downwards.
CAGAAACTCCGAGGTGCGGAGGAAAAGTCTGGGGCGTTTTTCCCATCGCATTACATTGGCCCACTGATTAATGAGAATGGGCAGATCCCTCCAGGACTGGATCCATTTGCTGTACATGTGGCCAATGACCGTCTCGGAGGTTGGCCGCACTACAAGAGGCTCCTCCAGGGGTTCTCCTCCGGCGTGAGTCACTACGGCGCATTCGGGAGCAAAGCCTTCCACATGCTCCGCTTCCTTCTCAAGAAAGGAGTTGGGAATAAGAAGAGGGAAATAGGCGTTGACGTGCCCCGTCTCTTTGAAAGCATCGTCAAAGTGCTTCTGGATGGACTCCCAGATGGAATACCCCGTAGGGCGGATAACCATGCATCCCCTTACAGGGGCGTGATCCGCAAGCTCCGCCGCCCTTATTATGTCCAGATACCACTGGGAATAGTCTTCCGACCTGGGTGTAATGTTTCGCGCCATTATAGCTCCTCCTGTTTATAAATCCGTCGTTGCCGCTGCCTTTCCTGCGCAGCGGATGGTTCAGTATTTTTTTATCCCTCGGACTGCCTGATCAGGGAAGGGGGTAGTGCCCCCATACGGGGCTGCCAATAAAAAAGCCGACCTTGAAGTCTTTTTCATCGTTATAGAGGAACATGAGTTTCCCATCAAACAGAAATCCGGGAACCGAGAAGGACACTCCCGCCTCCCATACATCCCGGTAGCGGTCGCCGTCGTCATTGAATACAAAGCCCATTCCTCCAAAGAGTTCTGTGTTTAGGGAACCCCACCAGCTTCTCATCAGGGTCCTTCTGAATGCGGCATTCCACCAGGCCATTCTTTCGCCCTGAATAGGATTTCCGGAGTAGCTGTACAGCTCCTCCGCCGCTCCCAGATAGACAGCTCTGTTGCCAGGGGCGGCTTTTTCGTCTCCTTCGGCGAAGCCTGCCCTCAGGTAGAACCTCCAGTTATCTGAAAGGCGGGCGGCCTGGAAGTAGGTTATCCGGTATAGCACCTCTTCCAGATCCGGCCACCATGCCTGAATATGGAAAAGGGAGCCTGACGTGGGGTCTGTAGGGTCATTAAGGGTATTGGATGTAAGAAAGAATGTGGGACCGGAGGCATCGTAATCCCGGCCGCCGCTGTGTACCCTTTCAAAGGCATAGCCTGCCCCTCCGAGGAATGAGCCCGTTTTGAACCTGCGGGTCAGACCTGCAGAGTAGCGATCCCAGGATCTTGCTCCCCGGTTTGTCTCAAGCTCCCAGTTTTCAGCGGCCAGGTTAAATTCCCAGCTTTTTCCACTGTCAGAAGAGGTAAGATAGCTGGCGTCAAGTCCCCACTGGGAACCGAATTTAAAGTTAAACCGGAGGGAATCGCCGTCCGAGAAGAGGTCTCTTCTGACCCCGTGGAGATAGACCCACCGGCGGGGATGCAGGTTCGTGGTGTAGCCTCCGAAATTTAGCTCAAGAGCCGGTTTTCGCTGAACAACAAAGACGACCTTCAGATCTTCACCCTTTTCCTCAAACCGATAGTCAACGGCCAGGACATTTTCCTGTTCGGCTATCTCCCTGCCGGCCCGGGCCATATTGATATTGCTCAGCGGCTTTCCTATCCAGGAGGCGTATTTTTTCTGTATTTTTCGCTCAAGCTCCCGGTCGGCGCCCTCCACCGTTATTGATCTGACCTTAGCGGTTATGCAGAGGGACTCCCTCTGGGCCGGAGGCGGTGCAGCATCAGCAAGGGCTTTTATTGCATCCATACTTTCCATGGCCGCTGATTTGCCTCCATCAATTACCCTGGCGGCGTTTGTAAGGTCAAATATGGGAGCTCCGGCAACAGGAGGGGATATTACGAGATCGGCCTTTACTATCTCGCTTTCCACATTTCGCCGGGTAAAAATAGTAAGAGACTGGTCTATCACATCGACAAGCGAACGTATGTCCTTTCTTTCCCTGAGAGTGCCCGAGACATCAACAGCTATGACAGGATAGCCAGGGAAGAGGTCTTTTGCAGTGTCCACCGGCAGGTTTGACACAAGCCCTCCGTCCACCAGAAGCCTTCCTCCTATGGGCCACGGATCAAAAAGAGCGGGAATTGCCATGGAGGCCCTCATGGCAGAGGCCAGGCTTCCTGACCGGAGGACCACCTTTTCGCCTGTTTCAAGGTCCGTAGCTACTGCAGCAAAAGGAATGGACAGTTCATCAAAGCGAACGACCTGGCTGCGGGAGGCAAGCTGGGCAAACCTCTCGAGAAGCTTTACCCCCGTCATGCCGCCAAGGGGCCCTTCCACGTCTCCTGTAGCACTTAAGGCAACCCAGGGAATTTTGCTTCTGGGGGTAGCGCTGTCCTGGTTAAGGGGGACAAAGATTGGATTAGTCTTTTCAGACAAGAGGCTCGTCAGGTCCAGGTTTGCGATTACCTCCCTCAACTCCGCCGTTGTGTAGCCGCCTGAGGTAAGGCCGCCTATGATGGAACCCATGCTTGTGCCTACAATTCCCGCAATGGGAATCTTTTCCTCCTCCAGAGCTTCAAGGACGCCTATATGAGCAAGCCCTCTCGTGCCGCCGCCTGAGAGGACCAGCACCACCCCTCCCCGTCCGCTGGCTTCTCCCGCAAAGAGTATGAGGAGTATGCCGCACAGAAATGATGTAAATTTTTTTCGAGACATGGCCATCCCTCCCGGCCGGTAGATTTAAAAACTTCTTCCCGCTCAGGATATACTAACAAAAAACATTAGTCTTAACCACACTTTCATTTGTCTTTGCCTCCTGAGGTAGGAAAATACTTCAAAAAGTATGGTAGAATTTTCATACATAGCCTAATTTGATGGAAAAGTTTTTTAAATTCACGGGGAAAGGAGGATGGGATGGGAGAAGTTTGCCCCGGAGTTTTTCATCTCTCAGTTTTATTTAAGGAGGCGTGAGCATTGGCGAAAAAAAGAATTCCCCTTATTTGGCAGATAGGCATAGGATTTGCGCTCGGAATTGCAGCGGGAGTGATTTTTGGGGATAAAGTCCAGTATGTTGATCCGGTGGGTCAGGTTTTCCTCGCTCTTCTTAAAATGCTGATCGTTCCTCTTGTATTTTCAAGCCTTGTCGTTGGCGCAGCTTCCATCGGAGACCCCCGGGATCTGGGCAGAATAGGCATAAAAACCCTGATTCTCTACTTTGGAACCACAGCGGTAGCAATTATCATCGGCCTGACCCTCGGCAACATCATGCAGCCCGGCGTCGGCCTGGCCCTTGCAGACGGAGCGGCGACCTTTACAGCACCGGAAGCTCCCAGCATAAAGAAAGTTCTGCTGGACCTGTTTCCGTCTAACCCCATTAAGGCAGCTGCCGATGGAGTTATGCTTCAGATCATTATCTTTGCCCTTTTCCTGGGCATTTCAGCCGTACTTGCCGGCGAAAAAGGAAAACCCCTCATTACTTTCTTTGATTCGCTGGCAGAGGCCATGTATAAGCTTACGGGGATTGTCATGAAAATGGCGCCCTACGGAGTTTTCGCCCTTATCGCAGTTACGGTGGCCCAATACGGAATTTCTGTGCTGGCCCCCTTTGCCAAGGTCATTGTTGCAGTGTACGCGGGCTGCATCATTCATGCCCTGTTCATCTACTCAGGGCTTATCATGGTGTTCGTTAAAAAGTCGCCCCTATGGTTCTTTAAGGGCATCCAGGCCCCTGCGCTCACCGCCTTTGTGACCAGGTCAAGCGCCGCCGCCCTTCCGGTCTCCATGGAGGCGGCCCAGACAAATCTCGGCATATCGGAAAAAGTATCATCCTTTGTGCTGCCTCTCGGCGCTACCATCAATATGGACGGCACTGCTCTTTATCAGGGGGTCTGCGCCCTGTTTGTGGCTCAGGCATACGGCCTGCCCCTTACCATTGGAGCCCAGCTGAATATCGTACTTACCGCCACTCTGGCCTCCATAGGCACGGCGGGAGTACCGGGAGCCGGCTTGATTATGCTGACTCTGGTGCTTTCTGCGGTGGGGCTGCCCCTCGAAGGGGCCGCTCTGGTGGCCGGCATCGACGCAGTCCTTGACATGGCCAGGACAAGCATAAATGTCGTGGGAGACAGCTGCGTAGCTGCGGTGGTTGCCTCTACTGAAGGAGAGAAACTTTAGGCCTTTGAATTTCAAATGCAGAAGGGGCGCTCCCGCTAAGTGCGGAAGCGCCCCTTCTTTTGCTTCTATCAGGCATGAAAGGAAAGTACCAGAAACAGGGTTCCTCCTACTGACAGGCGAAAAGGGAGGGTGAAGCTTCTTACCCCCGGCGACTGACTGGGGATTGTCTTTATCCCGGCCCCGGAGATAAGCTGGGGAGGCGTTACTTCTGTTCCTTCAAGGGCGGCCTGCACCAGCGCTCTGCCGCTTACCATGTTGGCCAGTTCGCCAATGACGCTCATGGATACGGAGTCATCCGTATCGGGAGTTATCATTCCGCCGGACATGGCCGACACAGTCGCATCAAAGCCGCCTCTGTCAAGCATTATTACCGCCGTGCCCTGAACTCCGCCGCCCACTATGCCTATCAGGGCCGCCACGCAGCTGTCTGTTACGTTAACGCCCTGGGCTATTTCGGACTTCACCAGATTTACTTCAACTCCAACCTCTTTGCTGACAGTCATCAGGGAAGAACCGAATGTGTTTACCAGTACCGCCAGCTTCTCCGTTCCCATAATCAGTCACCTTCCTGTTCATCATGCCCGTTGTGATTCAATGAATTCAAGAATTATTGCCAGGGCCGCAAAATCATCCACTTCCCTTGGGGGAATACGCAGACCTTCCGGCAAAAATCTTTTCAGACCAACGGGAGGATTGTGCTCCCAGTATAATCTTCTCCCCCGAAGGGTAGTTCCTTTTTCAGACACTAACTTTACTCTAAAGGACAACCTTTTTGCAAGGGAGAGAAATGATTCTTTGCCCGTCCCGTCTCCCAAAAGGTATTCTTCAACCGCAAAAACAGGAGGCATATTCTCTGCACCCTCAAGGGCAAATGTCTTGGCCCTAGCGCCGTCTCCGTCAACCATTATACCTAAAAACTCCTCCGCCCTGTGCGCATCAAACATGCCGGAGGCTATGAGGACGCCTGTCTCCGCAGCCAGGGCCCATCCGCATTTTCCTCGCCCGGGATCGATGCCCAGCAGCATTCCGGTTACCTTACCGTGGAGGCCCATCTTGGATACAGCCACATCCACTGCTCCGGGTACTTTCTGATAAAACTGCTTATGGCATCATTGCATTTGGTCATGGCCGTCTCCATGGATTCATCTACTTCCGGGTAGCCTCTTTCCCAGGGAGACGGAAGAATGAAAAGGTCGTGAAAAGCGGAAACTCCCCTTCTTACCATAAAAACAGGCAGCATCGCGCTCTTAAGCCTGGTTGCGATTTTCGCCGGCCCGTAGGGTGTGCTTGCCGGCAAATCCAGGAATGGAACCACTACTCCCCTGTCCCTTACGTCCTGGTCTATAAGTATGGCCAGAATCTCGCCTTTTTTAAGACAACGGATGGCCGCCTTAAGGTCAAATCCCTTGCCTACGGTAGTCACGCCGGATTCAGCCCGTTTTTCAATTATCAGGCTGGTAATCCGGTCGTCCCTCTGCTCAGTTCCTATGGCATTCATGGGGTAGCCTTTGGCGGCTATTCTCGCTGCGCCAATTTCCCAGTTTCCTATATGGGCTGAAATCATAAGGACACCCCGGCCTCTGTCCAGGGCTTCTTTAAGGTGATCCTCTCCGTGGATTTTAATGAGCTCGGGCAGTCGTCGTCTCTGCTTTCCCATGGATACAAATTCCGCCACTGACCTTCCAAGATTTGCATAGGAAGCCTTTACAATCTGCCTTGCGCGGGGAGTCTCTATCCGGAGGGCCTTTCCGCACCGGCTTTCGGCCTCGATCACCTTTTTTTTGCTGGCAGCCCATAGAATTCTGCCGAGAATTCCGCCCAGCCCCACCGACCATGAATAAGGGAGAGCCCGGAAAAGCCTCTGAAGCCCATTGATAAGTTTCCAAGATCTTTCTTTATTCATGCTATAGGTCCCATGAAGGATGCTGGTATATTCACTGGCTCTCTCCTGAATTTGTTATGATTATCCGGTACTTATAGAATAACATGGACTGAAGATTTTCGCCCCCGAAGCTTGTCCTTCTCATCAGCCATCCAGAAGATTGTCCGTCCTCTGGTAAAGAAGCATCTCAGTAAAGGCAGGGTTTTTCAGGGGGTGCTGTTCAAAAAAGTAGATTCTGGCGCCGGATTCATATTCATCTCCATCAGCCATTGGGGCAAGTTTGTCGTTTATTTCCCGGATACCTGCAGCAGTCGATCTGACGGGCATTACCCTGAAGTCTGAAGAAGCGCCGGTTTTTCGCACCCTTTTAAACCAGGGGGACGAGTCCTCCGCAGCTTCAGCGGAAACAGCATACCCTCCGTCTCCATCTCCTGCTATGACAAGGTTGATGCCGCTGCAGGAGCTGTTTTGTTCGTAGATTTCCCAGGGAATTTGGAGCAGGCGGGGAGAGTCCGCAAGTTCCATCTCCTCAGACCAGCTGACTCCCAGGGGGATGAGCTTGATTACATCCCGATGGCTGTACAGGCTTTCCGCGAATTTGGGGTCCGTATGAAAATCCGGGAGAAAATAGTCCGGCCTGGCGGACTGAACCATAAACAGAATCGCCCCTGCCCGTTCATCCGACGACAAGGAGGCCAACTCCTCCACATGTTTTCGTCCCCTGTCGGAAGGAGCATCGGGAAACAGGGCAAGTTGATTTCCGAATAGAGTACAGGATTTGACCTCCAGAAGAAGTTTTCTGCTGTCCTTTTCAAGCAGGAAATCAAAGCGGGATCTGCCTACCGCAGCTTCTCTCCTTACGATTTCCCATCCCTCAAGGCCAGGTATTTTATTGCGCCGAAGCAGCCATTCGGCTGCATCGTTTGTTAAATGAGTGTGGAGAAGAATGGAAATGTCTCCTTTTTTAGCCGCAATTGCAGTATAAGCAGTCTTTCTGGTGGCACTTTTTCCATCTTCTGACAGAAGAAGCGGGGTCCCGGGCAGAAGAATTTCCCACAAGCGCCCCGGGTTGGGCAGGAACGCATCAGTTATCTCCCCGTCCAGGTCGCATCGCACAAGGAAGCGATTGGGCCGTTCCAGAAACCTGGCAGTTCGCATTTTTTCCGGTTTTGCAGCCCGAAAGGGGATTAATTCAGTTTTTATCATTTACGCCTCCTTTTAAAATACACATATTAAAATGTGCCTCAATAATTTTGACCATTTTTCTCGAAATCGCAACCCCAATTAGGGTTTCCTGAACAAGTCAGCACAGGCAATCCTGTGAAAAACACCAGGGCAATCTAAGTACAAGAAATACTCTGGAAATAACAACATGGAATCTTTTCGGCATTGAAATAAAAAAGGGCGAAAACAAGCGGAGCATACGCCGGAGGTTCATTATCATGAAGCGGAGGACTATCAGGCTTTCACTTGTCTCCGCAAGCTTTCCCCGGATTAGGTCAAGGCCGTATTTGCGCTTGCCCTCCCCGAATATGCCCTCGACCTCATTGCGCCGGGAAGCGTCAAGCCGTTCAAGTCTCTTTCTCTCGGCAAGCTTTTCCTGGTCCAGGGGAGGCCGTCCAAGGCTGGGACCGCTGAGGCGGATGCCCCTCTGTCTGCACCAGGAGAGGTTGGCGCGGGTACGGAAGATCATGTCCGCACATACGACTTCAGGCCAGACGCCGTTGCGTTCAAAATACCCCTCGCAACCCTCTATGAACAGAGAGCCCTCATTGAAGTTATCCCAGGAAGAGGCGACAAGGAAGGAGTGGCCCTTCTCCACGGCAACAAGGAGCTTGGCGCCGAATTCAACCCTGGCTCCGGCCTTGCCCCGGACTATCGGCCGGACGTAGGGTTTGGAAAGGCTGACTATGCGATGATCAACCCTGCGGGTGTTGTTATCCAGCATGTGTTTCTGTTGACGATGGATCGTGCGGATGGTGCAGAGTCTTTTCACCTGGCGGTCGTTCAATGAGGCGGGAGCTTCGTCTGAGTGGAGCGATGCAAGGAGTTCGTCGATGATCCGAAGGTCCCGCCCAAGAAAGGAGAGCTGCTTTTTAAGGGCGCGGCGGAGTTTCTTGCCGCCAAGGTTTCTCTGTCTGCAGGCGACGGCTCCATGACGGGCAGCTATTCTGCGGTGGGTGCGGGGTTTGGTTTCTCCCCGTTTGCCCCATACCTTCCACAGTTCGTCGATTAGTCTTTCAGCGCTCTCCCGGGCGGAGACAAGAAGCTTGAGGTCCGTAGGGTAGGTTATGTCCATGGGCACGCAGGTGGCGTCAAGGATGAGGGTCCCCTCGGGCAAGGGGGCGCCGACAGTTTCAGAGGATGCCTCCCTTATCTCGCAAGGCTCCGTTCCTTCCGCTCGCGATTCGCAGGGCGGGTCGTCCGCACCTGCCGCCCCGGCTTCTTCAAGCTCTCTGCGCTTCTCGTAGATCCTCAGGTCGAGAGCCTTGAGGGTTTCGGCGTCAAGACGCTTTCTGAAGTGAACCATCATGGACGGGTCGAAGGGTCTCTTCTCGGAGCGGTATCCTTCGAACCCGAGAAAGTACTGGATATACGGGTTTTCCTTGATCTGTT
>JBMNVK010000086.1:0-10022 GCA_050946755.1 Aminivibrio sp. | reverse complement strand
GGCCGAATTTTTAAAAAATATCATTGACAAACAAGGATAATAAGAGTATATTTTGTTTGATCAATCCCTTTCTTTGTTCCAACTTTTCCTTTTTAGTTCCCAAAAAATTTGCGCACAGATTTCCTTTTCCGGAGGGAAGGACTGTATCTGTCTTTAACTCCTGCCGGGGGCTGTCCCCCCGATATTGAGGAAGGAGGTTTTGTTCATGGCAACTCTTGATCGGGCAATTGAAATCGCTGCGAAGGCCCATGAGGGGCAGTTCGATAAGGGCGGCATCCCCTACATCTGCCACAGTCTGCGGGTGATGGGTAGGGTCCCTGGGGAGGATATGAAGATAGCGGCGGTTCTTCACGATGTGGTGGAAGATACGTCCCTTACCCTTGACGATCTTCGGGCCGAAGGATTTTCGGAAAGGGTGGTGGAGGCCGTTGATTCACTGACGCGCCGCAGGGGCGAGGACTACAGTCATTTTATCATGCGGGCGGCAAGCAATCTTATCGGGATAAACGTTAAGATGGCGGATCTTTTCGAGAACTGTGACCTTTCGCGAATTCCGAAACCCGGACCGGAGGATTTCGAGAGGCTCAGGAAATATCAGGGTGCGATCAGGACAATCCGCACGCTCTTCATAGGAGCAAACCTGCCGCCCCAGGCACTCTCCACCCCCCCAAAGCTATCCGAGGGGAGCGAGATATTTGCGGAGGGAGGCTTCCGCTGCTCCTTATGCGATCAGGAGGCGGGGCATTTTTATTTCATCCGGAATGGAGACGAGTTTTCGTACCACCGGAAAAGTTTCACGGGCGGCTATATAATTCCAAGGGCCGGAGAGGGAGCAACAAGGTATCTCACCCAACTTGTGAAGGCGGGCGATATTCAGGGAATTTTCAAGGCGGACTTTGAGCTGGTCCCCTTTTACTGCCCGAAGTGCGATGCGTGCTACTGCGGAGATCACTACCTCAGCTGGCGTGTATTCGAAGACCAGGAACCCTTTCTTCACGACTTCATTAGGGGCCGCTGTCCCTTTGGGCATGTGCGGATGCTGGAGGATTAAAAAACGGGACCGGAAGCTCGCCGTTTGACTCTTTTCCGACGTCCGCAGGTTAAAATAGACAGGGTCGACCCTATCAGCATAAGCCGAGGTGGCAGGTTATGGAGTACGAAATATGGTTTGAGTTCGGAAGCAACTTTGAAAGCCCCGAAAACGAGGAGCTGGACGCCCTTTTTGACGGCTGCGGCGTACGGTGCGCCCGCATCAGGCTTGAAGGGCATTCGGGAGGCGCCGGGGGCGTTGATTCTCACGTCCGGGCCCTCAGGGAGGGGATGAAGTACTATATCTGGCAGGTCTACGACGAGTGGGACGACTCGGATATAGGCACGCCCACGATGCTGGAGGAGCTGGCCTCCCCTATCACTGTGATGAGCCAGATTGAGTGGTACTATCACAACCCGGTCTACCCCTATGAGCGCACTCAGGCGGATTTCGACCGGGTATACAGGCTGCTCTTTCCCTCGGGCCGGGTGTACGAGTGCTGCAGCTGGTCCGACGACTGGTGCGAGCTCTTCGACATGGGCAGAGAGTGGTTCGGCACCGGCTGCTGGAGCGTCCTGGACACGATGGACGGTACCTTCACCCTCTTTTACGTTACCGATACGGACTGACGCCCCCTACGCGGTTATTTTGCCCAGGCGGATCAGCTTTTCCGCCTCGACGACGAAGGCTATCCCCCCTCCGGGCTGGGTGAGGCATGGCTCGCTTTTAAAGGCAGCCAAAATTGAATCCACTTGCTCCGGACGGGCAAGGATAAAGAGTATCTCTTTTTCCGGGAACAGGGGTATGCCCAAAAACTCCACGTCCTTCTCGCCGGCGGTACCCCGCCCGTTCAGGATCACCCCTCCGCCCGCCCCCGCTTTCCCGGCGGCGGCCATGATATCGTCGGCGCAGCCCCTGTTGACTATGACGCAGACCACGTATTCCTTAGCCTCTTCTCTCATGTCTTCGCTCCTCTGCGGGGCCCCTCCCGCGAAGTAGTCCGTCCCCTGCTTTAGAACCGCGGGGATGTCCACCTGAACGACAAATCCCTGCCAGTGTTTTCCCGTTTTTTCCTCATAGGCCCGAAGGACGTTCATGATTTTCGGAGCGTCCTCGTCGGAGACCAGGGTAAAAATGACGTCCTCCAGGCTGTCGTCAGCTCCAAGAAGCCGGTCCAGCCGGGCATCGGACTTTCCCCTGCAGGGGAGAACTGTCCCTCCCCTGGCGCCGGCGGCCTTTGTCAGGGCCACTACTTTTTCTCCGCAGCTCCTGCGCACTACCGTCACCAGCAGCTTGCCGCGGGCGTTTATTTCATTCCCTCTCATTGAGAACCTCCCCGGATAGTTCAGCGGCCAACCTTCTTGCCGCTTCCTCCTCCTTGCGTTTGAACAGAATGCCCAGGATCTGAATGGTGATGAGCGGGGTCATGGCTATCATCCCCACGACTCCGAAGGCATCCATCACCGGGTCGCCCCCGAAGGCGAAAGAGGCGCCCAGGGTAAAGGAAAGCACAAAAGTCGAACCCATGGGGCCTGACGCGACGCCGCCGGAATCGAAGGCAATGGCGGTAAAAAGCGGGGGTGAAAATAGCGTGAGGCCCATCGCCAGCAGGTACCCCGGGATGAGAAACCACCAGATGCTCAGGGAGAACAGAATTCGCAGCATGGAGATGCCCACCGAGGCGGAGACCCCTATGGAGAGGGCCGCCAGGATAAGGCGTCTGCTGATGTGCCCTCCCGACACCTCCTCGACTAAGGTGTTCAAAATCCACACGGCGGGCTCGGCCAGGACTACGATCGCCCCGAGGGTCAGCCCTATGGGAAACAGAAGCCAGCTCATCTCCGACGCGCCTATTTTGCCGCCTATGGCGGTGCCCGCCGGAAGAAATCCGCCGTTTACGCCGGTAAAAAACAGGATCAGACCGAAGAAGCTCAGCAGAATCCCCTTGATCATTCTAAGCAGGCGGCTGCGGCTCATCTTAAGAAGGGTGATCTGAAAGACTATAAGCATTACCGCCAGGGGGCCGAGCACCATGGCAACTTCCCGGACGGTCCCGGGAATGACGTGCAGAAAGGCCTCCACCAGGCTTTCAGCCCCCGAGGGCAGATCCGGCACTACTACGGGCACGCCGCCCTCTCTGGCAAACAGCCCGAGGATCAGCACCGCCATGATGGGGCCGATGGATGCCAGACCTACAAAGCCAAAGCTGTTCTCTTCCCTGTCGCTTGAGCCCTGGACCGCCGCTACCCCCACCCCCATGGCCATGATTACCGGCACCGCCATGGGGCCCGTGGTGGCGCCGCCCGCGTCGAAGGCTATGCCCAGGTACTGGGGGGCCGCAAAATAGGCGATGCCAAAGAGGGGCAGGTAGGAGCCCAGGATCAGATAGTAGTAAGGGGTTCGCCGCAGCACCCTTCCCAGCCCCGCTGAGACGTAAAGGCCAAGCCCGACGGCGATCATGAGGACCAGCAGGCTTCTGGATATGGAGGGAGCCACCACTGCCACCTGGTTTGCCAGCACATGCACGTCCGGTTCGGCGATGGTCGCCGAGAAGCCGATGAAGAAGCCGCCGGCCAGAAGCAGGAGTACGTTCCGCTTTTGCAGAAGCTCCGCCCCGACAAGGTGCCCCATGGGTATAACTCCAATGTCCGATCCCGTGAGGAAGAAGGCGAGCCCCAGTATGATGAGGACGCCCCCCACAAGGCATTGAAGGAGCAGAGTCGGGCCGATGGGGGCGATGGTGGGATAGAGAAGAAGCACCAGGATCAGAATCGGCACTACGGAGATGCTGATCTCCTTCAGCTTTTGAAGCAGATTCATATCCTTCTCCTGATGGCGTATTCGCCACTAAGGCAGCAGTTCGGGGCGGGGGCCATCATCCCGTCAGCACTTGTCGCAGTAGAGTTTCGACGCCTGTTCGGCCGAAACGGTTATTCCCCTGATCATGGCGGAGCTGAAGCCCTCGTGCTCCATCCTGTTCAGTCCCGATATGGTACAGCCTTTGGGGGTAGTTACCTTGTCTATTTCGCTTTCGGGATGGTTTCCGCCCACCGAAAGCAGACAGGCGGCGCCCATGGCGGTCTGAACAGCCATGGCAAGGGAATTTTTTGCGGAGAGTCCTATCTCTATTCCCCCCTGGGAGGCAGCCCGGATGGCCCGCAGGAAAAAGGCTATCCCGCAGGCGCCCAGGGCGGTGGCGGCGATCATGTCCTCCTCGTGAATTCTAAGAGTTTTTCCCACGTCGCTGAAGATGAGCTTTGCCATCTCCAGGGCTCTGTCGTCCGGTCCGTTGGACGCGATGCAGGTCATGGATTCTCCCACGGCTATGGCCGTGTTGGGCATGGCCCTTGCAATGCGCATGGACCTTCCTAAAATCTCCTCGATCCGCTTTATGGTAAGCCCCGTTACAACGGAGATAAGAATATGCCGGTCAAAATCCAGCTCCGGTCCTATCTCTTTCAGGACGGAATCCGCCACCTGAGGCTCAACGGTAAGAATAATCACATCCGCCCTTTTAACCGCCTCCAAATTGTCTTTTGTTACGGCAAATCCCTGGGCCTTAAAATCCTCAAGCAGGTTGACCCGTCTCCTCGCCAGGATGATGTGGGCGGGGGGGAAGGTTTTACCTCCGGCCAGTCCCCTCGCTATGCTTGTGCCTATGTTGCCGGCGCCCAGAATGGCTATTTTCGTGTTTTGATTCATCTTTTAAGCCTCCCGTTAAATTGCGGACATCCTCCGAGAGATCCGGCGGACCGTAATTTTCGTTTTTTGCAGTATAACAGAAATACGCCCCGTAGAGGGCTTGAATGTATTTTCCGCACTCCGGGGGGATGGTATGAAACGAATTTTGTTGATAGTATATAAGCATAGCGTTTATAAGCGTTTATGAAATTCAACAGAGCTCCGTCCAATCTTACAACTTTTTAATAAGGAGGCATTTTATAATGAAAAAAATTGCACTGGTACTTTTTGTTCTTATGTTTGTCGCCCTTCCGGCGTCGGCCCAGCAGAGCACCTTTCTTGAGACAACAAGCTCCTATATCATAGAGTCTGCAAAATACCACAACCTGGAGCCGGAAAACTTAAGCATTCGGGCCAATGACGGCGGCGAAGTGGACATGGAGGACGCAAAGTTTATAGGTCTTCTTGGGGGCAAGCTGCGTATTGCCCGGATTATAAACAACTTCAGCTACATTTCCGAGGGAAGCGGTACGTCAGATCTTCTTAAATTTCTTGCGATTTTGAGCAACAGCGGCTCGATGGATATGACGAACGAGCCCTTCAACCTGTCAAATTACCTGATATTTCAGGTGATTCTTCCGCTGAAGCTGGAACCGGTCATCCGAGAGCTTCCCGTCTACTACGACGCCGTGGTGTCCACCCAGGACTGGGAGGAGAAGCTCGAGGCCATCCGCGAACTGGGCGATTACGGAAACCTCAACGGAGGAAAAACTTTCTATCTGGCGGGATTCCCGAAGATCAACAGAGGAAGCGGCTACACTTCGCCCCTTGACGTGGAGCTGATAGACGGCGACACCCTTGCCATCTACGAGGGAGATTCATCCATCGAGGCCTGGCTTTACTCCTTCTGGATGAGACGGCATACGGACGGCTCCATGGAGCTGGTGAAGAAGATTCTGGACTGGCTTAATGCCGAGCTGGACGTGGTAGAGAGCGCGGCGGGGTAAGGTGGAGCAGTAGAACAATAGTTAACGGGCCCTGTATACAGGGCCCGTTTTTTATTGGCAGCGACATTGTTTTCTTGCCGCCCGTCTTGTTTGTCATTCCGAACACACTGCTTCCTGTCATCCCGAACAGCCTGTGTTTTTTGTCATCTCGAAAGCCCGAAGGGCTGAGAGATCTGGGTTTGGTTTGCAAGACTACAGCCCTGAAGACCAGATCCCTCCGTCGCTGAGCTCCGTTCGGGATGACAGAATGGCAATGTTCCGTTCAGGATGACATGAGCAGGCAACCAAACGGGCGGGGTTGCCGTTTGAGTTGATCGCTCATGCAGAGCAAAGCAGGCGACCAAACGGACGGTTTTTCGTTTGTGTCGATCGCTTAGGCGGCACGTTCCTTGCCGCTTTCCGAAAACCAGATCCCCCCATCGCTGCACTCAGGATGCTTCGCGATCCGTCACTCCGCACCGTTAGGGATGACAAGTAGCCTTGCCGCCCTTGGGCGGCCTTACTGGGGGGCCGCATACCTGTTCAGCATGATTCCCCCCGGGACAGCCAGCTTACCGCCCCTGTTGATTACGAGGCGGGCCGTCAGGCTTTCCGCCGCTGGGTTGTGGAGGGTAAACTCCAGTCCCTCCCCTCTCCTTATGAGGGCGCCGACGGAGTAGTATTCGGGGTAGAAATTCCCCTCGTCATCCACATGCCAGACGGACTGCTCGTTCCACTCGGCGGGGAAATCAAGACGCAGAGTACCCTCCGGCGTCACAAGGGCCACGGCGCCCAGGGCATTTTTCCCCTGTACCTCGAACTCCATGGCGTAAATTTCAGCCTCGAAATCCTCTCCCCCGGCCAGGAGGAAGATGGACTTCAGGGACCGGCTGTAAATCCTCTCAAAGTACGCCCTTGCGTCGGCGTCAGCAACGTCTGCGCCCCTGGACAGCCGGATTACCTCTGCCCCGGCAAGGTAGCTCTCTTCCGCTACGAGGGCCTCCGCTCCGCCGAAACTGTCCGCCGGCAGGGGCAGGGGGCCATCCTTGACCCGGAAGACCAGGCCGCCCATCTGATCAAAGTTCTGGGCAGTCTCCCTGCCGTTCCAGTTAGGGGCCGACTTGCGGCTGCCTTCAAACTCTATCCGGAAGAGTCCGTTTTCGAGGACGCAGCGAGTGTATCGGCCCGCATTTTTTTCCAAAAGGGCAAATTCATCCGACCCTGCGGGGATCAGCAGCCTTCGCCCCTCAGGGTCGGCCAGGGCGAACCGGGGCGGCAGCCGCCCCTCCGCCAGAAACTGGCCGTAGACCCAGCCCGTTGTCCCGCCTCCCGTGGATACTTCGAACCAGGGAAATTTCTCCCCCTCACCGGAAGGCACCTTGCCCATAATCTCCACCAGTTCGCCGCCAGGGAATCGGGCTGCCACGCCGGAGGAGACGGAGGGTTCCGTCCGTAAGTTGACGTTTGTGCCCTCGATGAAGCCGTGGGAGTTGCCAAAGGCCGGCAAGACGGCGATCAGCATAAGGGCCGCAAGAGCGGACAACAGGGGTTTTAAAAACCTGCACACCATATTTCTGCGCCCTACATTCCCATATCCCTGAATTTTTTGAGGTACTCCTTCATCTCTCTGCTGTAGCTTTCCATAGCCTTCAACATGGAGTTCTCCTTGCTTCCCCGGCTGTTGATGTAGGTCCCGTACTGATATCTGGAAAGGTCCCTGATGTCGGAGGACTCATAGAACTTTACAAAGGAGTTGTAGACGTCCTTTGCCCCCTTGAGCTCCTCGTAGTGGTGCTTGTAGAGCATGATCTCCAGGTCCGCAGCGTCTATCATGGCCTCCCTGAGGCCGAAGGGGAGGAGGAATTTAGTGTCGCTGTTCCCCTGAATGGCGCTCTTCACCCTCTGCCCCTGATTCCCGCAGCGGTTGTTGTACTCTTCGGCGGTGCGCATGACCCTGACGTAATCGTTAAGGATTTTGGGGAACTCCTTAAGTGTCCCCTCCACGTACCTGTCCATCATTTCAAGGTCCTTTTTAGTGTTGTACTCAAGATCCAGATAGTCGTTTAGCCAGGGCAGCCTGTAGATGTTGTTGAGCTTCAGCTTTTCCATTTCATTCCGCCGGGGCGGCCATTTTATGATCTTCTTAATGAACAGCTCCTTGATCTTGCTGTTGGAGCTCAGCGCCTGGGGGCCCGGCTGGGAGATGCGGTTGCGGAGGTCGTCGTAGTCGTGCTTGACCTCCTTAATGGCTCCTGCGCCCTGCCGCT
This sequence comes from Aminivibrio sp., assembly GCA_050946755.1. GTDB lineage: Bacteria > Synergistota > Synergistia > Synergistales > Aminobacteriaceae > Aminivibrio. The sequence continues at coordinate 2,058 of JBMNVK010000086.1, read as the reverse complement.
GGTTGTTGCCCATGCCCTTAAACTTGTTCTCGTGTTTGCCCCAGAACTCCAGGGCGTCGTAAAGAACTACCTTTTTGGACCTGAAGGGCTCCCTCATTACCTCCTCGGATTTTATGAAGAAGTCCATGCGGGTGATTATCATGTTGTCATATAGTTTGATAAATTCCTCCAGGCCCGTCTCCCTGGAGCCTTTAAGGCTTTGGAAGGATGACATGTGCGACAAAAGTATGGGCGTGTAGCTCTTTGCATCCGAGAAGAAGCGGGCAATGGGGGTGCTCTTGCCTATGGTGTAGGCAAGGTTGTTCCTGAAGACTTCCGTGTTTTTCTTTACCGCCTCCCGGGCCTCCTCTGAGAACTTGCCGAAGGCGCCCTCTCTGATGTAGTCGGCCACCGCCGCCAGGGCGCCCGAGGCAAATGCCGCGATCAGGAGTACGGCTACAGCAAGAATTATCGAAGTTCTTTTACGAATTTTCATTATTGTCGTCTCCTTTTCGTCTCCGGCCTCCCGGGCCGGATATTTTTTACCGTTTAAGGCCGCTTAAACAGCCGCCGGGCTGTCTGCGCCCTTCTTTCCCCGCCCCTTCATGTAGAGCAGGGCTAAAATAGCAACCACCACCGCGATAAGGCCTCCGGCGAGGAGGGGGCGGAAGCGGATCCAGGCAATAGCGATAAGCAGCAGGCTCCAGGCAAGCCCCAGCAGGAAGGCAACGAGACCTGTTCCGGCGCCGACAATGGTGCCCAGCAGGGGGATGACATCGGCAATAACTGAAAGAGGGGCAAATACCATGCCAAGGCCCGCCATGACGAGGACGGTTCCACCCACCCTTACAACCCAGGCAATAACCGTGTTTGCCGTTTTAGCGTCCTCAAACATGGTCTCGGGACTGACTGTTCCCATGTCAATTCTGCTGAAGGTGTAGCCGTTAGAGGCCACGAACTGCTCGAAGGTGGATCCGATAACCCTTGCCACTATGGAGACATCAGCAGGGGGGACCTCAGTATAGCTTATCCTCAGGTCTCCCACCTGGGGATTGCCGGGGTTTCTGCCCAGGAAGATGACGTTATCCCGGCTGTGTACGAAGTCAGCGCCAGCGTTCGCTGCATTGATAATCCCTGCTATCTCCTCTTTCTTTTCTTCAGAAAGCTCTACGGGAAGAGGCTTTGCGCCGCCTATGCCGTTTTTCAGAAAAGGGGGCAGAGTGTAGGCGCCGAAGTCGACGGTGGGGGCCACCATCTCCTCATCGGCTACCTGTGCCAGCACAGTGTTGCGGTTACGGTAGCGTATATCCTCAAATACGGAGGAGTTCACGGGCCTTCTGCTCCATTTGAGATCGTAGGTGTAGGTGGTTACTCTTTCTTCCCCGCCGCCCAGCTTTTTGCGGGTCTCGCTTCTTGAGGTCTCGACCCACTGATAGTACTCCACCTTCCGGGCAAGCTTGATGGCCTGTTTTTCAACTCCGAAAGTGGTGTCCTGAAGGATGTCCTGAGTATCGGCCCTGCCAGTAGCGTGAATAACTTTGCCGTCAAAGGACGAATCCACCTTCGATATGTCCTTCATCTGCACCGTCAGCATCTGGGCTTCGCCGATAGCTCCGCCTGCCTTTACGGTGCGCCCCTCGTTCCAGTACAAAAGCCACGATGCCAGCACTATAAGAATAAGACCTGTAACAACGCCTCCGAAGGATCTGCCTATACGGGTAAACCAGCTGGTGTGGGTAACCTTTTGATATGCCAACTTGAAAACCTCCCTATGGATATTCTTGCGGCCCTCTTGAGCCGCTGTGCTCTCATTTCATCATTTTTGCTCATTTTTTCAACCACCCCTGCTCCTTAATAGGGGGTGGTATTTCTAACCCTTTCAGGAATTAAGGAGTTCGGCCGCCGCCGTATAGTCGAGATTCTCCCTCTCCTCCCCCGCCAAAAGGAATAGCTGATACACAAGGTTGGCAATGGGCAGAGGAAGGTCTCCTGCCTCAGTGAGGGCAATTTTTAAATCCTTTTTCATGAGGGCCAAAGTGAAGCCCGGGGCGAAATCGGAGTTTACCAGCTTATCAAACT
>JBMNVK010000085.1:0-10130 GCA_050946755.1 Aminivibrio sp. | reverse complement strand
CCCTGAGCGTTCTCAGGGCCTGCTGCACAGGCTGACCGTCCTCCCTGGCGGAGGTCCCGAGGGCGTCCTTGTAGGTAGGCAGGCCGAAGAGGAGAAAGGATTTTATCCCCGCCTTCATCGCCTCGTCCACCGCCTCGTGAATTCTGTCCGGGGAGATGTGGTCCACTCCGTGAAGGGATGATATGGGGCGTCTGACCCCGGGCCCGGGGACGACAAAGAGGGGGAGGATCATCTGTCTGGGCTCAAGAGATGTCTCTCTCACCGTCTCTGCAAGTATTGGATGCTGCCTCAGGCGGCGCATTCTTTCCATGTTTGGAAGTCCGTTCATTTTAATGCCTCCGTTTATTTTTTTCGCTCAGGTCCGCAAGGGTTGCGGCCAGAGCTTCAAGGGTGGGCTCCGGAAGGATCAGGGGGTCTTGGTCCAGGATTTCACGGACCGCCCCGGCGCAGACTTTTCCCCAGGCCACCGAGACAGTCCCCTTCGGAAGGCTGAGGTCAAGGTCGCGCCAGGCGCGGACGAGGGCAGCGCTTCCGAATACAACCGCGTCCAGGCCTGTCTCCTCCCAGAGATCTTCGTAGCCCTCCATGCCGGGGGGAAGGGCCGGCCTCATCCTGTAGGCGGGGATGTTTACGGCCCGCCCCCCTGCCTGCCGCACTGCTTCCTCCGGCAGGGGAGAGCCCGCCTCATTGCGGAAAAAGACCGCGAGATCCCCTCTTTTTACCTCTTTTGACAAAAGGGATGCCAAAGCCTCCGACAGGGAGGGCCGGGCCTCAAAGTCTGCCCTCAGTCCCCTCCGGGCAAGGGCCGCTGTTGTACCCGGGCCGATGGAGACTATTTCGCCCCTCAGGCGGCGGGGGTCGATTCTATCAGTCAGCAGGGCCACCCCTCTGGGGCTTGTCAGGACGACCCAGTCCGCTTCGGACAAGAGGTCTTCCTCTCCGGGAAAGGGAAGCTCCTCGGCGGCCAGAAGGGGGAGGCTGAAGCCGTCAGCGCCCAGCTCCTCCAGATAGCGGGCGGTGTCCCAGCTGTCGGGGCAGGGGCGCACTACGGCAACCTTCAGCCCCTCCAGAGGGCCCCTGCTGGGGGAGAGCTCCAGTTTGGCCGTCCCTCCCGCAACTATCAGGGCGGGACTCTGTATTTTGGGGACGGATCCCGAGAGTCTGAATCGTTTTTTTGATGAACATCCCCAGCCTGTCCTTGTAAGGGCAGCGCACTTCGTTTCGGAGGGCATGCCTTTATCAATCAGCAGCCGGGCCAAAGTCTCCCACGAAGAGGCGCCCATGTAGACTGCCACAGTCCCGTCAAGATTCGCCAGGGCCTGCCAGAGGCCCTTCCGGGGAGCCCCTCCGTCGGCTGAGTGGCCGGTGACCAGGGTAACCGAGTCAGCGACCCCCCGGTGGGTGGGGGGAATCCCCTCCCTGCCAAGGCCTCCGAGGGCGGTGATGCCGGGAGTGTAGCTCCAGGGAATGCCCTCCGCCTCCAGGGCCAGGGCCTCTTCTCCGCCCCTGCCGAAGATGAAGGGGTCTCCTCCCTTGAGCCGGATTACCGTCTCCTTTGTCCGGCCAAGCTCCACAAGCAGCCTGTTTATCTCTGCCTGCCCCGGGCTGGGCCGCCCCTTTCTCTTGCCGGCGGCGTGAAATTCGCAGCCCCTGGGGGCAATCTGGAGAATGTCGGGATGGATGAGGCTGTCGTAGACTACGGCGTCCGCCCGGGCCAGGAGACGGGAGGCCTCCGCGGTCAGCCAGAGGGGCCCTGCGCATCCGGCCCCTACGAGATGAACGGTCATGGCTTTACCTCCCCTCCGGGCCTTGTGTAGCTGTACAGTTCCGCCCATTCCGGGTGATCCGTGAAGCGCTCCCCCAGGGCCTCCCCTGCCCTGAGGGCCTCCTCCTCCGACCGGACCGGGCCTCTGCATGAGAGGGAGAGGGTTTTTGTTCCAAGGGGGTGGAGTATCTCTGCCTCCAGGGTGAGCACGTTATCCTCAAGGCGGGCAAGGGCCGCAAAGGGAAGGTGACAGCCCACGTTCAGCCTCCTCAGAAGGGCCCGCTCCGCCATGGAGCAGAGGTGGGTTTCCCTGTGGGTAAAGGTCCTCCCCAGCTCGAAAAGATCTGACCCGGCGGGAGCCTCCAGGGCGATTATCCCCTGGCAGGGAGCGGGGAGAAAGGGCAGAGGCACTGCCTCCCGCGGAAGGACTCCCAGTCGCTCCAGCCCCGCCGCTGCAAGGATTATGGCGTCGTAGCCCTCTTCCTCCAGTTTTTTGAGCCTTGTGGGAAGGTTGCCCCGGATATCTCTTACCTCCAGGTCGGGGCGGCTTCGCAGAAGCTGGGCCTTTCTCCTTGGGCTGGAGGTGCCCACCACGGCTCCGGCGGGGAGGGTCTCAAGGGTGCGCTCTTTTCTTGGCACCAGCATATCCTTCTCCCAGTCTCTGGGAAGGACGGCGGCCACGTCCAGTCCCTCCCGGCACCGGGAGGGAAGGTCTTTGAGGCTGTGAACGGCCCCCTCTCCCATGCCCTCCATCAGCGCTCCGCTGATGCAGCTGGAGAAGGCACCTACTCCGCCGAAGGAGGGAAGGGGGCTCTGAACATCCCTGTCTCCCCTGGTGGACCAGGGGACTATCTCCACTTTTTCCCCCCTCTGCCGGAGGGGCTCCGCCATTAACTCCGCCTGGATGAGGGCCAGGGCGCTGCCTCTGGTGAGCAGCCTCAAGGCAGGTCACCTTCCTCATCCAGGGCCTTGGTGATCAGTCTTTTAAGGGCGGCGGATCCGCCGGGGTCGCTGCCGCCGCTCCCGACCCCCACCGTAAAGCCCCTGCGGCGGAACTGGGCTGCCAGGGCCCAGTGTCCTGAGAGGGGGGTGCCGCAGCAGTTAAGCAGGCATCCCGTGCCCTCCGCCAGAGGGAGGACCTGGGCCGTATCCTCTGGCGATAGGGCAATCAACGCCAGGGAGTGCTCCTTAAAGTCCCTTCGCTCCGCCCTCCTCCTCTCCCAGGCTATTATTCCCTCAGCTGCGAACCTCTGCAGCTCCGGTTGGGCCTCGGGGGAGACGAGCTTTACCGGAATGCCCCCCTCAAGCAGGGTCCTGACTTTCCGCAGCCCCACCGTCCCTCCTCCCGCAACAAGGACGGGGCCCGATCTGGGGGAAAGCTGAACCATCAGGGAGAAACCGGGGGATGATCGGCCTGATCCTGGCGGAGGGGCGTCAGACGAGGGCATGGAGGAGGATTCCGCGGAGCTGCCTTTTTCAGACCTGTATCCTCTCCGGTCGAGAAGAAGCTCTCCCACCCGCTCCACCGAGCTGCCCGGCAGAAGGATGAGGGTGCGCATATCCACCGAGGGGGGCTCAAGCTCCCCGATGGGGATTCTCTTAACAGAAGGGTCGGGCCGTCCCGCGTCCCGGATGAGGATGGCCTCTTCGTACCCCGCCCGGCCGAAGATCTCCCGGACTGCCGCCAGCTTTTCATCGAGACCCCGCTTCACCGGGTTGTAGAGGGCCGCAGTCAGGCCCGACAGGGCCGCCCCCTCCAGAGCCTGTCTCACCGCGCTCCAGGGCTGAAGGTAGTCGGACAGGGAGAGAAGAGCAAGGCCGTTTACATAGGGAGCGCCCAGCATGGCTCCCGCCGCCTGGACAGCAGTAAGCCCCGGCGCTGCCGAGGCCTCTACCCGTCCCAGGGCTTTGCGCAGGGCCAGCCCCGCCAGGCCGAAGAGCGCCGGGTCTCCGCCCGACAGCAGGACCACTTTTCTGCCCTCCTCTGCGAGAGCCACCGCCCGTTCGGCCCTCTCCTCCTCTTCTCCCATGGAGTAGGCCTCCACAAGTTTCCCCTCAAGCCACCGGGGAGGGAGAAGTTCGACGTAGAGACGATAGCCCACGACGGCTTCCGCCTCTTCCAGGACCCGCCGCCCCTCCAGGGTAAGGTATTTTCCGTCTCCCGGGCCTGTCCCCAGGACCGTCAGCTTGCCCCCGGGGCGATTTCGGATCATGGCCAGGGCGGCGGTAGCCCCTTCCCCGGAGATCCGCCTGCCCAATAGCTCTCCCGCCGACGCGGCGCAGGGCTCCGCCACGCCCGGAAGGTCCAGATGCCGCTCCGCCGCCGAAGGAGTGAAGTCCCGCTCCAGGGAGAGAATAGCCTCCCTACCCACCTTTGTAAGGGGGACGGTCAGCCTGGCAGCCAGGGCTTGAAGCCCCGGCTCGTCCATCTTCTCGGCCACGGTGCAGATTTCTGAAAGGCTCTGAAGGTGAAGCCCCTTTTCTTCGAAGGCCGACGCAAGGATTCTAAGGAGGGCCTCCTCCGGTGTTCCTCTCCTGCATCCCATCCCCGCCGCGATGCACCGGGGCACGAGCTGCACCTGTCCGGGGGACAGTTCTCTTATGAAGGGGGAGAGGAGCACCGACGCCTCTTCAGGAGATGATGAAGAGAGATATTCCTCCGGCAGGGGGGGTAGGAGAGACGAAACGTCGGACCACCAGGAGAGGCGCCTTTTTTCGATAAGCTCTCTGTTAACGGCAGGCAGGCTCTCCCGGCCCAGCAGCTTCCAGCCCTGCCGGGAGGCAAGCAGGTCCGGCGCGGTGAGCCCCGTCCGGTCGCTGGCGGTTGTATGAACCACGGACGCGCCTATTTTTTCGGCCAGCCTTTCGGCCCGTTCTCTTCCGCCGCCGAGGTGGGCTCCCGCCACGGGAAGGACCGTTGTTCCGTCCTCGGTGACCACGATTACCGCGGGGTCGGTCTCCTTGTCCCCCAGGTGAGGGGCTATGGCCCGCACTGTCACCCCCAGGGAGGAGATAAAGACAAGAAAGCCCGATTGGGGCCACCATCGGGCCGTCTCCTCCGCCAGTTTTCCTGGGCCAACCCGGACAACTCTGTCCTCAGCCTCTTCCGCCAGGCGGAGGGCCAGGTCTTCCCCCCGGGAGGAGAAACAGAAAAATGTACCCCTCATTCTGCTCCCTCCCTGAAGCCGTGGGAGAAATGGGGGGAGTAGAGAAGGCTCCGTTCCCCGCCCTCTCCCAGGCACTCCCCGGTGATTATCAGGGCGTGGCGGGTTATCCCCTGCTCCTTCATGAGGGCGGGCAGTTCCGCCAGGGGACTCCTGATGATTTTCTCGTCCTCCCAGGAGGCCCTGTAGACGCAGGCCGCCGGCGCGTCGGGCGAAAAGCCCCCGGCCATGAGATCCGCTGCCGCGGCCTCAGCCTGGTCGGCGCTCAGAAAGATCACCATGGTAGCCCCTGAGGCGGCTAAAAGTCTGAGGTCTTCCTTCGGCGGCACGGAGGTCCTGCCCTTCCGGCGGGTGCAGATTACGGTCTGGCTGCCCCCGGGCACGGTGTACTGGATCCCCAGGGACGCCGCGGCGGCCTGGAGGCTGCTCACCCCGGGGATGAACCGGACGGCTAGGCCCCGGTCCTCCAGGAGCTTCTTCTGCTCCGCCACCGCCCCGAAGAGGCTCGGGTCCCCCGTATGGAGGCGCACCACTTTAAGGCCTCTCCCGGCAGCGTCTGCCATGAGGTCCGTCTGCTCCTCCAGGGTCAGACCCGAGGAGTCCGTCCTGACGCAGCCTTCTCCGCAGAAGTCGAGGATGAGGGGGTTCACGAGGCTGCCCGCGTAGAGTACCAGCCCCGCCTCCTCAAGGGCCTTTCTGCCCTTTATGGTGAGCAGCTCCGGATCTCCGGGGCCCGCTCCGACGAAGAAAATCGTGTAGTTATCAGCCTTCACTGGTTTTACCGTCCTTGTCTCCATAGATAATAAATACGGGGTTGGCGCCTTTGAGCATCCATGAATCCCCCGCCGGGGCCGAGGTGGAGGATGCCAGGTGAACTATCTCCGGCGAGGCCCCCCTGCTTTTCAGCTCTCTCCAGGCGTAGTCCGCGGTGGAGGGCATGTTGGCCGTCACGAGAATTCTTCCCCCCGGCAGCAGTTTATCCCAGGCCGCGCCTATGACCGCCGCCGCACTGCCTCCGTGGCCGCCCACCACCACCCGAGAGCAGGGGGGCAAGGGGAGGAGGGCTTCCGGAGCATTCCCTTTCGTGAAGCTCACCGACGACGAGACTCCCGCCCGCAACACGTTCTCCCTGGCTACGGCCAGGGTCTCGCCCGATCTCTCCACCGAGTGGACAGTACCGCTCCCGGCCCGCCTTGCAAGTTCCACGGTGATGCCTCCCGACCCTGTTCCCACTTCGAGGATCTCCCTTCCCTCCAGGGGATGGAGGAGGGAGACCGCCACGGCCCTGCAGGCCGCCTTGGAGAGGGGGATCCGGGGCGCCCGGACGAACCAGTCGTCGGGGAGCACGCCGACAGCCGAGTCAGGCAGAGGACCCGCCTCCAGAAGCAGCAGGGCCAGCCGGCTCTCGCCAGACATGGCGGCCAGGTCAAGGAGAGTAGTATCAGTAATAAGCTCGTCCCTGTAACCCAGGTTCTCCGCCAGCACCGCCCTCCGGTCGGGAAAGCCCCGCTCCTTCAGAAAGGAGGCTACCTGGGGGCCGGTGTTGCGTATGTCCAGAAAGAAGAGGGTATCCCGGTCCTCCCGGATGTGTTTAAGGACGTCCTCAAGAGGGCGGCCGTGGAGGCTCGCCAGTGCCGCATCGCTCCAGGGGATGCCCAGTCTGGCGAAGAACAGCTGAAAGCTGCTCAGGCCGGGGAAGACCTCGTATTCGTCTGGGGTAAAGCGGGATGAGACCTTGCCGAGGAGGCTGTAAAAGCAGGGATCTCCCGACAGAAGGAGGGCTATTCTGCCCGAGTGCCGCTTCCGGTCCAGAAGGTCGAGAAAGGGGTCAAGGCTGCCCTCAAGGGGGATGAGCTCCCTGCCGCTATTTTTGTAGGGAGCCAGGTGACGGGGGCCTCCCGCCAGCATGTCCGCCCCCTCTATGGCTTCCCGGGCGGCGGGCAGAAGGTAGTCTTTCGATCCGGGCCCTACGCCGACGACGGCAATTCTTTCCATGAGCGGACCTCCTCTCCTATCCTGGGGAAGCTTCCAACGACCTCCCCTTCCAGGGTGAGCAGCGCCACCCCCAGGGGAACGGCCCCTCCCAGAAGCAGGGAGCATCGCCAGTGGGCCCTCTCCGCGGCTATGTCGAAGGCGGAGTCAAGTCCCCACTTCCGGAGCAGGGAGACGGCCTCCTCCGCCAGAGGCAGGGAGAGGAGCTTCACTATCTGCTCTTTTGTAGCTCCAGCCGCTCCTGCGCAGGCGGCCAGGGTCTCCAGCCGGGCATCCCCCGTTTTGCAGTGGGTGTTGAAGAGCCCCGCCGCGATCTTGGCGCCCTTGCTCGCATGGGCGAAGAGAAAGATTGCGCCGGCCCCCTCCTCCGCGCTCTTCTCCAGGGCGTGCCCCACGTGATCCCCCATGGAGACAAGAAGCTCCCGGGGGGCGCCGAACCTCTCCAGGAGGCACTTTTCGCCCACGTAGCCCGGGACGAGAAAGATTGCGCCCGGCCTGGGGGAATCGAAGGCCAGGGCTGCGGTTATGTAGACGTCTATGGAGGCCAGATAGGCGACCTCGGACTTGGGCTCCACTATGCCCGTGGTCCCCAGGATGGAGATGCCTCCCTCAATGCCCAGTCTGGGGTTCCAGGTCTTTTTTGCCCGTTCTTCTCCCTCAGGGGCGGACAGGACTATCTCCACTCCCCGGCCCTTAAGGTCCAGTTCCTCCAGGGCGGCCTCTATCATGCGCCTGGGGCCGGGATTTATGGCCCACTGTCCCGGTGGGACGGGCAACCCTTTCCGGGTGACCCGTCCTATGCCGGGCCCCCCTGAGAGGGAGACGCCGGGAACCGGGGCAAATCTGGCCTCGACGAAGATGAGCATCCCGTTGGTGATGTCGGGGTCGTCGCCGGAGTCCTTTCTTACCGCGCACCGGGCCCCTCTTTCGGTAAAGGAGCACTCCTCCAGGGGGAGGGTGAGGTCTTGCCCTTCGGGAAGAGCGATGGTTACCGCCGGGGGAAATGTTCCCGTTGCCAGGGCCTCTGCGGCCCCTCTGGCGGCGGCGGCGGCACAGGTCCCCGTGGTGAAGCCTTTTCTCAGTCCCCCGGTCACGGCTCCCCGTTCCTTCCGGCGATGCGGATGATGGCGTTTACCACGGCGGCGGCGGCGGCGCTGCCGCCCTTGGGACCGGGGACGGTAATCCAGGGGCAGTCCAGGGTCATTAGCTCCTCGTGGGACTCCGCAGCTCCCACGAACCCTATGGGAACCCCCACGATCAGGTCGGGGCGGCAGAGCCCTTTTATTACCAGGTCGCACACCTCAAAGAGGGCGGTGGGGGCGTTGCCTATGGCCACAATGGCCCCGTCCAGGAGCGGCAGGGCTTTTCGCATGGCGGCTCTGGCCCTGGTAGCGCCGCCCCGCCTGGCGTCCTCTGCCACGTCGGGATCGTTCAGGAAGCACAGGACGGGGCTTCCCGTGCGCTCCGCGGCGGAGCGCCTGATTCCGACCCTGACCATCTCCACGTCCGTTATGATGGGAGCCCCCCGCCGGAGGGCGGCCGCCCCCGACTCCACAGCGCCGGGGGAGAATCGGAAGGTCTTCGCCCATTCTACCTCCGTGGTGGCGTGGGCCACCCTCATAACCGTCTCCCGGATCAGGGGCGGGGCGGAAAATCCGCTCATGAGACCTTCAAGGATCCTGAAGCTTTTTTCTTCTATAGCGGCGGGAGAAAGAAATCGATCATGCTTTTCTGTCAACTCTGTATGCCTCCTCAAAAAAGGGCGGATCCTCCCGCAAAGGGAGATCCGCCCTCCGAGCTTCTTTTCAGGTAAAGAAGCAATCTTCAGGGAAGCCGACCCGAATCCCCGCGGGCGTCAAACCTAAATTATTCTTGCCGGGTCTTCTGGCTTCCGTCATACTTATCCGCCCCTTCCCGAAAACTTCGGTGGTACGGCGGACTTGTCGGGTACACAGCGGCGGGACCGCGCCGGATTCGCACCGGCCTTCCCCGGGGGAGAAAAAACGCTTCTCTTACGGTGACTATCCTAAGCTCAGGAAACTGATGTGTCAATGATATTCCTCTTTGCGCCTTTCTGCCAAAAAAAGATCTCTCTTTAATAAACATGGTATAGTTTCTGATTAAGAGCCTCCGCCGTTCATCTTTACAGGAAGAAAGCGCCGGGGATCGTTTTCGATTCGACATTATCACTCGGGGGTGACGGGCATGTTAGGGAGAATGAAAATAGGGGGCAAGCTGGCTGCGGGTTTTGCCGCGGTTCTGGTGATTTTTGCTCTTTCGGGGTGGTTTGCGTGGAACAACATGAACAGAGTCGGCGCCGGGATGCAGACGATCGAGAACGGCTACGTGCCGGGGATTGAGCAGGCCGGCGGGATAGAGCGCCTTGCCCGTTCCCTTATGCTCAACGTTCGTGCCTACGTTATGGGGGCCGGCTACCAGGACCTGCAGAATTCCCTGAAGGGCTTTGAGGAGCTGAAGGAAGCCCTTGAAAAAGCTGCCGGTCACGCCGAGGTCTACCCCGGCCTTGAAAGGCTGGCCGAGGGCGTTAAAAGAGCGGAGGAACAGACTGAAATCTACCGTCGGTTACTTGATGAGTCCCAGGGAATTATCGCCGCCATGGCAGGGCAGCGCCGCAGGGCCGCTGAAGCGGGCCTCTCCCTGAGGAACATAGTCTACGATCTTCTGTATGACGAAAAAGATGCCCTTGAAAAGGCCCTGAAAAAATCAGACTCCGCCGAAGACGTCCGGACAAGGCTTGACAGCATGGACACACTCTTTTTGCTTGCGGAGACGGTACAAAAGGCGGAGTACCTTTCCCTGACCGCCATGGGCGAAAAAAAGATGGAGGCGGTGGCGGAGGCCAAAAAAGAGCTCGAAGACGCCGGAGAGCATCTGGATGAACTGGCCGGGACCGCGGGGGATGAGAAGATGCTCAGGAACATCCGCAGGGCCGTTAACGACGCCGGGGAGTACGAAAAGGCCCTGGACGATTTTAAAAAGGCCTGGGAAGAACTGGACCGTGTGGGCGAAGAGCGCTCCTCCGCCGGAGAGGCCGTTATCGCCGCAGCGGAGGCAGTCATGAAGCACAGCCTCGAGAGGACTATTGAAATTGCCGGCGCGGTCACGGAGGAGGCGGGAGACGTTTCCCGGATGCTGCTCATCTCCGTCGCCGCGGCGGTGCTTGTGGGTATGGCGGTGGCGGCGGTGAT
>JBMNVK010000084.1:0-10151 GCA_050946755.1 Aminivibrio sp. | reverse complement strand
CCGGTGACCCTGGACTTCGCCCTCGAACGGCGACCTGCCTCCCTGTCGTCGGGAGGGGCCAGGATAGTCACCTTTCAGAAGAACCCCTACGATGAGCTTTTGGAAAAGCTGGATCACGTCTGGAAGGTAGCAGGGGCAGAGCTTCCCGAGGAGCTGGGCTGCATCCGGGGAACTCCTCCCTGCTCCCGGGATGAGTGCTTCGAGCGGGTGGCGGAAGTAGCCAAAAGGATCGAGGACTGGAAAAACCGGGAAGAGGCCCTGGAGGAGAAGCGGGAGAAGCTTTTGGCCGCAGGAAACTTTCTGGACGCCCTTGCCGACGTGGGCAGAAACGTGGAGGAGTCGCTGAATACCAGATATCTTTCCATCACCTTCGGCCGCCTGAGCTCCGAAAACTACAAAAAGCTGGAGGAGATGGCGGCAGTAACCCCTCTGCTGGTCTACCCGGCGGCGGCGGAAAAAGGATACATTCTCGTGATTGTCTTCTGCGCAAAGGACTATATGGAAGAGGCGGGGAAGATCTTCCGGTCCGTCTACCTCAAGGAGTACGAGCTCGGCGAGATTTTTGAGGGGGCCGGGGAGGATCTGAGGGAAAGACTGAGGGAGCGGCAGCTGGACACGGAGCGGGAGCTCCGGGTTCTGCGGGAGGCGCCCAGGAACTACCTGGAACGAAGCAGGACCGAGATGGAAAAGCTCTACTGCTCCGTTCACTCTCTCCAGCGGATTTACGCCCTGTGCCAGAAGCGGGGAGAGCTTGGCGGCATCTTCATTCTTTCAGGCATAATACCCTCCCCCACCCTTGGAGAGGTGTCGGACAGGGTGGATGAGCTGGGCCCCAACACCCTGCTGCTTACCGAAAAGGGCCGGGACCTCCAGAAGCGGGGCAGGGAGCTTCCCACCCTTTTAAAGAACAACTTTCTGGCAAAGACCTTCCAGGAGATAGTGGCCCTCTACAGCCTTCCCGCCTACGGAGAGACGGATCCCTCCCCCCTGGTGGCGCTGAGCTTCTGCCTCTTTTTTGCCTTCATGTTCGGCGATGTAGGGCACGGCTTTATGATAGCTGCAGGGGCCTGGTACCTTGCAAAAAAGGGCATTCTAAGCAAGGCCTTTGCATCGGTGATCCGCATAGCGGGGGTATCGGCCATGATCTTCGGCCTTTTGTACGGAAGCGTCTTCGGCTCGGAGGAGATTCTGCCCTCCCTCTGGACCTCTCCCATGAGGGGCATCGACGACCTTATCCGCACCTCCCTCTTCGTGGGAGTGGCCTTCATGAGCATGGGAATCCTCATAAACATCCTGGCCCTGAGGCGGGCAGGCAGGTGGGGCAAGATGCTCTTCGACGGAGAGGGGCTGGCAGGATTGCTCTTCTACTGGGCTGCCGCCGGCGCCGCCGCCCTGTCCTTCACCACCGCCGACGGTCCCCCCGCCGCCCTAATGGGCCTGTGCGGAGTCCTCTTCCTGGTGATCCTCTTCAGCTCCCTTCTGGACCGCCTGATCTTCAGGCCCGAAGAGGGAGGAGAGGGAGGGGTCGTCCACACCTTCTCTGTCTTTCACGCCATGCTCTCTTTCCTGAGCAATACGGCGTCCTTCGTACGCCTGGCAGCCTTCGCCCTTAACCATGCGGGACTGTCGGCGGCGGTATTCATGCTGAGCGATATGGTTCGCAACCTCCCGGGGGGAGTGATATTCCGGGCGGCAGTGCTTATTCTGGGCAATATAGTAATTGTGGGGCTGGAGGGGCTGATAGTCTTTATCCAGACCCTCAGACTCGAATATTACGAATTTTTTAGCAAGTTCTACCAGGGCGGAGGCCGGCCCTTCGCTCCCGTTACCTGGGAGAACAACAATTAAGGATTGAACCGGGGAGGAATTTTAATGAGCGGACTTGTTCTTATCGCGGGAGGCGCCCTTCTTGCGGCGGGCGCCGGTTTTTTGCTCAGGGGCCGGGAAGTGGGGCGGCCCAGGGCCATTCTGGGGGGAGTTATCGCCCTTATGATGGTCCTCCTTGTCACAGGCCTTGTCCTCACCCTGACCTCATCCCCCTCGGCGGCGGCTGAGGGAGGGGCGGAGGGTGCGGCGGCGGGGCTTGGCTTTCTTGGCGCCAGCCTGGCCACCGGCCTGGCATGCCTGGGAGCGGGCATCGCCGTGGCCATAGTAGGGGCGGCGGCCCTGGGCGTAGTGGGAGAGAAGCCCTCCATGCTGGGGACCACCCTTATCTATCTGGGCCTGGCAGAGGGAATAGCCATCTACGGGGTTATAGTCTCCCTGCTTATCCTGGGCAAACTCTAATCCCCAGCGCAATGAAGGGATTTTTGATAACGGATAACCACGACTCCCTGGTGCTGCTGCGCCTGGCAGGCATCCCGGGGGTGGAAGCTCACGGAGCCGCAGAGACGGAGGCGGCCATAAATGACGTGCTGACAAACCGTCCTGATGTGGGGATCCTCGTCATGACCGAGAAGGCCGCCGCCGAGGCTCCCGCCGCGGTAAGGGCCCTCAGGGAGAGGGACGAGCCTCCCCTGCTTGTGGAAATTCCCGACCGTCACGGCAGCATGCGGGAGGCCGACTTTCTGACGGCATATATCCGCGAAGCGATTGGAGTGAAGATAGAATGACCAATTCCACTACCGGGGAAAGGCACGGATACGAAGTCCGGAACCCGGAGAAGCTCGCCTCCCTGAGAAATCTCCTGCTGAATAAGGCTGACGACGAACGGGAGGCAGTTCTGGAGTCCGCCAGACAGGAGGCCGCCGCGTGGCTGGAGGAGCAGAATATAGCTCTGGACCGTATGGTGGAGCAGATACACAGCGAGGCAGTCAGGCGGGCGGAGGAGATCTCCAGGCGGCAGATTTCAGGGGCGGAGACGGCCCGCACAAAGGAACGGCTCAGACTTCAGAATATCCTGCTGGATGAGGCGGTGGATATGCTGCAGAGAGAGCTGATCCAGGTCAGAAACACGGCCGCGTACCTTCCCATTCTGGCCGGACTGGCCCTGGAGGGAGCCTCAAGGCTGCCCGCCGGATCCGAGGTTAAAATCCAACTGGCCCAGGAGGACAGATCCCTGGGAGAGCCCCTGGCCGCAAGGCTGAAGGACTTCAGACCCGACCTGACCTTCACCTTCGATACGGAGGCCGCTCCCATCCTGGGAGGGGTGTGGCTCTCAGCCTCCGACGGCTCCTGGCGCGTACCCGCCGACTGGCGGGAGGTAATCTCAGGAATGAAGGATTCCCTCGCCGAGCGGGTTCTGTCCATCCTGTGAGGAGCGGGGCATGAACAAGGGAAAGATAATCACAGTAAACGGCCCCGTGGTAAGGGCATCGGGGATGAGGGATTTTGCCATGGAAGAGATGGTCTCCGTGGGAAATCTTGCCCTGCTGGGGGAAATTATACGCCTTGAGGGGAACAACGCCCTCATTCAGGTCTACGAGGATACGACCGGACTCACCGTCGGCGAGCCGGTGGAAGGATCGGGAACGCTGCTCTCCATGGACCTCGGCCCCGGCCTGATGGGGTCCATTCTGGACGGCATAGGCCGGCCCCTGGCCCGCCTTATGGAGGCAGAAGGCTCCTTCGTCACAAGAGGAGTCTCCGTGCCCCGGATCGACCCTGACAAGACCTGGGACGTAACGCCCCTGGGCAAGGTAGGGGACGTGGTCACCTCCGGCGCCCCCCTGGCCTCCATAAAGGAGACCTCCCTGATAGATCACCTGATACTGGTTCCGCCCGCCCTGGAGGGGGAGATAACCTCCATCCTGCCGGCGGGGTTTCACAAGGCCTCCTCGGCAGTGGCCAAGATAAGGGACGGCTACGGCAGGGAGCGGTCCGTACCCATGATCTCCCGGTGGCCCGTGCGGACCCCCCGGCCCGTGGCAGAGCGTCTTTTGCCCAATGAGCCCCTTCTGACGGGACAGAGGGTGATAGACGGCCTCTTCCCCATCTCCAAGGGCGGCGTGGCAGCCATCCCCGGCGGCTTCGGCACGGGCAAGACGGTTACCCAGCATCAGCTGGCCAAGTGGAGCGACGCCCGGATCGTGGTCTACATAGGCTGCGGGGAGAGGGGCAACGAGATGACCCAGGTGCTGGAGGAGTTTCCCGTGATAGAGGACCCCCGCTCGGAGAAGCCCCTCATGGAGCGCACCATCCTAATAGCCAACACGTCCAACATGCCCGTGGCGGCCAGAGAGGCCTCCATCTATACGGGAATAACCATTGCGGAGTACTACCGGGACATGGGCTACGACGTGGCCCTCATGGCAGACTCCACCTCCCGGTGGGCGGAGGCTCTGAGGGAGATATCGGGCAGGCTTGGCGAGATACCCGCCGAGGAGGGGTTCCCCGCCTATCTTCCCACCCGCATCGCGGGCTTCTACGAGCGGGCGGGCAAGGTAGCCACCCTGGGAGGAGACAAGGGAAGCATCTCCATCATCGGCGCCGTATCGCCGCCGGGCGGGGACTTCACCGAGCCGGTCACCAGGCATACCAAACGGTTCATCCGGTGCTTCTGGGCCCTGGACCAGCAGCTCGCCAGAGCCCGCCATTTCCCGGCCATAAGCTGGATGGACTCCTACAGCGAATACGGCGATGAGGTCAGGGAGTGGTACGACGTCAACGTGAGCCCCGCATGGGGCACCCTCCGGGACCGGGCCAGGGAGATCCTGGCGGAGGACGACAAGATCCAGCAGATCATCCGCCTTGTGGGAGAGGACGTGCTTCCTGACGACCAGAGACTGACGGCCTATACGGCATCCTTCATCAAGAACGGCTATCTGCAGCAGGGCGCCTTCGGGGCTGATTCCTACTGCCCTCCCCTGAAGGCCATCGCCATCCTGGACGTCATCCTGGCCTTCCACGAAAAAGCGGCCAGACAGCTTCAGAGAGGATGCCCCCTGTCCCTGCTCCAGAAAATGCCCGAGGCGGCGGAGCTGAACAGGATGAGGGAGATTCCCGCCTCGGAGACGGAGGCCTTCGAGGGGCTCAAGAGGCGGCTTTTCGAGCGGATGGATATCATTGACCGGGAGCGCACCGCCCCCGGGAGGGAGGGTTAGAGATTGTCCTTGACAGAATACAGGGGCGTGGACAGAATTTCCGGCCCCTTTTTGCTGCTCTCGGGAATTCCCGGAGTGGGTTATGACGAAATAGTGGACGTGCTCTCCCCGGGAGGGGACGTGCGAAAGGGCCGGGTTGTGCTGGTGGACAGGGATTCAACCCTTATACAGGTCTTCTCCGGCACCGAAGGGCTCAGGCCCTCCTCCACGGCGGTCAGATTCCTGGGCAGGGAGCTGGAGATATCCCTCTCCCCTGCCATTCTGGGACGGACCTTTTCAGGGCTGGGAGAGCCCAGGGACGGCTGCGGCCCTGTATTCGGCGGAATAAAGCGCACCGTTAACGGAGCAGCCATCAACCCCATGGCCCGGGAGTACCCCAGGGACTTCATCTCCACGGGGATTTCGTCCATCGACGTACTTCTCACCCTCATCCGGGGGCAGAAGCTGCCCATCTTCTCCGGGAACGGCCTGCCCCACAACAGGCTGGCCGTACAGATAGCGGACCAGTCCAAGCTTGTGGGGGCAGATAACTTCGCCGTGGTCTTTGCGGGGATAGGGATTAAGCACGACGACGCCGCCTATTTTCAGCGCAGCCTCTCCGCCGACGGCCAGGGAGGACATCTTACCCTCTTCCTTAACCTTGCCGACGATCCGGTAATAGAGCGGATAGCCACTCCCCGGTTCGCCCTTACGGCGGCGGAGTACCTGGCCTTCGACCTGGGAATGCATGTGCTGGTGATCATGACGGATATGACCAGCTACTGCGAGGCCCTGAGGGAGCTCTCCGTGGCCAGGGACGAGGTCCCCAGCAGGAAGGGCTACCCCTCCTACCTCTACAGTGATCTCGCCTCTCTCTACGAGAGGGCGGGAGTGCTGAGGGACGGGCAAGGAAGCGTCACCCAGATACCCATCCTCACCATGCCCAACGACGATATAACCCACCCCATCCCGGACCTCACGGGCTTCATCACCGAGGGGCAGATAGTCCTGTCGAGAGATCTGGAGGCCAGGGGCATCTACCCTCCCGTGGAGATTCTTCCCAGCCTGTCCCGGCTCATGAAGGACGGCATAGGCAAGGGCTACACCAGGGATGACCATCCCAGCCTCTCCGGGCAGCTCTTTGCGTCCTACAGCAGGGCCAACGAGGTGCGCTCTCTGGCCGGAGTGGTGGGAGAGGACGAGCTCAGCCCCGCCGACAGAGCCTCTCTGGGCTTCGGCGAGGCCTTCGAGCACACCTTCCTGAATCAGGAGGCGGATGAAAGCAGGGAGATCGGAGAATCCCTGGACAGGGGCTGGGACCTTCTGGCCGGGCTTCCGATTCAGGAACTTACCCGGCTGAGCTCCAGCGAGATAGAGGAGTTCATAAAAAAAAGAAAGGCCGGCGACGGAGCAGCATAAACTTTTAACCCGGACCGGAGCAGCCCCTTTTGTAAGGAGCTGCTCCGTTTTTTTCAATTCTCTCCCCTCGGGGAAGCAACAGAATTAACATTTTAAATGTATAATAAAAACAGCCAATTTTAGTGGCGAATACTATATAATTTGGCGGACATTATTGTGAGTACAAATAAGACTTACGAAGACAGCCCTGAGCTCTTCTCATGGGACGCCCTTTCAGGGGGCGGAAACTCCCGGCTTCGGTATTTATTCGAACGAAGCGCCTCCCCCATATTTCTGTACGACCCGGAAAGTCTGCAAATTTTGGCCGCAAATCAGGCCGCCTGCTCCTTCTACGGATATGAGGCAGCCCGGTTTGCATCCCTGAACATCTGTGATATTTCGGTCCGGTCCCGGGAAGAAATAGAAAAGGCCATGGAACTGGTAAAGTCCGATTGCCAGCAATTTTTTTCAACTACTCATATTATGGCCGACGGCTCCCTTCGACACGTGGAGCTGGACGCCGTCTCCCTGGACGAAGATAATTCCATCCTCCTCACCATCGTCCGGGACGTCACGGGCCGGGTGACCGCGGAGGAAAAGCTGAGAAGAAGCGAGGAAAACTTCAGGACCCTGGCGGAGAGCACGAAGGACGTTATCTGGACCATGGACCTGTCCGGCGCCTTCACCTACATAAGCCCGTCGGTGCAGGAGCTGAGGGGGTATACTCCTGAGGAGGCAATGGCCCAGACGCCGGAAGAGGCCCTCACGGAAAGATCAAGGCCCATTCTTACCGAGGGGATGCAGGTTATTCGTCAGAATATAGCCTCCGGCAGGCCCATGTTCACCCGCGGAAACCGTTTTGAGCTGGAACAGTTCAGGA
Organism: Aminivibrio sp.; assembly: GCA_050946755.1. Classification (GTDB taxonomy): domain Bacteria; phylum Synergistota; class Synergistia; order Synergistales; family Aminobacteriaceae; genus Aminivibrio. Next base: position 2,852 of record JBMNVK010000084.1, on the reverse strand, counting down.
AGGACGGCTCCACTGTATGGACGGAGGCCACCCTTTCGGGAATTTACGACTCGTCGGGAAAACCGACGGGCATAATAGGAGTTTCCAGAGATATTGCAGATCAGAAAAAAGCCCAGGAAGGCCTTAACGCCGCCCTGAAAGAGCTGGAGCAGGAGGCCATCCGGAGAAGAGAGAAAACCCGGAGACTGGAGAGGGAGAGCAGGGCAAGAAGCGCATTTTTAATAAAAATCAGCCGGGATATCCTCATCTCTCTTAACGGAGTGGTAGGCCTGTCCTCCTACCTTAAGCGATCTTTGGCTCAGGAGGAGCAAAAACTCCTGGCAGGGGCCGTTATAAGAAACGGCGAAGATCTGCTGGATCTCGCAAACAATCTTCTCACCTTCTCCGGCATTGATGCCGGAACCGCAAAGCTTAACCCCTCGCCCTTTTATCTTGAAGAGCTCCTTGAAAGCGTGTGTTCGGACCACTCATCCCGGACGTCGGCAAAAGTAAAGCTTCTTCATCATATTGCCCCTGACGTGCCCAAGGTGCTTACAGGAGACCCGGCCAGGCTCCGGCAGATTTTGGCCGGCCTGGTCGGCAACGCCCTCAGGTTCACCAGGGAGGGAGAGGCGGAAATACGGGTCTCCTCAGGGGAAATAACCTCTTCGGAGGCAACTCTGATCTTCTCAGTAAGAGATACGGGACCGGGAATTGCCTCAAAAATCCTCCCGGGCCTCTTCAGCAATATGGACAGTCTGAAGGACTATATATTCAGCGGGCGGAGCAAAACCGGCCTGGGACTGGCCGTCACCAGAGGATTGGTCAGGCTGATGAGAGGGTGGATTTCGGTGAAGAGCCCGGCAGAAGACGACGCCGGTGATGAGAGGGGGGGCGGAGCCGTGTTTACCTTCGCCCTGCAGCTGGGGCTGCCCTCCGCAAAGGATCAGGAGAGGCTTGCGGAAGAGCGCAGGAGCCTTTTGCTGCCCCCGGCGCCCCTTGTCTTCGACGACGCAGCTCTTCTGGAGTCCTGCGGAGGCAACATTGAGGCGGGCCGGCAGGCCGTGACCGGCTTTCTTGCCACATCACCGATAGCGGCGGCGCGGCTCAGGGGCGCTCTTTACCGGGAGGACTGCCGGGAGGCGGCGAGCCAGGCCCGTCTGCTTAAAAACCAAGCCGGGCGACTTAAAGCGCCCGGCTTCAGGGCGGCGGCCTTCGAGATGGAAAAAGCCTGCAAGGCCGCCAGTTCAGAAAAATTCGCCCCCCTGCTGGAACTGTTCCTGGACGAGCTCTCCGGGCTGACGGGGGCGCTGGCTCAATGGCTGAAGGATGAGAATTAAACTATCGGCGGAGGGATAATCCCTCCGCCGAACCTTTTAATGACCTAGATTACCTGCCGCTCCGTGCGCTCAAGTTCCGCCTCCTCCGACTCGGCATCGTACCACCGGGGGTTTCTGAAGTTAAGGAAGCATTCGCTCCCCTCAGGCAGGGCTTCCCTGTGGGGCCCGTGGACCCGGACGGTCTGCCCCGCCACGTCCACATGGTACTCGATGCAGTAGGTCATATAGAGGCGCTTATCCACCCTGCCCCTGAAGCCCTCCCCTTCGCTGCGCCCGAGGAGTATCTCATTGGGCCTGGAGGCCATGAGTCCCTCTCCGTCGAAAGGGGCCCCGGCAACGTCGACTTCAAGGGGCTCATCAGATCCGACCGGGTAGAGCTTTCCCTCCGAGGCCCTGACCTTCATAAAGTTGGACAGTCCCAAAAATCCGTAGACGAACTGGTTCGCCGGTTGTTCGTACATCTCCCTGGGCGTGCCCGCCTGGATGATCCTGCCCATATCCATGACCAGCATCCTGTCCGACAGGGCCATGGCCTCGGACTGGTCGTGGGTCACGAAGATGATGGTGAAGTTGAACTTCTTCTGCAGGGCCTTGATCTCGAACCTCATGGACTCCCGGAGCTTTGGGTCCAGGTTCGACAGGGGCTCGTCCAGCAGCATGACCGTCGGGTTTGTCACTATGGCCCGGGCCAGAGCGATGCGCTGCTGCTCCCCTCCCGACAGGTCCGAGGGGAAGGCCTTTTCGGCGCTCGTCAGGTCCGTGTGGGCCAGGGCCGTCATCACCTTCTCCCGAAGCTCCCCTGCGGGGGTCTTCTTCACCCGGAGGGGGAAGGCCACGTTCTCGAAGACGTTAAGGTGGGGCCACACGGCAAAGGCCTGAAAGACCATGCCCAGCCCCCGGTCCTCGGGGGGAACGTAGAGGTTCTTATCCTTTACGGATACGGCCCTGTCGCCGAGCCATATCTCCCCCTCGGTGAGGTCCTCGAAGCCCGCTATCATGCGGAGGGTGGTGGTCTTTCCGCACCCCGACGGCCCCAGGAAGGAGAAGCACTCCCCCTCCTTTATTTCGAGGGTGAAGTCATCCACGGCGGTCACCTTGTGGCCGCCCCTGGTATCAAACTGTTTGGTGACGTTTTTAAGCAGAATCCGGCTCATTTCTACAGACCTCTTCTCTCTCTGGTGACATAGCGCAGAATGAGGTGCCCCAGAATGATGATCCCGATGGCCACCGTGGCCAGGGCCGACGCCTGGACGGTGTTGCCCTCGGAGTTAATGGCGTAGATGGCCACCCCCAGCGTCCTGGTAAAGGGGCCGTAGAGCAGCACCGAGGTGGTCAGCTCCCTCATGGCGGGCAGGAAGATGAGGAAGAAGCCCGCTATCATGCCGGGACGGATGAGGGGTATGGTGATGTCCCGCAGGGACTCCAGGTGAGTGGCGCCGCAGGACCGGGCCGCCTCCTCCAGAGAGTAGTGAACCTGCTCCAGGGACGCCGACGCCGACTTCATGGCGAAGGAGACGTACCGGGCAATGTAGG
>JBMNVK010000083.1:0-10189 GCA_050946755.1 Aminivibrio sp. | reverse complement strand
GTTCGGAGATTCACCTCACTACCGACGTCTGCATGTGCGAGTACACCGACCACGGCCACTGCGGCTTTCTCACTGATGATGGGGCGGTAGAGAACGACTCCACCATAGAGGAGCTTGGGCGCATCGCCCTCAGCCACGCCCGGGCGGGGGCGGATATGGTAGCTCCCTCGGCCATGATGGACGGCCAGGTGGCCGCCATCCGGAGCGCCCTGGACGACGGAGGTTTCCCCTCTCTGCCCATAATGAGCTACAGCTCCAAGTTCGCATCGGCCTTTTACGGCCCCTTCCGGGACGCCGCCGGAAGCGCCCCTTCCTTCGGCGACCGCCGGTCCTACCAGATGAGCCCCTTCAACGCCCGGGAGGCCCTCAGGGAGTCCCTTGCCGACGAGGGGGAAGGAGCAGACATCCTCATGGTTAAGCCCTCCCTGCTCTACATGGACGTGCTGGCCAGGCTCCGGGAGGCCACCCTGCTCCCCGTGGCATGCTACCTGGTGAGCGGGGAGTACATGATGCTCCGCCACGCCGCAAACGCCGGATCCCTGGACTGGTCCCGGGGCCTGATGGAGGCCCACCTGGCCCTGAGGCGGGCCGGAGCGGACATTATAATCACCTACGGAGCTGTGGAAGTGGCAAGGATGCTTAATAAATCCTGATTCTGTACGTTCCTGCTAAATTTGCGCTAAGATCCGCTCAGAGCAACGATTTGATAGATATCTCTGTTAGCTGTTAAAATAAATCATCATGGTCAGATTTTTAACGCATAAGTCTCATTTCAGGGGGATAAATAAATGGCGGACCTAGCCGGCAAGAGCCTTGTTGATTCCAGAGCAGATCGGCAAAACATACTTAACAATACATTTGCTGTAAAGGAAATACAAAAAGCTTCTGGAATTACGGGTATCCCCTATGATGGCAAAATAGTCCTGCTCAAAGAGCAGGCAGCTTCCTTTTTGGAGATTGATGTCCGCACAGTGGAATACTACCTGCAGCACTATTACGATGAGCTTCATTCAAACGGGTATGTGATTTTACGGGGCAAAGCCTTGATATCACTGAAAAAGGCTATTTCAGAAACAGATGTTCCCGAGATTAATCTCGGGAACATCAAAATGAGCCCCCAACTCGGAATATTTGACTTCAGAGCCTTTTTGAACCTTATAATGCTTGTCACAGAGAGCAACCGCGCAAGAATATTTAGAAGCATGATGCTTGATATTGTAATAGATACTATAAACATCAGAGCTGGCGGAGGCACAAAGTACATAAACCAGCAGGATGAGGACTTTCTTCACTCGGCTTTTCAAGGAGAATTCTATAGAAAAGAATTTACCGACGCTCTCAGAGACTGTGTTGCCGCCGGCAACTTTAAATATCCGAACTACACCAACAAGGTTTACGTAAGCATATTCAGGGAAAGGGCTCAGGAATACGCCAAAATTCTCAGGCTAGCGGCAAAAGACAGTTTGCGGGATACTATGTATTCAGAAATACTGGATCTTATAGCATCTTATGAATGGGGACTGGCAAACCTTATCAGAGAAAAATTTGAAGAAAAAAAACGCCCTCTGAAAGTATCTGAAGTGGACGCTCTTTTTCGAATTTTCGAAGCGCAACCTCACTGGGTGCCTTTAGTAGAAAGAGCCAGGCATAAAATGGCAAGCAGAGATCTGGCTTTCAGAGACGCTCTTCATCTTCAGCTGGAAGAGTACATAGGTCCCGTAGGAATCGAAGACTTCGAGAGATTTCTAGGAGAAAAAAGCAAAGATCTTGAGGAACGTATCCGCGAAGCAGGCGATGTGATGAAGCGGCTGAAAGAAAGAAAATAAAATGCCCGAAATAATTTACCTCAACATAGAAAGGGCTCTTGATACTTACAAGAAGACAATTGATATCAGTGGGGGCGGCGCCTTTGGATTCATTGCAAATGGAAGAGGCCGGCTTGAAGGAATCCTGGAATTTATCAAAGACGATAACTACTACCCAACATTTGAAGAAAAACTGACCCATCTCTTTTTTTCAGTATGTAAATTTCATATTTTTAAAGACGGAAACAAAAGAATGGCCATTGTTTTATCTGCTCAAATGCTTCTTGATAACGGCTATCTATATTGTGCCGGCAGATTTATCCGGGAAATGGAAAATATCAGCGCCCACGTCGCATCCGGAAAAATAGGCAAGCAATTGCTAAGGGACATTATTATGGATTTCATCGAAAACAATGATGATGAAACAGTGAAATTGCGGATTGTAAATGCCATCCAGGATCGTGTATGACAGCCTTCTCCCAAACCTTGATTTCAGCCTGATTTAGCAGAGAACAAGAGAACTACCAGCCCAGAATTACCGGGACGGCAGCGGCGGCTACGGACACCGCCATGACAGCCATCAAGGTGCCGAAATTCCAGGCAAAGAGGGACCGGACCATCCGTCCCGGGTAAAGCCCCATCCAGAAGGCCAGATCCTGTCTGAGAACCCTGGAGAGGGCGGCGAGCATGTTGCCCGCCAGGAGGGCCAGCACCGCCTGGGCGGTGGTCAGGCTGCCGACGGCAACGGACCCTCCGGCGGCGCCGAGGGCGGCATTCACATGGGCAAAGGAGGCGGCGGCCACGGTCCAGCCGGCTGGAGACATCAGAGGGAGGGCTGCTCCCCAGGCCTCAATCAGCCTCTGCAGAGCAGGGGTGGCAAGGTAGGCTCCTCCGTAGAAGGCCCAGGCAGGGGGCAGTGTTCTTAGGAGGGTTTTCAGCAGAGAAAACCGGCCCGACGGTCTCATTCCGGCAGGATCAGCCGCCCCCGCCGTCCCTTCGCCGCTCCCGGGCCTCCTCAGCATAGCGAGGAAAAAGAGAAATCGTACAAAGCTGCGGGTCAGCAGGGTAAGGGAGAAGATCGCTCCGGCCTTTCCGGCCAGGGCCGCCGCCACCGGGAAGGTGACGGTCCATCTTCTGACGTAGCCGGGGAAAGACTGGAGAAGGGTTCCAAAAAGGGCCTCCTGCTTTGTCATAATCCCCTCGCTGTAAGCCTCCGCCACTATGGCCACTCCCGCCCTTGAAGACCCCAGGCTTACCCCCAGGGCAAAGAGGGCCTGGGGAGGGATTCCAAGGCTTTTCATCCGGGGCAGCAGCACTCTGAAGAGCCGCTCCGGCAGGGAGAGGGCGATTATTGCCTTTCCAAGGGCCAGCCCTCCCGCAACTGAAAGGGTCAGCGTCCAAAGCCCCTTTAAAAGACCTGCCCAGTCCGCTTCCATCAAATCTCCGCCTCTCCCGCTCTCCTCTACCTGAAGCGCAACAGCTGCACCAAGCTGAGATACTCCTCCGTGGGATCCAGCGCCCTGTCCCCTGTCACAATCCGCTCATCCTCCATGCCCGCCCGATCCACCCTGAGGACGGTCCTCCAGGGTCCGGCAGCCTCTGCCGTCTCCCTGAGCCTCTCCCCAAGAGCCGAGGGTTTGTATATCACGGCGCTCTCGGCCGCCGCAAGCATGGCCCTTATCCGGCCGGCCGGGGCAGCTCCAGAAATTACGGACAGGCTCTCCTCCCCAAGGGCCAGAAATCTGCCCGCCCGGGACGACGCCAGGGAGTGGGCGGAAACCCCCGGCACGAGCTCAAGCACAAGGCGGGGCCTCTCTTCTTTCAGCATATCGAAAAGATAGGCGACCGTGGCATACAGGGCCGAATCGCCGATAACGGGCATGGCCAGGGATGAGGCTCCTTCCCACAGGGGACGGGTCCGCTGCAGCTCTTTCCTCAGGATTGAATCCCTCTTTTCACCGTCCCGCACCATGGGAAAGTAAAGAGGAATGGTCTCCCGGTCAAGATGGGCCTCCAGAATAGAGCCGGCCACACTCTCCCTTCCCCTGCCGGAGAGGGGTATGAACACTCCGTCCGCCTCTTTGAGGACTCTGAGGGCCTTCAGGGTTACAAGCTCAGGATCTCCGGGGCCGAGCCCCACTCCGCTAAATATCAATCTGCTATCCTTCCTTCCGAGAAAATATCTGTCTGAGCCGCTCCACCCCTTCTTCAAGGCGAAGGAGGGAGGGCCTGCTCACGAGCTCCTCGGGGACCAGAACTATCCTGGCATCCCCCAGACCGGAGATCCAGGGCCTGGCGAGGACCTCCTCCTCTGAGACGGGGTTCATGGGCCCTGTCTGCACAAGATAGAAATCAAGCCCCTCACTTGTCAGGGCAAGGATCCGCTCCTCACCCCAGGGGGCCAGGGGACTCCCGGGCCTCAGGGGAACGGCTCCGGAGGCCCCGTTTCTTCCCCCCGCCAGCTCGATTGCAAAGGCAGCCCAGGAGGAGGGAGAGCAGGTCAAAAATCCTCTTGAGGAGCTTTCAAAGAATACTCTGGGCCCCGCCCCTTCCGGAGCGGCCTTCCTCAGAGCCTCCGTCTTATCCCGCCAGATCCGCTCCGGGTCCCTTATTCCTGCAAGGGCTCCGATCCTGGCCAGATAGGCCTCCATGGTATCCCGGGCGGGAGGCGCCAGGGACGCCACGGCGACGCCGCTGCTTTCCAGCAGCCTTAGGGTGCCCGCCAGGGGCGCCTCGTTTCTGGGCCTTATAAGCACCAGATCGGGATTAAGGGCAAGGATCCGCTCGCCGTCGGGCCTCTCCGGCAGGGCCTGGACATGGGGAAACAGGGCCTTGTCGTCTGCAGAGGAGACTCCCGCCAAAATGCCTCCTGCCCCGAGGGCAAGAAGGTTTTCGCTGTGGCCGGCGTAGAGGGAGACTACCCTCCGGGCGGGACCGGCCAAAACGACCCTCCTGCCGCTGTCATCCACCACTTCGACCATACCGGAGGCCGGCGCCACAAAGAGCGCCACCGCCAGTAAAAAGGCTGCTCCTACACGGCGCGCCAAAGTAAGCGTCCTCCTCTGCAGGATCTGAAGGGGATGAAGGGAACGCCGTATACCCCTGAAAGAGTCTCCTCCGTGAGGACTTCCTCCACCCTTCCGGAGGCCGCAAGGGCGCCTTCGTTGAGCATCCATACCCGGTCGCCGAACTCAGCCGCCAGGTTTATATCATGAACTGCCGCCGCCACCGTCTTTCCCTCTGCCGCCATCCGACACAGAAATCGGAAGAGACCAACAGTGTGCTTGGGATCCAGGGCGGAGGAGGGTTCGTCGAGCAGAAAAACCTCCGGGTCCTGGGCGATGACCTGGGCTATCAGGGTCCTCTGACGCTCCCCGCCGGACAGGGTGGAGGCGGGACGGCGAAGCAGCCCGCTCAGGTCCATGGCAGAGACGGCTCTTTCCACCGCCGCCTCTGCCCCTCCGTCCCGTCCACCGGGAAATTTTCTGTGGGGCAGCCGCCCCATGGCAACGATCTCCTCCACGGTGAAAGATGAGTTAAGGCCGGGAGACTGACCTGCCATCCCTATGAGACGGCCCCGTTCCCTGAATGAAAGAGCAGACAGATCCCTGCTCCCCGCCGCAGCCCTTCCCCGGAAAGGAACCGCTCCTCCCAGCGCCTTCAGCAGGGTGCTCTTGCCGCTGCCGTTGGGGCCCAGAATGAAGGTCAGGCTACCCGAAGGCAGCAGGCCGGAGATTTCTTTTACCGCCTCCCTGCCGCCGTAGAGGACGGATAAACTGTCCACGGCTACCCCGGTCACGGCCCCTTCCCCCTCTCCCGGACAAGAATCCAGCAGAAGAGAGGCCCTCCCGCAAGGGCGGTTATAACTCCCACGGGAAGCTCCCCAAGCTGCCTTGCCAGGCCGTCCGCCCCCGACAGAAGGGCCGCCCCTCCCAGCAGGGAGGCCCACAGCAGAGGCCGGTGGGAAGGGCCCATCACAAGCCTTACCAGGTGAGGCCCGGCGAGGCCCACAAAGCCTATAATGCCAAAGGAGGCCGCCGTGAGAGCCGTGGACAGGGAGGCCATGACCAGCAGCACCCCTCTTATCCGTCCCTCGTTCACCCCGAGGTAAACCGCCCGGGACTCCCCCAGAGAGATGGCGTCAAGGTCCCTCCCCCACCACAGCCCCGCCCCGAAGAGAAGGATCGTACCGGCCCAGATAAGCCCGGCGTCCCCCATGGAGGCTCCGGAAAAGCTGCCCATAAGCCACAGCACTATGGCAGATACTCTTTCATCGGCCAGGGCCTTGAACAGAGTTACCCCCGCCGACAGGACGGAGCTCACCACTATCCCGGAGAGGATCATGGACAGCCCCGACCCTCCGGAGCGCCACGACAGAAAAAGGGCCAGTGCAAGGGCCCCCAGCGCCCCGGCGAAGGCAGCTCCCGGGACCCATATCCCCCCGACGGTTATGGCCGCTGATGCGCCAAAAGCGGCCCCGGCGGCGATGCCCAGAGTGTAGGGCTCCGCCATGGGGTTTCCCAGCACTCCCTGAAGTACGGCCCCTGAGACTGCCAGAGACGCTCCGGCCCCCATGGAAGCAAGAAGCCTGGGCAGTCTGATGAGGCGGACCACCATAATTTCCTGAGGGGAGGCGTCCTGGAGATGTGAAAAAAGGATTTGAAACACTCTCCCCGGCGGCAGTGCCATATCCCCGGCCAAAAGACGCCACAGGGCCGCTCCCCCCAGAAGAAGGAGCAGCCCTGTGAAAATCAGCTTCCGGTCAGGCCTGCGAGCCGTCACTATCTGTCTCCGGCTGCCTCCCGGATATGCTCAGTGAAGAGCTCCGCCAGGCCCTCGCCGTCCCCAAGGCCCCGCAGCACTGCCTCAACGGAGTATCCTTCCTTCCTGAGCTCCGAGATCCACGATGCCGGATCGTCCTCATCGGCCATATCGTTGCGGGCGTGGTCACCTGCCACCACCATGAAGGGGACCAGAGTAACCCGGGAGGGCCTCATGGCAGAGAGGCGCTTTTTGACCATGTCAAGGCCCGGGAAATCCTCCACCACACCTACGACAAAGGGCAGCCCCTCATGGTCGAAAAGGGCCTGCATCTGGGAGTAGGCTCCGTTGGCCCAGTGATGGGTACCGTGACCCATGAAGACCACTGCTCCTCCTCCCTCCCCAAGGGGGCCGTATTTTTTCTTGAGCAGGGCAACAGTTTTTTTATAATCCTCAAGGGTGAAAAGCAAGGGAGCACCGAGGGAGAGCCTTTCAAAGCCATACTTGCCCTCGATGGACCGGAATGCCTCCACTGCCGCTGACAGCTGATGATACTCCTCTCCGGGGATGATGTGCAGGGACTGGACCGTAACGGAACTGAAGCCCTCGTCCTGCATTTTAGCCAGGGCCAGGAGGGGGGAATCGATCTCCAGCCCCTCTTCCCTCAGAATTTTTCGCCGGATGATATTGGATGTGTAGGCCAGCCGTACCTCTGCCTCCGGGAAGCTCTTTCGGGTCACCTCGACAATCCGGCCGATGGCGCCCCTGGCCTCCGGCTCCGATGTGCCGAAGGCCACCAGAAGAACGGCCTCTTTATCCTTCTCAGAGGCCTCCGCTCCGGCTGCAAGCAGGCCTGCGGCCGTCAACAAAATTAAAAGTGCAGTCCACATAATCTTCCTCATCCTTTTCTCCTCCCGAAACGATGAAAGATATTTCAGGGATTCCCTCAGGAGGAAGGAGAATTCGCCCTGCCCTTAAGGATGCAAAAAGGGCCGTCCAGTACGGACCGGCCCCTTTAAACCTGTCTGGCTCAGCTTATTGTGCAAAAAGGCGGCCTCGATTCCTCGCGAGTATTCCCTGATCTTCCGCAGGACCGGTCTCCTGGCTCGCCTTCATCCTCCCCCATCCCTTCCCGGGCGCCCGGTGGCATGATGGTTTCGTCAGGCTTACAGTGGCGGGTCCGCGCCGGACTTTCACCGGCTTCCCGAACATCCTGCGCCGGAAGCTCGCAGCTTCCCTGCCTAGATACTATGATCTGTCCCTGGTTTTGTCAAGAACGGAGATCCTTCAAAAAGCGGACTTTTTTGCACAATTAACTTCATGCTGTATAATAATCGAGCGAATTATCAAAACCATAGGGAGGCGATTGATTATGACCGTTGCGTTCGACATGAAGGAAGCTCTCAGGTACGGGATTCATGCGGAGATCGAGGCCAAAAACTTTTACATGGCATGGGCGGAGAGCGTTGAGGAGGAGCACCTGAAGAAAGAACTGCTGGAGCTCTCCGACTGGGAGAGCGAGCACGAGGCCAGCCTCATGAACTACTATGAAAAGCTTTACGGCGAGAAGTGCCCCATCGATCCGGACCTGGTGGTGTCGCCGGAGCTCAAGGTTCAGACAAAGGATTTCGGCGATGTAACCTCCCTTCTGCGCATTGCATCCGCCGCCTACCTCTCGGAGCTGAGCGCCATGGAGTTCTATCAAAGACTCGAAAAAGAATCGACCGGCGAGGTAGCCATGATGTTCGAAAAGATCAAGAACATGGAAAAAGAGCATATGGATATAACTAAAAAGCGCTACATGAAACTCCGGGAGGACGTGGTGGGCTTCAGGGCATTCTAGAGTCTGCCGCAAAACCCCCGTCTATGCTGTCCCCGGGGGACAAGGGCGTTTAAAAAAAGCCCCGGACATTTGTCCGGGGCTTTCTGTCCATCATATCCTTTAAAAATTCCGCTCCCGGCAGGGGGCTTATTTGCCCTCTCTGCCCTGCTCCCTGTTCCAGCCGTCCCGGCACATATCCTCCAGGGTGCGCTTCGCAGTCCATCCCAGGACCTTCCTGGCCCTGTCGGTGACAGCGTAGCAGATGGCGATGTCCCCCGGACGCCGGTCCGTTATTTCGTAGGGTACGGCCTTTCCCGAGGTCTTCTCGAAAGCGCGGACCAGGTCCAGCACCGACGTGCCCCTGCCCGTGCCCAGATTGAAGGCCTCCGCACCCCCGCCTCTTTCAAGAAATTCAAGGGCAGCCACATGCCCCTCGGCCAGATCGCAGACGTGAATATAGTCCCGTACCCCCGTGCCGTCGGGAGTGGGATAGTCGTCGCCGAAGACGGAGAGCTTCGCCAGCCTTCCGGAGGCCACCCGGCAGACATAGGGAAAGAGGTTGTTGGGAATGCCTCTGGGGTCCTCTCCGATAAGGCCGCTTTCATGGGCGCCTATGGGATTAAAGTACCTGAGAAGGGCCACGGACCACTCAGGATCGGAGGCGGCGAGATCCCTCAGGATCTGCTCTATCATGAGCTTGGACCAGCCGTAGGGGTTGGTGCAGCCGAGAGGGGAGTTTTCTTTCAGGGGCATGGGGGCATCGGAACGGTATACTGTGGCCGAGGAGCTGAAGACTAGCTTCTTTACTCCCGCCCTCCTCATGGCGCCGCAGAGGGCCAGGGTGGAGCCTATATTGTTCTGGTAGTATTCAAGAGGCTTCTCCACCGATTCTCCCACGGCTTTAAGTCCCGCAAAATGAATCACTGCCGAGACGGGATGGTCCCGCAAAATCCCATCCATGGCCTCTCCGTCCCCCACATCGGCCTCCACCCATTTTACGGCCTTTCCTGTAAGCTCTTCGAGGCTGCCCATCACCTCGGGGCTGCTGTTTGAGAAGTTGTCGGCAATGATGAAATCCCGTCCTGCCGCCGCCAGGGCGGCACAGGTATGGCTGCCGATGAATCCCGCTCCTCCCGTTACCAGAATGATCTTGATCCCCTCCCTCAAACGGCTGCGCCGTCGCCGTCCCAAAGCAGCAGGGACCCCTCTGCCTTTAGCCGGTCCCTGAGCCTGTCAAACTCACTTCTTTTAAGGATAAGTCCCCGGATCTTGCGGCCTATAAGCCCTTCGATCTTCTCCGAGAGCTGGTCGAAATAAGCCCTGTCAATCTCCCCTACAATAACAAGGTCTATGAGGCCCGAGTCTATCCCCCGGGCATAGTCTCCCGTAACAAAGGCAAGCTCTACGCTGCCCAGACGGCGGATCACCTGCTCCACCACCTGGTCGATGCCCAGGGTTTTTGCGGCAATTCTCTGCAGTTCGGGGAAAAGGGGGTGCTTTCTGTTGGCCCGGTAGACCTTGGTGCGGCCTTCGTCGGCGGACTCGAGCAGACCGGCCTCCGACAGGCGGTTAAGCTCCACCCGCACGCCGTTTGTAGACTCGCCGAATTCATCGGCCAGAGCTCTGAGATAGGCGCTCGTCTCCGGATTCAGGAAGAATTTGAGAAGCAGTCTTGTCCTTGTTTTTGAAGTGATGAGTGATTGCAGCATATTCCTGCCTTCTTATGATCAGTTTATAATGAGTAATTTTATTGCTCATAGGGCAGAAAGTCAATTTTAACAGTCCTTCCCGGGCAGGACAA
>JBMNVK010000082.1:0-10301 GCA_050946755.1 Aminivibrio sp. | reverse complement strand
ATAATCGCACCTCTCTGGTGAAGGTCTGTGTCTTGAACAACACTACCTTAACACTGTTCTATGAACAGTCCAGAGAGGTTTACTGTTTTCTAACCTGCGGATTTAGGGCTCAGAAAGTTTTTTACTCCCCCAGGGCGATGAAGGCCGCCTGGGCGAGGACCGCTGCACCTACGGGGAGGGCGGTCTCGTCGGCGGTGAATTTGGGGCTGTGCCAGGGGTGAACGGCCCCTATGGCCTCGTTGCCCACGCCGAGCCAGAACATGCACCCGGGGATGACCTGCTGAAAGAGGGCGAAGTCCTCCCCGCCCATGGAGGGCGTCGCCGGGATTATCTTTTCCGCCCCCGCCGCTATTTGGGCGGCCCTTATGCAGCAGGAGTAGGAGGCCTCGTCGTTTGATACCGCTGGAAGGTCCCGCCTTATTTCCACCTCCGCCCGGCAGCCCAGCCCCTCCGCCACGGAGGCGGCGATCCGGGCAATTCTTTCGTGGAGGGAGTCCCGCACTTCCGGCAGGAAGGAGCGGATGGTCCCCGTCATTTCGATGTGTTCGGGGATTACGTTATCCGCCGTTCCTCCCCGGACGGTGCCGAAGGAGAGGACTGCGGAGTCCTGGGGATCCACGTTCCGGCTCACCACGGTCTGGAGGTTCATCACCACGGAGGCCGCCGCCACTACGGGGTCCGCCGACATGTGGGGAATAGCTCCGTGGGAGCCCGTCCCGGAGATGCGCATTTTAAGGGTGTCCACTGCCGCCATCATGGGGCCTTCCTTTACCACTATCGTTCCGGCGGGGTAGGAAGGATGGTTGTGGAGGCCGAAGATCATATTCACATCAGGATCCGTCAGGGCTCCCTCCTTGATGATGGCCGCAGCGCCCTGGTTTATCTCCTCCGCCGGCTGAAAGAGCATGACGACGGTGCCGGAAAGGGCTCCTTTTTTTCGGGCCTCTGCCAGCATTTTTGCCGCGCCCAGGGCGCAGGCCATGTGAATGTCGTGGCCGCAGGCGTGCATCATTCCCGGGTAGGATGAGGCATACTCTGCTCCTGTCTCCTCGCCGATGGGCAGGCCATCCATATCGGCCCTGACTGCTACTGCTTTTGTCCCGGGCTCTCCCCTGAGAACTCCCTTAACGCCTGTTCTGCCCACGGAGCTTACCGAATAGCCCCACTCCTCCAGAAACTCCGAGATGATTTTTGCGGTGCGCACTTCGCCGAAGCTGGGCTCGGGAAAGCGGTGAAAATCCCGGCGGATCTCCGTAAGCCAGTCGGCAAGGAGATCCGCTTCTTTTTTAAAATTTACTGTCACGGCAGGTCCTCTGACCTGTCCACATATACTCTGGGCACCCTGGGACCGATCATGGCTCCGATGGTGGCCACTATGGTGCCAAGCCTTTCGGCGTACTCGTAGACGGTAATGTCTTCCTCCCCCTGGGGCCCGATGAGCACAACTTCATCTCCCACGCTGACGTCCGGAAGAGCTGACACATTGACCATGCACTGGTCCATGCAGATGCGGCCCACTATGGGGCAGCGTTTTCCACCTATGAGGACGTCCGCATTGTTGGAGAGCCTGCGGTCGAAGCCGTCGGCATAGCCCACGGGCAGCACTGCCAGTTTTTCTTCCCTTTCGGTGGTGTAGGTAAGGCCGTAGCTGATCCCCTTGCCGGCCGGGACTGCTCTTATGGCCGATACGGCGGTCTTGAAGGAAAAGCCCGGCAGGATGGGCACTGAACGGGGAACTTCCGGGCTTGGGTAGAGGCCTACCAGGAGCTGACCCGGGCGGACGCCGCTCATGGCCCATTCAGGCATGGAGAGGGTTCCTCCCGAGTTGCAGCAGTGTTTTAAGGGTATGTGCACCCCTCTCTCCTCAATGGCCTCCAGGGCCTCCATAAATACCCGGTGCTGATTGTAGGTGTGGGTAAGGTCCGCCTCGTCGGAGGTGGCGAAGTGGGTGTAGATCCCCTCGCATACCACTCCCGGGAGGGCTGCCGCCGCCGCTGCCGCGTCGGCCGCTTCCTCGGCAAAAAATCCAATGCGCCCCATGCCCGTGTCAAGCTTGATGTGGACATAGGCGTCCCTGCCCTGGGCTACAGCGGCGGCAGAGAGGTGCTTTGCCATCTCAAGATCCGTTATGGTGGACCGGATTTCATGCCGGATCAGCTCTCCGGCCGCCTCGTAGGGGGAGGCTCCCAGCACCAGTACGGGGTCGGTAATGCCCCCTGCCCGAAGCTCCATGGCCTCGTCAGCAGTGGCCACGATGAAGTAGTCCGCCCCCTCCTGCTTCACCGCCCAGGCCACGGGAACGGCCCCAAGATTGTAGGCGTTTGCCTTGAGCACTGCAAAAACCCTTGGCTCCTTGCCGGGCCTTCCGTCAGGCCGGACGTGGTTCATAAGGGCTCTGTAGTTGGCTCTTACGTTGTCCAGCCGCACTTCCATCCGTGTTGGTCTTATAGTCATTGGTTGAACTTCCCCTCCGTAATAAGTTTCAAATTGCGGCCGGAAGCTTTTCTCCGGCGGTCTTAATAAGGATATCCCGGCCCAAATCTGGCCTCCAGCTCCCTCAGGCTGCGGGCGCTTATCCCGATGCCTCCGCATACAACCACAAGCACTGTCTCAGCCCCCTCCGGCAGAGGTGAGTCTTCGTACAGGGCCGCGAGGGAGATTCCGCAGGCGGGCTCCACCAGAACCCTGTGATCGTCCAGAAAGCGGGAGCAGGCCGAAACAGCCGCCCTGTCCGGGGCGACGAAGGAGATCAGAGGGCGTCGCCCGGCCAGCTCCAGAACTCCCTCCGCTATTGAAACCGCCCCCAGGGAAGTAGCTACGGATGTAATGCCGTCCAGCTCCACAACTTCCCCTGCCTCAAGGGCCGCGGCGCAGGACGCCGCTCCCTCCGTCTCGCAGGCCAGGATGGGTACGTCACCCCAGCCGTTTCTGTCCATCCCCGCCGCCACGCCGCAGAGCAGGCCTCCTCCGCCTACGGACAGCACTACGGCGTCCGGCTTCGGGCCCTGCTTTGCAGCTTCGTCGATCATGGTTCCGTGGCCGTCCCACATGAGGGGGTCATCGAAGGCGTGGATGTACTTGGCGCTGCCGTCCCTGGCGGCCATCTCCAGGGCCAGCTCGTTGGACTCCTTCCAGCTCTTCCCCGATACGGTCACCTCCGCCCCCAGGGTCGCGAGGGCCTCTTTGGCCTCAGAGGAGGTGGTCTCGGGTACTATGACCGATACAGGCAGCCCAAGTTCCCTGCCCGCCCATGCGGCGGCGTATCCGGCGTTGCCCCCGGAGGGGGATATGAACCTCTTGGCCCCCGTCCGGGCGGCCTCCTCGCATACCCGTCCGATGCCCCTTAGCTTGAAGGAGCCGGCGGGCTGCATATTCTCCATTTTGAGGAATACCCTCCGGCCTGAGGCCTTGCTCAGGTGGACGGATTCCAGCAGGGGCGTCTTCCGGTGCAGCGCCATGGCCTACTGCCAGGTGAGGGCAAACCGGGTCATGACCGCGGTGCCTATCCAGAAGACGTCCTCGTTCATGTCGAATTTGGGGTGATGGTGAGGGTAGTCCCGGTCATCGCCGAAGGTGGCAGGAAGGAAGAAGAAGGATCCGGGCACCTTCTCCTGGAAGAAGGCCATGTCCTCGCCGCCCATGGTGGGCTCTTCCACTTCGTGAACAAGGTCCGGCCCCAGAATGTCCTCCATGGCGGTTTTGACTTTTTCCGTCATGGCCGGGTCGTTCACCAGGGGCGGAGGTCCGTAGGTAAAGGAGATATCCGCCCTTCCCCGCAGGGTCTGGGCCACGTCGGTGCAGATGGCCCTGAGCCTCTGCTCCAGGTGCTTTCTGGTCTCGGGGGAGAGGGAGCGGATCGTGCCGCTGATGGTGCAGCAGGGGGCGATGATGTTGGGCATGGTGCCTCCGCTGATGGTCCCCACAGTGATCACCGCCGAATCCAGGGGGCTCACCTCCCGGCTGACCACCATCTGAAGGAGGTTTACGGCCTGGCAGGCCATGGCTACCGGGTCCACCGTGAGATGGGGCGTGGCTCCGTGGCCCCCTTTGCCCTCGAAGGTGACGGTGAACCAGTCGGAGGCGGCCATGAGGGCGCCGAAGCGGTATCCCGCCTCGCCGGACTTGAAGCCCTTCCAGAGGCTCCCGGCGTGAAGGCCTATTATGCCGTCCATGGCGGGGTTTTCGAATACCCCGTCCTCGATCATGGCCGGTGCTCCTTTGCCGTCTTCTTCCGAGGGCTGGAAGATGAGCTTGACCGCCCCCTTCAGCTGATCTTTAGCCTCCATGAGCAGCTTAGCCGCCCCCAGAAGGATTGCCGTGTGGCCGTCGTGGCCGCAGGCATGCATATTGCCGTTGGTGGCGGCAAAGGGAAGGCCCGTCTCCTCGGTCATGTTCAGGGCATCGTAGTCGGCCCGGATGCCCAGTACCTTCCCGGGCTTCTCTCCCTTTATAAGGGCTACAATGCCCCGCCGGCCGCCGCCGTGGGCTATATCGGTTACGCCGATCTTTTTCAGCTCGTCCACTATGAATTTTTCCGTAATTTTTGTGTCAAATCCTACTTCCGGCGTGGCGTGAATGGTACGCCTCCACTGAACAATCTGCTCGTTAAGGTCCATGGCTTTTTGCTTTACGTCAAACACTGGCATCATCTCCTTAGTATTGACAGTGTGGCATCTGCTTTAAGTGGATGATATCATGTTTAGTGTAAGATTAGAAAAAAGACGGAGCGGGAGCTAAAAGTTTTCAGGGATTTGCTGCCGGCTTTATCAAGTATGCCCTGGGCCGGATGCAGGACGGCAGGGTCTGCAATAATTTATAAGGATGGGGAGATGTAAGTGAGAATAAAAACCCTCAGAGCAAAGATGATTCTTTTTCTTGGACTTTTGAGCATAATTTCCATATTGGCCGTTTCCATTGCGGGGATCTGGGTAGCTACGGGAGGCTTTGAAGCGGAGCTTGAGCGCAATGCTCTGTCCAATGCGGAAAACTTTGCCCGACTGCTTGAGAGATACGAGAGACAGGCCCTGGCTCAGGTAAAAAATATCGTCTCCAACGTTGTCCTGGCCGAGGCAGTCAAAAGAGGCGAACTCGAGGTAATGAAGGAGATATCCGTCGACCTCATGAAAAATGGCGGGCTTGAATATATGGTCATGACCGACACGGAGGGCAGGGCTCTTTTCAGAGCCCATATACCGAATGAAGTACCTGCCCCTGACGACAATATAAGCAACCAGGTAAACATCAGACAGGCCCTCTCGGGCAGCCCTTTCGTGGGGATTGAGGAGGGCAGATTCATAAGACTCTCCATAAGAGCGGGAGCCCCCCTTTACGGCTGCGACGGCGAGCTTGTGGGAGCCGTTTCCGCCGGATTCGTGGCAAGCGACAACACCATGCTTGATGAGGCAAGGTCCATGTTCGGGGGTGAGTTCTCCCTCTATCTGGGGACAGAGCGGGTAGGCTCTACCCTTGCCGGCGATGACGGCAAAAGGATCATGGGAGATGTGCCCGAGACCGCCGCCCTTCTTGAAAGCATAAAAAGCCCGATGCTGGCGGCAGATCCGCTTCTTGCCGACTCTCACGTTACTGCCTTTGCACCCCTGGTGGGCACTGAGGGCACGGTCATAGGGCTGACATCCGCCTCCCTGTCTAAAGCCCCGCTGGCAGCCCTGAAGGCCTCAAGCGCAAAGAGCATCGCATTTGTGGCAATAGTGGTTTTGATCCTTACTCTTATCCTGGGGGTGCTTTTTGCCAGGTCTGTATCAAGGCCCATTATGAACCTGAGAAGCCTTATGGCTGCCGCCGGCGCCGGTGATCTCACCGTATACGGCGAGATTTCGAAGGACGACGAGGTCTCCGAGCTGACCGCCACCTTCAACCAGATGGTGCAGCGCCAGTCCGATACGCTGGAAGAAGTGCGCAGAGCCTCAGAGGGAGTGGCAGCCTCCTCTGAGGAGATAGCGGCCTCTTCTGAGGAAGCTGCCCACACCAGCCAGGACGTGGCGGAGAATATCTCCGATGTCTCAGAGCTTGCGGAAAAGGGGAGCACGGCCTCCCTGGAGACGAATCAGGTGCTGCTGGAGCTATCGTCCCTTATCCAGATGGCTCAGCAGAAGGGGCGGATTGCCCTGGAAAGCTCCACTCAGACCCTTGAGACGGCTAAAGCCGGCAGGGATACGGTTCTGGAGGCTGTAGAGGCAATGAATGAAATCAAATCCCTCACCGCCGAGACGGAGGAGCAGATGGAGACCCTTAACGACTACTCCCGCCAGATTACCACCATCACCGATACCATCACCGGAATCGCCAGGCAGACCAATCTGCTGGCATTGAACGCCGCCATTGAGGCGGCCCGGGCGGGGGAGGCGGGCCGGGGCTTTGCCGTGGTGGCTGATGAAGTAAGGGTGCTTGCGGAGCAGTCCAATACGGGAGCGGCGGAGGTGGCCCAGCTGGTTCAGAAGATTGCGGAAAATACTGCCGCCGCTGTAGAGGGCATCAGGAGCAGCCGTTCGGAGGTGGACAGGGGAGTGTCGGTAGTGGACGGAGCAGGCAAGGCCCTTGAGGACATTCTCTCCGCCACGGAAAATGCTGAAAGAGCGGTAAGCGACATTGTCTCCATCACTGACGAGGAAGTGGCCAGCTCTGACAAGATAGTCTCCCTCATCAAGTCCATGGGAGAAGTGATAGTGAGCACTGCCGGAAGGGCGGAGCAGGTGGCCGCCGCTACGGAGGAGACCAGCGCCGCCATGGAGACCATCGGCTCCGGTACGGAGGAGCTTTCGGTCATGGCCACCGAACTGAACGAGGTCGTAAGGCTGTTTAAAGTGCCCTCCTCCCTGGAGAGTCAGCTTTCCGTTGAAGAGCTGCTCAAAAAGGCCAAATCGGACCATCTGTTATGGAAAGTGCGCATCAGCAATATGATCAACGGCCTTGACGAGGTGGCCCCGGAAAATGTGGACCCCCATACTGACTGCCGTCTGGGCAGGTGGTACTTCGCTCCGGGCAACCCCTTTGAGGAGGACGAGCTGTTCAGAAAGATGGATGAGCCCCATAAAGTCGTTCACGACGCTGCCCGCGCTGCTGCCGAGGCCTGGGCCCGGGGGGATGGGGGTGAGGCCAGAAGGCACTTTGCAATACTGGAAAAGAGCTCCCGCAGGGTTATAAAGGGTCTGGACTCCCTGCTGAAAAAGGCCCGTAAATCGGAGAAGGGCAAAAAGGAATAAAGCCCCTATATGGCCCCATCGCCCGGGAGAAGCAAAAGAGATGGCATTACTAAATAGAAAAAATCTAACTTATCTTAAGGGAGGATGTTTACATGACATTCAAATTCGGAACCAAATGCGTGCACACCGGAACCTACCCCGATCCAGATACGGGCGCCCTTGCTACGCCCATCTACCAGACGTCTACCTTTGCCTTCAAGAGCGCTGACGAAGGGGCCAAACGCTTTAAGGGAGAAGAGAAGGGCTATATCTACACCCGGCTGGGCAACCCCAACTTTGCGGCCGTTGAGCAGAAAATCGCCCTACTGGAGGGGGGCGAGGCCGCCGCTGTGGCAGCCTCGGGAATGGGGGCCATAGCCTCTGCGCTCTGGACGGCCCTTTCATCAGGGGATCACGTGATTGCGGCCCAGTCCCTCTACGGCTGTACTCACGCCCTTATGAACCACCAGTTCCCCCGGTTCGACATAAAGGCAGACTTCATGGACCTCACAGACCTTGATGCGGTAAGGGCCGCCATGAAGCCCAACACCAGGGTGATCTACTGCGAATCCATCGCCAACCCCACCATGGTGATCGCCGATATTCCCGAGCTGGCCAAGATCGCCAACGAAAACAACGCCATGCTCATAGTGGACAACACCTACTGCTCCCCCATGATCACCAGGCCCCTGGAGCTGGGCGCCCATGCGGTGGTCCACTCGGCCACGAAATATCTCAACGGTCACGGCGACGTGATCGCCGGAGTGGCGGTGGGAAGCGAGGAGTTCATTGGCAGGGTGAAGATGGAAGGTCTTAAGGACATCACCGGCGCCACCCTCTCTCCCTTCGACTCCTTCCTGCTGCTGCGGGGGATGAAGACCCTTCACCTCAGGGTTCCCCGCCACTGCGAGAGCGCCCTGGAGGTGGCCCGTTTTCTTGAAGGCCGCCCCGAGGTGGCGGAGGTAAGGTACCCCGGCCTGGACAGTTTCCCCCAGAAGGAGCTGGCGAAGAAGCAGATGGAGTTCTTCGGCGCCATGATAGCCATGGAGCTGAAGGGCGGCTATGAGGCGGGCAAGAAGTTCATCGAGTCCACAAAGCTCTGGACCCTGGCGGTAAGCCTCGGAGACGCCGAATCCCTGATTCAGCACCCGGCCTCCATGACCCACTCTGCCCTCACTGACGAAGAGCTGGCTGCGGCGGGCATCTCTAAGGGCCTCATCCGCATGTCCGTCGGCCTTGAGGACCCGGAAGATCTTATCGAGGATATGAAGAAGGCCTTTGAGGCCATCTAAACAGGATTATTGAACAGGCCTCCGCCCCCGGTAAATTCCCTGGGGCGGCAGGTTTTTTTACGGCCGAAGAGAGGCCGGCGAGCTTCATAGACGGAGGTCTGCTTATGAAAGAGCTTTTTTATTCTATCGCCGATGAAGTGTTTTCTGTCTTTCCCGACTATGTCCGGGGAGTGGTGATCGCCAGGGATCTTGAGAACGGCCCCTCCCCGGCGGAGCTGACCGCCCTGCTCCGGGATGCGGAGGAAGCCCTGCGGAAGGAGCTGGGGGAGGGGAACCCGGCGGACCATCCCCGCATAGCCTCCTGGAGGGAGGCCTTCAGGAGCATAGGGATGAAGCCCGCGGAGTTCCGCTCGTCCATCGAGGCCATGGCAAGACGGGTCGTCAGGGGACAGGAGCTGCCCTCCATCAATGCCCTTGTGGATCTGGGAAACGTGCTGTCCCTCCGTTACATAGTTCCCGCGGGAGGCCACTCCCTGGATGATGTGACTGAGGATATAGAGCTCCGCCCCGCCCGGGGGGACGAGTCCTTCGTGCCCTTCGGGGAGACGGAGAAGGAGAGCCCCCTTCCGGGAGAGTTCATCTTTGCGGAGGGGGACGAAGTCCTTACCAGGCGCTGGTGCTGGCGGCAGGCGAACCACACCCTGACCCTGCCGGAGACCAGGACCTTTATTTTTAACGTAGACGCCATGCCCCCGGTGGGCAGGGACGAAGCGGCTCAGATATGCCGGGAGGCGGAGGAGCTGATAGTAAGGTTCTGCGGCGGCAAGTGCCGGACAGACTTTCTGAGCGCCTCCACCCCCAGGATCAGCCTTTTGTAATTTAAATTAAGAACTTACCGGGACGGCAGGGTCGCGCCTTCGGCAAAGCCTTTTCTGAAGGCCTCTTCGCTTCCCTTTCTGAGGGACTGGGACGAGACCTCCCTGTTTTTCATGGCCTCAAGCACCGACTCCTCCGTCACTGCCCCCGTCAGGGCGGCCGCGGCTCCTAGAGCCGCCATGTTGGCGCTCCCCCGAGCCGACAGGGAGAGACCAACCTCCCGGCCCGACTTGCGCGGGGAGGGGGCGACGACATCGCTGTCGTAGATCAGCAGAGCTTTTTCATCCCTCACCGGGGCGTACCGGTCGTAGGCGGCCTGGGCCAGGCAGACGATCAGGTCGGGCTCCACCGCCTCGATAAAGTCGATCTCGCCGTCGCTTATGATGACGTCCGATTTGGTGAAAGTCCCCCTGGCCTCTGTGCCATAAGTGGAGGAGAGAGAGGCGTTAAGTCCCTCCAGGGCCGCCGCCTCTCCCATAAGCCCTCCTGCGGTTACCAGGCCCTGACCCCCCACTCCGGCAAAGATGATCTCTATATGTCTGCTCATGGTTTCATCCCTCCCGCCCCTTTTGCGGCCCTGAGATACCTGGCGCCGTAGTCCTCCGACTCCCGGTCGGCGAAGACGCCCAGGGCGAATCCGCCGTCCTCAGGGAGTTTTTTGTCCAGGCGGACCGTGTTATCCCGCAGCCACTTAAAGGCCTCCGCGGGAGTTCTTATGCCGTTTCTCCTGCCGAAGTGGGTATGACAGACGGACAGAGCCTCCACCAGGGCAAAGCCCTTCTTCTCCATCCCCTGCCGGATGAGCCTCCGGAGGCTCTCTCCTTCGGCGGCGGACCCTCTGGCAACAAAGGGCGCCCCGGCGGCCGCGGCGAGGGCGCAGAGGTCGAAGGGGTCCTCCACGTGGCCGAGGGGGGAGGTGGAGGTAAGGCTTCCCCTGGGGGTGGTTCCCGAGTACTGGCCCCCGGTCATGCCGTAGTTGACGTTGTTTACCACC
>JBMNVK010000081.1:0-10506 GCA_050946755.1 Aminivibrio sp. | reverse complement strand
CACTGAACTTCCTCGGGGACGGCCTCAGGGACGCCCTCGACCCGAAGCAGAAACGGTAAGACGGTAAGGCGGTGGATACCATGGCTGACAAGAGCGCAACCCCTCTGCTCGACATACGCAATCTGTCGGTACAGTTCGATACCGACTCGGGCATTGTGCACGCTGTAAACAACCTTAACCTCTCCCTGAAGAAGGGCAAGGCCCTGGGCTTTGTGGGCGAGACGGGGGCCGGAAAGACTACCACGGCCCTGGCGGTCCTTCAGCTGATCCAGAGCCCTCCGGGCAGGATCACCGGCGGGGAGATTCTTTTCGACGGACAGGATGTTCTGAAGATGACCGAGGCGGAGCGGCAGGACATGCGGGGCAGCAAGGTGGCCATGATCTTCCAGGACCCCATGACCTCCCTTAACCCGATCATGACCGTGGAAGAGCAGATCATGGAGATGGTCTCCCTGCACTCCGACCTTAAAGGCGACGGCGTCCTCAAGAGGGCCCATGAAATGTTAAACCTCGTAGGCATAAGGCCCGAGCGGGGCAGGGAGTTTCCCCACCAGTTCTCCGGCGGCATGAGGCAGAGAGTGGGCATCGCCATCGCCCTCGCCTGCCGTCCCGAGCTTCTGATAGCCGACGAGCCTACGACGGCCCTGGACGTAACCATCCAGGCCCAGGTGATCGACCTGATCAAGAACCTTCAGGCCACTATCAAGACGTCCCTCCTGCTCATAACCCACGACCTGGGCATCGTGGCGGAGATCTGCGACGACGTGGCCATCATGTACGCCGGACGGCTCGTGGAGTACTCCGACATCCGGCAGCTCTATCAAAAGCCCATGCACCCCTATACTCAGGGGCTGTTCAACGCCGTGCCAAACCTGGACAGCGAGCCGGGCGGACGGCTGGCAGTAATCCAGGGGCTCATGCCCGACCCGACGGACCTTCCGACGGGGTGCAGCTTCTGGCCCCGGTGTCCCTACGCGCAGGATATCTGCCGCGAAAAGGCCTGCGGCATGGTGGAGTATGAGCCGAATCACTTTGTAGACTGCTACTTTCCCCTCGGGATAAACGGAGGAGGCAATCATGAATAACGTTACTGCAGCGGATAACCTCCTGGAGATCCGGGGGCTTAAAAAATACTTCAGCGTTGGCGGCGGACTGCTTCACGCCGTGGACGACGTCTCCCTCACCATTCCCAGAGGCAAAACCCTGGGGCTGGTGGGCGAGTCGGGGTGCGGAAAATCCACCCTGGGCAGGGTAGTCATAGGCCTTATCGAGGCCACCGCCGGAGAGGTGTATTTTAACGGCAAAGACTCCCTGAAGTTCAACTCCAGGGAGCGGAGCGAGTTCCGCAGGCACGCCCAGATCGTCTTCCAGGACCCCTTCTCCTCGCTGAACCCCAGGATGTCGGTCTACCAGCTTATCGCCGAGCCCCTCCTGATAAACAAAGTCTACAAGTCCAGCGCCGAGGTCAGCGACAAGGTAAAAGAGCTTATGGACACGGTAGGCCTGGCGGAACGGCTTATAACCTCCTTCCCCCACGAGCTGGACGGGGGGCGGCGGCAGAGAATAGGCGTGGCCCGGGCCCTGGCCCTCAACCCCGAGTTCATAGTCCTCGACGAGCCCGTATCGGCCCTGGACGTGTGCATCCAGGCCCAGGTGCTCAACCTGCTGGCGGACCTCAAGGAGGAGCGGGGGTACACCTACCTCTTCATCTCCCACAACCTCAGCGTGGTGCGGTACGTCTCCGACGAGGTGGCCGTCATGTACGTGGGCCAGGTAGTGGAGAAGGCGGGCAACAGGGAGCTTTTCACCACTCCCCTTCACCCCTACACCCAGGCCCTCCTCTCGGCGGTGCCTACTGTGGATCTTGACAACCGCAAGGAGCGGATAATCCTTGAGGGCGACGTGCCCAGCCCCATCAACCCGGCGCCGGGCTGCCGCTTCGCTCCCCGGTGCAGGTACCGGCAGGAGGTCTGCCTCCATGAGAACCCCGTCTTCTCGGAGTACAGCGACGGTCATTTTGTGGCCTGCCACTTTGCGGGCAACCTTCAGGAACACAAAACGGCATGAGCGAAAAAACGGGGCTCCGGTGGTACGCCGGAGTCCCTGTTGCGACGAATCCTCTTATCCTGATAGATATAGGCTCCCTGCTGGTCCTGCTGTGGGTCGGCGCCCTGCTTTTCATAACCGCGGCGCAGCTCCTGCTCGGCGGTGGCCTTCAGGGGAGCCACGTTCAGGGGGCTGCAGCCTTTGCCACATATCTGGCTCTGTTTGTGGCGGCGGCCTTTCTTTTCATCGCGGCGGTATTTTTTCAGAACAGGTACGGGGTCCTCTACCGTCTGGACGGCGAAAAAGCATGGTGCGAGACGATAAAAAAGGCTCCCTCGTCCCCGGGCGAGAGCTTTCACTGTCTGCCCTTTCATATAAGCCCCCCCGCTCCCCCCTTCCGGTCGACCGTAAAGTCCGTTCCGTGGAGGGAGATTGAAAAGGCAGTTCCGCTGGCAGACGTCAGGACTATCCTCCTCAAGCGGGGGAGGGGTACGGCCATGAGAATCTACTGCCCGGACAAGGCCCTGTTCGACGAGGCCCTGCGCTTCATAAACAGCATAGTTCAAGGCGGGGGAGACAAAGGTTTAAAGTCAGGAGAAAAAGATGAAAGAACTTCTTAAAAAAAAGACGGCCGAAAAAGCCTCCGACGTGATCCGTTGGCGGCGGCAGATCCACGAGTACCCGGAGCTTAGCAACGAAGAGTTTGAAACCGCAAAGCTCATCGAGGAGAAGCTCCGCTCCTTCGGAATTGATTCAATAAAGCGCATAGGCAAGAGCGGTACCGGGGTGTTCGCGGAACTCCGGGGCACGGGGGAGGGGCCCGGCATCTGCATAGGAATCAGGGCCGACATCGACGCCCTGCCCATCCAGGAACAGTCGGGAGTCTCCTATGCGTCAAAGAGGGACGGAATTTTTCACGGCTGCGGCCACGACTCCCACGCCGCCGTTCTCCTGGGAGTCGCCTGGCTGCTTAGCGACCTCCGGGACCGGTTTGCCGGGTGCGTCAAGTTCTTCTTTCAGCACGCTGAGGAGGTGCTGGGAGGCGGGGCGGAGTTCATGGAGGCGGGAGTCATGGAAAACCCCACCGTGGACGGCGTCATGGCCCTTCACGCCCTTCCCGATATTCTGGTCGGCGAGATAGGCGTAAGGGACGACTTCATGACTGCGGGAGTGGATCACCTGAAGATAACCGTAGAGGGCAAGCAGGCCCACGGCGGCTATCCCCACTACGGAGTGGACACCATCCTGGCGGCCTCTTCCATAGTGACGGCCCTCCAGAGCCTGGGCTCCAGGGAGCTGGCTCCCACCGACTGCGCCCTGGTGACCTTCGGCCGCATCGAGGGGGGGATATCCAACGCCTATATCGGGGGCCCCGTAGTGCTGGAGGGGAGCATCCGATACCTCAGGGATTCCACCCAGGAACTCTTTCACCGCAGGGTCCGGGAGATAGCCGAAAGCGTGGGAGGAGGGCTTAAAGCTACGGTAACAGTGGAGATAACCCCTCAGATGATACCCACCAAAGTAAATAAAAAATGGGTGGACAGGGTAAGACGGGTCTGCGGGCAGATCAGCTCCGTGGACAGGGTAGTGGAGCTGCCCTCTCCCGCCATGGGAGGCGAGGACTTTGCCTACTTTCTTGAAAAAGCGCCGGGGGTTCTGTTCCGGCTGGGGGTCCGTACGCCGGGGGGCCCTCACTGTCCCACTCATTCAGTAAATTTTTACGTCGACGACCAGGCCGTCCCCATCGGGATGGAGGTAATGGCGGCGTCCGCCCTCGACGCCCTCGGCGCCTGGACCGCGGACGATATTTAAAAGCACGGGCAACCGCCCTTATTCAGGGGCAAATAACAATACAGGAGGAGATTCAGTGAGAAAGAGCATTTGGAAACAAGTTGTTTTGGCGGCGACGCTGCTGGCATTCATCGGCGCCCCCGGGGCCATGGCGGCCAGCGATACCTTCAACATGGGCCTTGGCGCCGACGCAAGAAACCTCGATCCCCACAAGGCTACGGACACCATGTCCTTCACGGTGCTGAAGCAGATTCAGGAGCCCCTGTTCACCGTGGACGGCAAGACCAGGGAGCTTGTCCCTGTGCTGGCTGAAAAATATGAAGTCATGGACCCTCAGACCTACAAAATCTACCTGAAAAAGGGAGTTAAATTCCATAACGGCGAGGAAATGACCGCCGAGGATATCGTCTTCTCCCTGACCAGGGTCACCCAGAAGGAGTCGGTCCACTCGGGCAACAAGGGCAGACAGATCGACCCCGAGGGGTTCGAGGTCATCGATCCCTACACCCTCATCGTCAGGACCAACGGAGTCCTTGGGGGCTTTCTCGAATCCATGAAGCACCCCTTCGCCAGCATCTTCAACAAAAAGGCCGTGGAAGACGGGGGCGAGGAGTATTTCCGCAATCCCGTGGGAACGGGCCCCTTCAAGTTCAAAAGCTGGACCAAGGGAGAGAAGGTGGAGCTGGAGCGCTTTGACGACTATCACGGCGAAAAGGCCAACTTCAAAAACCTCAACTTCCTCGTAATCCCCGACGACAGCAGCCGCACCATCGCCCTGGAGACGGGAAAGCTCGACATGATGTACGCCGTGCCCCCCAGCGATGTGGACCGCCTTGACAGCGGCAAAGACACCAAGGTAGTCTCCGGCCCCGGCCTCAGAATGATCTACCTGGGCATGAACACAACCAGAAAACCCCTGAATGACCCCAAAGTACGCCTTGCCATTCAGCACGCCGTAAACAAGGAAGCCTACGGCCAGGTGGTCTATCAGGGCAACTCCCAGGCTCCCCAGGGTCCCCTCGTACCGGCGAGCTCCTTCACTCCCACAAATCCGGACATGTACCCCTTCGACCCTGCGAAGGCGAAGGAGCTTCTGAAAGAAGCGGGCTACCCCGACGGCTTCTCCGCCGAACTGTGGACGGGCAACCTTCAGGACCACGTGAACGGAGCCACCGTGCTTCAGTCCATGCTGGCCCAGATCGGCATCACCCTTAACGTGCAGGTCTTCGAGCCGGGCGCCATGCTCTCCAAGATAACCAGCGGCGACGGCGAGTACGACTTCTTTATCGCCCAGTGGGGAATGCAGACCACCAGGAGCGCCGGAGAGTACTGGTACAGCCTCTTCTATTCTGAAAGCATCCCCTCCTCCAACTGGACCAGGATCAACGACGCCGAGCTCGACGAGCTGACAAACAAGGCCCAGGCCGAGCTGGACTCCGACGTAAGAAACGAAATCCTGCAGCAGATCTGGGACCGCCTTCACGTCCTCAATCCTGTGGCGCCCCTGGTAGTGCCCAGCGAACTCTACGGCGCCAGGAAGAACGTGGGCGGCATAGAGGACCTTGCCGACGGGCAGATCAACTCTCTGGGCGGCCTCACAAAAGGACAGTAGGCGCCCCTATGGTGAACCGCGGACGTTTTGACGGCGCAGTAGCGCTTCTCAACGAAAACAATCTGGACGGGGTTTTCATAGCCCCGTCCTCCGACCTGAAGTACGTAACGGGCCTGGGGCTGAAGCAGTGCTCCCGGCTGAAGGGCGCCCTTATCGCAAAGAACGGAAAATCCTTCTTTCTGTGCCCCTCCCTCTACCTTCCGGACGTTGCCTCCCTGGAGGGAGACATGCCGGTAATCGAGTGGAAGGACGAGGACGGGTACCAGGGGGCCTTCCGGGAGGGCCTGCGGCAGACGGGCCTTGAGGGGCGGATGAAGATCGCCTTCACCCGGGGGGTGGAGGCGGGGGACATGATCGACGTCACCGAGGGGCTGGATATAGAGTGCGCAAACGGCCTCTTCTTCCTCTCCCCCATGAGATCCGTCAAGAGCGTGGAGGAGCTGGCCCTGATGAGAAAGGCCTCCGCCATGAACGACCGCATGATGGAGGCCCTGGCTGAATACCTCAGGCCGGGCCTGACGGAGAGGGACATCCGCGCCTTCGTCATGAACTTTCACGAGTCCCACGGCGGCAGGCCCCGGGTCCCCGGCGTGGCCACGGGAGTCAACAGCGCCTCTCCCCACTACGGAGGGGACAACGACCGCACCCTGGAGGACAGGGACATAGTAATGGTGGACTGCGGAGGCTGGTACGACGACTACAGCCACGATATGACCAGGATGTTCTTCATAGGAGAGCCCACGGAGGAGCAGCGCCGGGTTTACGACATAGTCCTCCGGGCCCAGACCGCCGCGGAGACGGCGGCAAAAATCGGCTCCATCCCGGCGGAGCTGGACAAAATCGCCAGGGATATCATCGAGGCAGAAGGATACGGCGAGGCCTTCAACCACCGTCTGGGCCACGGAATCGGCATGGACGGCCACGAAGCTCCCTTCATATCCCAGGCCAACCGGGTCCCCCTGGTGGAGGGCAACTGCTTCAGCATCGAGCCGGGCATATACCTCAGCGGCAAATTCGGCGTGCGCATCGAGAACCTTCTGATGCTCACCGCCTCGGGCACGGAGGTAATCAACCTCTACCCCAAAGAGCTCATGGTGCTGCGGAACGGCTAACGCAGCAGGCGCGGCAGGCCCTCTGACGGGCAGATCGTTTTAAAAAAATGAAAGTAAGGGGGAAAGTTATGAAAAGATTAATGATCCTGGCTGCCTTAGCAGGCGCGCTGTTTATGGCGGGAGCCATTCCGGCCGCCGCGGAGACAGCGGAACTGACCGTCGGAATGCCGGCGGACGCCAAGGCCATCGACCCTCACCAGGCGGTGGACAACTATTCCTTTGCAGTGCTAAAGCACATCAACCAGCCGCTGGCCACCATGGACGGCAAGACGAAGGAGCTCGTCCCCATCCTGGCGGAGAAGTGGGAGATCCTTGATGAAAAGACCTACAAATTCTACCTGAAGAAGGGCGTCAAATTCCACAACGGCGACGAGCTGACTGCCGAGGACGTAGTCTTCTCCTTCAGGCGGATGATGACCGACCCCAAATCCTTCTACACCAAATCCAAGGGAAATTTCATCGATCCGGACGGATTTGAGATTATCGACAAGCACACGGTGATCATCAAAACCATGGCCTCCATGCCCATTTTTCTCAGCGGCATGAGACACCCCTACGCCAACATCCTCTCCAAACGGGCCGTGGAGGAGGCGGGGGACGAGTATTTCCGCAACCCCGTGGGAACGGGCCCCTACAAGTTCAAAGACTGGGTAAAGGGCGAGAAGGTCGAACTCGAGCGGTTCGACGACTACTACGGCAAAAAGGGCAACTTCAAAAATATCACCTTTTTGGTAATTCCCGATGCGAGCAGCCGGGTCATCGCCCTGGAGACGGGCAAGGTGGACCTGATCTACGAAGTGCCGGGCAACGATGTGGAGCGGCTTAACGCCTCGGATAAGACCAAGGTGGTGGAGTCGGAGGGCCTTATTCTTCATCACCTCCTGCTGAACACCAGGAAGAAGCCCATGGACGATCCGCGGGTGCGCAAGGCCATCGAGTTCGCCCTGAACAAGGAGGCCTACGGCCATGTGGTCTATCAGGGGCTGTTTACCACCCCCGTGGGGCCCATTCTCCCTGTGAGCAGCTACTTCCCGGCCGACGCCAAGCCCTACCCCTGCGACCCCGCCAGGGCCAGGGAGCTTCTGAAGGAGGCCGGACTTCCCGACGGCTTCGAGATGGAGCTGTGGATCGCCAACTTTGCCGATAGAGTGAGCGGCGCCACGGTAATTCAGTCCATGCTCGCCGAGGTGGGCATCAAGATCAACATCACCGTATACGAGTCCGGCGTCTTTGACGGACTTGGAAAGGACCCGGGCTACGACATGGCCATCCGTACGGTGGGGATGCAGACCGCCCGGGACGCAGGCGACTACTGGCACGTACTCTTCCACTCCACGGGCATCGGCGGGTACAACTGGTCCCAGCTGGACGATCCTGAGCTGGACAGGCTTCTTGACGAGGCCAACGCCGAGATGGACCCGGTGAAACGGGACGAGCGGCTTCAGGCTATTTGGGAGAGAGTGGATGAACTGCACCCCGACGTGGCCCTTTCCATCCCCAGCGAGCTCTACGGCGCAAGGAAGGATCTCATGGGGCTTGAAGAGCTTGGAGACGGCCGCCAGAACTACCTGGGCGACCTTACCATAAAGGAATAAACAAAAATTACAGCACCGCAGGAGCCTCTCCCTGGTTCCCTGAATCAGGAGAGACTCCTGCCCTGAAAACTTTTTAGGAGGAGCTGAACACTGTGAGAAAACTTATCTTTGTTCTGTGCGCAATTTTAGTCCTTACCTTCCTACCGGCCGCTTTCGCCGCGGAGATGGACCATTTCACCCTGGGCCTTCCCGGGGACGCCAAGACCCTTGACCCCCAGCAGGCGGTGGACACCATCTCCTTCATCGTCACCAAGCACATTAACGAGCCCCTGGTGACCGTGGACGGCAGGACCAAGGAGCTTGTCCCCGTACTGGCGGAGAAGTGGGAGATAGTGGACCCCCAGACCTACAAGTTCTACCTGAAGAAGGGCGTCAAGTTCCACAACGGTGAGGAGTTCACCGCCGAGGACGTAGTCTTCTCCCTCAAGAGGGTAACGGGAAAGGACTCCATCCATGCGGGCTCCAGGGGCCGGTACATCGACCCCGAGGGCTTCGAGATCATCGACAAGCACACCGTAATAGTCAGAACCAGAGGCCCCGTGGGCGGCTGGCTCGACTCCATGAAGCACCCCTACGCCAGCATCTTCAGCAAAAAGGCAGTGGAAGAGGGAGGCGAGGAGTACTTCCGCAACCCCGTGGGAACGGGCCCCTTCAAGTTCAAGAGCTGGACCAAGGGAGAGAAGATCGAGCTGGAGCGGTTTGACGACTACTACGGCGAGAAGGCAAACTTCGCGGACTTTAGCATCCTTATACTGCCCGACGACAGCAGCAGGGTTATCGCCCTTGAGACGGGCAAGGTGGACATGGTCTACGGAGTGCCGCCCAGCGAAATAGACCGCATCAACGAGACGGACAAGGCCAAGGCCGTGAGGGGCCAGGGTCTGGGCCTCATCTACTTCGGGATGAACACCCTCAAAAAGCCCTTCAGCGATCCCAAAGTAAGGCTTGCCATGGAGTACGCCATCAACAAGGACGCCTACAACGCCGTAGTCTACGAGGGCAACTCCATCCAGCCCGCAGGTCCCCTGGTACCCGCCAGCACCTTCACCCCGGAGAACCCGACGAAGTACGCCTACGACCTTGAAAAGGCCAAAGCACTTCTGGCTGAGGCGGGCTACCCCGACGGCTTCAGCATCGTACTCTACATAAGCAACTTCCAGGACCGGGTGGACGGCGCCACGGTGCTTCAGTCCATGCTCGGGCAGCTCGGCATCAAGATGGATATCCAGGTATTCGAGTCGGGCGTCTTTGACGACAAGGTAAAGGACGCCGAGCACGACGCCATAATCAGCACCTGGGGAATGCAGACCAACAGGGATGCGGGACAGTTCTGGCTCTCCCTGCTTCACTCAAAGAGCGCCGGCGCCACAAACTGGACCTTCCTGAAGGACGAGGCGGTGGACGAAATGATAGACAAAGTGAACTCCACCGTGGAAGACGGCGCCCGGAAGGAGATCTTCCAGGCCCTGTGGAACAGAATTGACGAACTCCATCCCATGATAGGCCTCTCCGTGCCCAACGAGCTTTACGGCGCCAGGAAAGACCTTGTAGGACTTGAGAATTTCGTGGACGGCCGCCTGAACTACCTCGGCAGCCTGACAACGGAATAGAACCGGCCGCCCCCGGCCTTTTGCCAGGAGGAAGAAAGACCGTGAAATCAGAAATACTTCAAAAAGCGCTGGACTCCCAGCCATACCTGACCGCCGCCAAAAGACGCATACACAGCGTCCCGGAGCTGGGCATGGAGGAGTTCGAGACGACGGCCTTCATCCGCTCGGAGCTCGAATCCATGGACATTCCCATGAAGCCTCTCGCAGGGGCCGTGGGAGTCCTGGGCATCATCGAGGGCAAAAGGGCGGGGGCGGGCAAAACTATTGCCCTCAGGGCGGACATCGACGCCCTCCCCATTCAGGAGACGGCGGACGTCCCCGACAAATCCACCGTCCCCGGCGTAATGCACGCCTGCGGCCACGATGCCCATGCCGCCATGCTCCTTGGTGCGGCAAAGCTTCTGTCCTCCATGAGGGACAGATTCAGCGGCACGGTAAAGCTGCTGTTCCAGCCCGCCGAGGAGGGCCTGGGCGGGGCCAGATACATGATCGAAAGCGGAGCCCTTGAAGACCCCCGGCCCGATTTTGTGCTG
This sequence comes from Aminivibrio sp., assembly GCA_050946755.1. Taxonomy (GTDB): domain Bacteria; phylum Synergistota; class Synergistia; order Synergistales; family Aminobacteriaceae; genus Aminivibrio. The sequence continues at coordinate 207 of JBMNVK010000081.1, read as the reverse complement.
GGCATCCACGGCCACAACGGATTCAGCGTGGGTGAGATAGCCTTCCGCAACGGCCCTTCCATGGCCTCCTCGGACTTATTCACCGTTACGATAAAGGGCAAAAGCGGCCACGGAGCCTACCCCCACCGCATCGGCTCCGACCCGGTGCAGGCAGCGTCCAGCGCCATAATGGCCCTGCAGAGCATCGTGACCAGACAGATAGACGCC
>JBMNVK010000080.1:0-10535 GCA_050946755.1 Aminivibrio sp. | reverse complement strand
CCTTTTTCTGAAGCTGGTAGCGATACTTCCCGTAGTCCAGAATTCTGCACACAGGCGGCTTGGCCTGAGGGGCCACCTCGACTATATCCAGTTGCCTGTCATCTGCCATTCTCTGTGCTTCTTCGATGGGGACAACCCCTACTTTTGCTCCGTTTTCGTCGATCAGCAACACTTCTCGGGCTGTAATTTCCTGGTTAACCCTGGGATCTCCGTCTTCTTTCCTTCCTACTATAGCCTTTCACCTCCGGGGAATTATAAAAAGAGGGGCCGGTGAAGCCACCGACCCCTCACTGTACGCTGAGAGTATCTTCAGAACCGGAAAGCATGCTACACCGTCCGGTGAGAGGGCGGCCCCCCTGCTTAACTCTATTCATAAGCTGAGATACTATATCATGGGCATTGACAAAATGCAAATGGGCGGTCCGGACAGTCCGCCTGACAATTTAAAGTCCTGCCGGCTGCAGCGGGCTGTACTCTTCGGCCAGCAACTCCCTGAACCGGGCTATGGACATGGCGCCAAGATCCCCCCTGGTCCTCTCTCTGGGGGCCACCTCTCCTGATTGTTTTTCCTTTTCTCCCACCACTGCCATATAGGGAATCTTCTGGGTCTGAGCATCTCTTATTTTCTTTCCCAGCTTTTCGTCCCTGCTGTCCACCTCGACTCTTACGCCCGAGGAACGCAGCTCTTCAGCCACCTTAGCGGCATATTCGACGAAATCAGAGGAGACGGGCAGGATACGGACCTGAACAGGTGCGATCCAGTAGGGGAAAGCCCCTGCGAAGTTTTCGATGAGTATGCCAAAAAATCGCTCCAGGCTGCCCAGGACAGTCCTGTGAAGCATGACAGGCCGGTGCTCTTTGCCGTCGGAGCCGATGTAGGTAAGGTCGAATTTCTCCGGCATCTGGAAGTCAAGCTGTATGGTGCCGCACTGCCAGGTCCTGCCTATGCTGTCCTCCAGCTGGAAGTCGATCTTTGGCCCGTAAAAAGCGCCGTCGCCGGGATTAAGCCTGTATTCGGTCCCGCTCTCCTCAAGGGCCTGCTTCAGGGCGGTCTCGGCTATGTCCCACTGATCTTCCGACCCCATGGAGTTCTCGGGCCTTGTGGATAGTTCTATGGAGTACTTGAACCCAAAGACCTCTTTATAGATGAAGTCGCACAGGTTCATTATGCCGATGATCTCATCCTTGACCTGATCGGGGCGGCAGTACAGGTGGGCATCGTCCTGGGTAAAGCACCGGACTCTCATGAGGCCGTGAAGAACGCCGCTTCTCTCATGCCTGTGGACCGCGCCCAGTTCAGCCATCCTCAGGGGCAGATCACGGTAGCTCCTTATCTGGGTCTTGTAGACCAGCATCCCGCCGGGGCAGTTCATGGGCTTTATCGCATAGGGGCTGTCATCGATCTCGGTAAAATACATGTTCTCCCGGTAGTGGTCCCAGTGGCCTGACCGTATCCAAAGGTCCCGGTTAAGGATCATGGGGGTATGGATTTCGCAGTAGCCCCGCTTTACATGCTCCTTCCTCCAGAAATCCGTCAGGCAGTTCATTATCACCATTCCCTTGGGGTGGAAGAAGGGGAAGCCGGGCCCCTCCGGCTGAAGGCTGAAGAGGTCCAGCTCCCTGCCGAGGCGCCGATGATCCCTTTTTTTGGCCTCCTCCAGCCTGTGCAGGTAGGCATCCAGCTCCTCCCCATTGGGGAAGGCAGTGCCGTAGACCCTGGTCAGCATCACGTTGTTTTCGTCTCCCCGCCAGTAGGCTCCGGCCAGGGAGAGAAGGCGGAAATGCTTCACCCAGGAGGTGTCAGGCACATGAGGCCCCCTGCACAGGTCGGCATAGCCGCCCTGGAAATAGAGGGACACGTGGTCCTCCTCAAGTTCGGAGATGATTTCGACTTTATACTGATCGTCCTTTTCATTCCTGAAGTAGTCGATGGCCTCTTTCTTTGACATTTCCCGCCGTTCCACGGGAATGGACCTTTTTGCCAGCCTGCGCATCTCTTTTTCTATCTTCGGCAGGTCCTCTTCAGTAATGCCGCCCGGAATCTCCATATCGTAGTAAAACCCGTCCCTGATGGACGGCCCCACGCCGTATTTTGTCCCGGGGTAAAGCTCCTCCACTGCCTGGGCCATAAGGTGGGCGGCGGAGTGTCTGAGGATGTCGATCCCCTCCTCCGAATCAGCGGATACAGCCTCTATTTCGCCCCCCTCATCCAGGGGATGAAAAAGGTCCACAAGCCTTCCGTTAAGCCTGGCTGCAATGGCGCCCTTCCTCAGTCCAAGCTGTTTTAATGCTTCCCCGGCCGTTCCTCCCTCAAGCTGAAGGGTTTTTCCGCCGGGCTCTTTAAGGTCGTACATATCTCTCTCTCCTCCTGAAATAGAAAAAGCCGCGCCGTCTCCATCTGGAGACGGCGCGGTCATGCCGTGGTTCCACTCCAATTCCCCTTTATTCTGCAAAGGGCTCTCATCCTGCGCTGTAAGGGGCGCACCCCGGCGCCTTGTACCCTCCCAGGGGCTTTTCGGCGCCGGCTCAGGGGCGGTCTTCAAAGGAGTTCCGCCAGGAGTCCTTGCAGCCGGGGGACTCCCTCTCTGGGGCGTAGGTGTTCCTTTTACTCTTCCCTTCATCGCCAAGTATTAAGCTTAAAATTTTATACTCCTAAAGGGAGGTTCTGTCAACTCCTGCCGGTGCTCCCAAATCCTCCCTCTCCCCTTGCCGTCTCCCCAAGGGGTTCCTCGCTCCAAAGTATCCTTGATACCGGGGCAAGGACAAGCTGGGCAATTCTGTCCCCCGAGGCGATGGAAAAGGGCTCTCGTCCCAAGTTGACGAGAAGGACCCGGATCTCTCCCCTGTAGTCGCTGTCTATGGTACCCGGGGCATTAAGCACTGTGACGCCGTGTCTGGCGGCCAGCCCGCTTCTGGGCCTTATCTGCCCTTCGAATCCCTCGGGGAGCTCAATTTTCAGCCCTGTGGAGACAGGAGACCACTCGCCCGGCAGCAGGACCAGATCCTCCGATGCCCGAAGATCCGCTCCGGAGGAAGAGGGAGTGGCGTATTCCGGAGGCGAAAAATCCCTTGCCTTTCCCTCCCGCTGAATTTTTACCTTTATTCCCATTTTAAGTGCTAGGACCTTCCTCCGGGATTGCGGCGGGGGCCGCCTCTCCTGTCAGGCCTGCCTCCTCCGTGGGGAGGGCGTCCCCTTTCGGAGGACGGGCCCGGCCTCGCAGAAGCAGCCAGCTCCGCTATGGCCTTCTCCCTCTCCTGTTCGGCAGGCAGCACATTCATAAGACCCTCTTCTTCAATGCGGGATTCATCTTCGAGTATGCGCCGCCGCGTCAGGTTTACCCTGTTCATGTCGTCGATCTCCTTGACCATGACAAGGACCTGGTCTCCCACCTTGAATACGTCCTCAACTTTGGGTATGCGGTAAGTGCTTACTTCGCTTACGTGAAGGAGCCCCTCCTTGCCGGGGAGACATTCGATAAATACCCCGAAGGACATGAGCCTGGTCACTGTTCCGTAGTACACCTCTCCTGCCTCGAGATCCTTGGTAAGGCCCCTGATTATGGACATAGCCTCATCCACCTTCTCCTGGGAAGAGCCTCCTATGTAGATCTCGCCGCTGTCCTCCACATTGATTTTGACCCCGGTCTGCTGGGTTATGCCCCGGATGACCTTTCCGCCGGGGCCGATGACATCCCTGATCTTCTCAGGATCTATGGTAGTCATATAGATTCTGGGGGCGTTGGGGGAGAGCTGGGCCGGGACAGGGATGGCTTCCTCCATCTTGTCCAGAATAGCCATGCGGGCAACCATGGCCTGGTCCAGGGCCTCTTCCAGGATGGCCCTTGTAATTCCGCCCGCCTTGTTGTCCATCTGCAGGGCCGTGACGCCGTCCCTGGTGCCCGCCACCTTGAAGTCCATGTCTCCGAAGTGGTCCTCCAGGCCCTGAATGTCGGTGAGGATGGCAATTTTGTCCCCTTCTTTTATGAGTCCCATGGCGACGCCCGCCACATGCTTCTTCATGGGAACCCCCGCATCCATGAGGGCCAGGCTGCCGCCGCAGATGGAGGCCTGGGAGCTTGATCCGTTGGATTCCAGGATATCGGACACCACCCGCATGACGTAGGGGAACTCCTCCTCGTCGGGGATCAGGCCCCGGAGAGCTCTTTCGGCCAACGCGCCGTGGCCGATCTCCCTGCGGCCGGGGCCTCTCATGGGCCTGACTTCCCCTACAGAATAGGGGGGGAAGTTATAGTGCAGTATAAATCTCTTGGCGGGCTCATCCTCCTTGAGGCCGTCGAGAATCTGATCGTCGATACCCATCATGCCCAGGGTGGTTACTGCAAGGGCCTGAGTCTCTCCCCTGGTAAACAGGGCTGAACCGTGCACTCTGGGGAGAACGCCCGTTTCGCAGGTCACCTCTCTGAGCTCATCCATGGCTCTGCCGTCCACCCGGATCCTCTCATCGGTTATGAGGGACCGCATGGTCTTTTTCACCATCTCATCCATGCAGGCGGAGATGTAGTCTCCGCTCTCCGGGTACTCCTCCAGAAAGTGCTCCTGGGCCCTGTTTTTTGCGGCGGAGATCTTTTCTCCCCGGGCGACCTTTTCATGAATTTTCACGGCCTCTCTGACGTCGGCAGTCAGATTCTCTGCCATCCAGGCGTCTATTTCAGGGTGCTGGGGAGAGGACGGGAAGACAAGCTTTTCCTTGCCCACCTCAGCTCTCATCCTTGCAAAAAGCTCCACTATCTTTTTTATCTCCTCCTGAGCCCTGTCCAGAGCATCGGCCAGGATCGCCTCGGAAACTTCTTTGGCCCCGCACTCCACCATGGTTACGCCGTCAAGATGGCCGGCGACGAGGAGGTCCAGATCAGATGCGAGCATCTGCTCTTCCGTTGGATTTACTACCAGCTCTCCGTCCACCAGACCCATTCTGACCGCCCCGACAGGCCCCTCCCAGGGAATGTCCGATATGGAGAGGGCGGCGGAGGCGCCGTTGATGGCCAGGACGCTCGGGGGATTTATCTGATCCACCACCAGAACGGTGGCAACCACATGGACGTCGTGCCTCATAGTTTCATCAAACAGAGAGCGGATGGAACGGTCAACCATTCGTCCGCTGAGCACTGCCGTCTCGGAGGGTCTCCCCTCCCGTTTTATAAATCCGCCGGGTATTTTGCCCGCCGAATAGAATCTCTCCTCAAAATCTACCAGTAGTGGGAAGAAGTCGATACCCGTTCTGGGCTTGTCCGTTACGCACGCCGTGGCCAGAATGGCCGTATCGCCGTGGCTGGCTATAACTGCACCGTTTGCCTGCCTTGCGACTTTTCCCACGGTAAATTGCAGGGGTCGGTCGCCTATTTCAACCGAAAAAACCTTTTCCATTAATTTTTTCCTCCTCGATTTCGTACCTCTTTATGTATGCGGAGTAAGAATACCATAATATGGGCAGTTGCTGGCAAAAAAAAAGCGGGGACAGTTGTCCCCGCATTAAAGCCTGTTTTAACCTTCAACGCCTGAGCCCCAGCCGCTCTATAAGGGTTTTGTACCTGTTGAAGTCCTTGCCCCGGAGGTACCGGAGGAGTTTTCTTCTCGTACCTACCATCTTCAGGAGTCCCCTTCGGGAGTGGAAGTCCTTGGTATGGATCTTCAGATGTTCGGTAAGGTCTCTTATGCGATGGGTCAGCATGGCCACCTGGACCTCCGGAGATCCCGTGTCTCCGTTATGGGTACGGTATTCTCCTATTATCTGCTGTTTCTTTTCCTTTTCAAGCATGTATCTCACCTCATGTCAGAATCCCTAAACCCAGAAGGGAGGTTAATCCGTATCCGAGTGTGGGTCGCAGAAATACTACCATTTCCTGGGCAGGAAAGCAAACCCCGGGAGAATATTTAAGGCCTGCTGCACAGCTGTCTCCGGGGTCCATAGGCTGCCAGTCCCCGCCCTTTCGGGGCAAATGCATGAGAATCCCGGAATAAGCCGGGATTCTCATGCATCAAGGGTCATTCCTGGGGATTACTCTCCCCCTCTTACTGAGACGAAGAAGGTCCTTCCCTCTCTCCATACCAGGATAACGGTGGAGGATCTTCCGGAGGAGGCGGCTTTCTCAAGGTCGGAAAGGGATTTAAGCCGGATTCCGTTTATCTCAAGCAGGATATCCCCCTCCCTGATGCCTCCCCTGGCGGCGATGGAACCTTCTTCCACCGAGGAGACCGATAATCCTTCACTGCTCCTGAGCCCGAGCTTTTTCTGGATTTCCTCTGTGACGGACACTGCCTCAATGCCAAGGGACTTCAGCATTTTGCCCCCTGCCGACCCAATGACATCCCCATCATTTCCGGGGATTTCACCGAGAGTCACCGACAGGGCGACGGCCTTGCCCTGACGGACGATGCCCAGGGAGACCTTCTCCCCGCTCATACGCTGCCTTATCTTGTTTACCAGCTGCTGGTGATCTTTGACCTTTTCACCGTTTACTGTTAGAACCACGTCTCCTCTTTTGAGCCCTGCTTTTTCAGCGGGAGAATCAGCCATGACGTCGCTTATTACAGCTCCGTGGTCCTCTTTTATGCCGTAGGCGTCAGCAAATTCTTTTGTAAGGGCCTGGATGTAAACCCCGAGCCAGCCTCTTTTAACGGTGCCGTACTGGATCAGGTCGTCCATTACCTGCTTTGCCATGTTAACGGGGATTGCAAAGCCGATGCCCTGGGCGTAGGGAACGATGGCGGTGTTGATGCCCACCACCCTGCCGCTGAGGTCTATCAGGGGACCTCCGCTGTTGCCCGGATTGATCGCCGCATCCGTCTGCAGGAAGCCGTCAAAATTAACCCTTCCGGCGTGAATGCTGCGGTTCTTTGCCGAGATCACTCCCACGGTTACGGAGTGCTCCAGGCCCAGGGGATTGCCTATGGCGACGACCCACTCTCCCACTTCGGTCCTGTCGGAGTCGCCAAGCTCTATCACGGGGAAATCCTTTCCGTTGCCCTCGATCTTGAGTACCGCCAGGTCAAAAGTGGGGTCCTTGCCCAGAATTCTGGCCTCATATACCTCACCGTCGCACATGGTCACCGATATCTTGTCAGCTCCGTCCACCACGTGATTGTTGGTGATGATTCTGCCCTCTTTCGAGACTATGAATCCTGAGCCTCTGCCCTTCATGGGAACTGCCCTGGAGAACCTTTTAAACTCCTCTCCGAAGAACTGCTTGAAAAAAGGGTCATCGGCAAAGGGATGGACAGGTCTTCTTACCATGGTCTCTACATCGATGTTTACTACGGCGGACGAGAGTTCCTTTGCAATTTTTGCCACCGGGTTTCCGGTAAAAGGATCCTGGGCAAGGGCCGGAACCCCCGCCAGGAGAACCGCCGCTATCAGAGCGGCAGCAATGGCGACCGGTCTTATTTTAAAAACTCCAACACTTCTGTTTGATGCTTTCATTCGGTTCACCCCCAAAACGTTTTATACTATTCTAGTATGGAACCGCTGAAATACATCGTTTTTTTTACGGATCCCCTTTTCCGCATTTTTTTCCGCTCCCTCCGGAGGGCCGGGACATCAGAAGCCACAGCAGGCCAGAGGCCATGACCACGCCGAGGATTATTCGTACTGCCTGAAGCCCGGCCCCTCCGTATTCGGCCCGGAAGGGGTCGGCAAGGAATCTGAGCACAGGATAGAGGATCATGAAGACAGGCCACAGAAAGGCTCCCCTCCAGGGACGCTTCCGCTCAGCCGCAAGGAGAAGGGCTGCAATAAGGAGAGCTCCGAAGGCGTAGTAGAGCTGAACAGGGTGACGGAGCAGGCCCTCCGGATCGCCCGGAAATACTACCCCCCAGGGCACATCCGTCTGCCTCCCAAAGCAGCACCCGTTAAGAAAGCAGCCCCACCGGCCCAGGGCCACCGCAAAAGCCGCAGGAACTGCAGCGCTATCTGCGGTAATCCAGACAGGAACTCCGAGCCGTACCGACAGAGCCGCTCCAACGGCGCCGGCGCCAAGAAATGCCGGCACCGCCGAAAGGCCTCCCTCCCAGAACCGCAGAAGCCTCCAGGGCTCTTCCAGGTAAACCCTCCAGAATTCAATGATGGCGCCCCCTCTGGCGCCGGCGAGCATTCCAAGAAAGGCCGCCGCCACAATGAGCCGGGCGTGGCGGTCGTCAACAAGAAAATGATCCGTCATTCTCTTTCTTGTCATGACTACTGCCAGGCACAAAGAAAAGGTCCACAGCACGTAGTAGCTGTGGACCTTGATTTCCAGGATCTCAAACAGGGTCGGACGCACGTTTGCTAATGCCTCCGGCCAGATCTTTTCACAGGCCAGACTACTACTTTGCGGGAAGGAGTCTCTCCCACAGACTTGGTCTCCACAGAGCTGTCGTCCTTCAGGGCCATGTGAATTACTCTTCTCTCCCAGCTTGTCATGGGCTCAAGATAGGTGGGCCTTCCCCTCTTCACAGTCCTGCTGGCAGCCGTCAGGGCAAGCCGCTGCAGGCTCAGCTCCCTGCGCTCCCTGTATCCGTCGCTGTCCAGATAGATTCTGCTGCCCTCCCGCACTCCCCTGGCCATAAGATTAAGCAGAAATTCCATGGATTTCAGAGTCTCGCCGTACCTTCCGATGATGATTCCGGCATCCTGGCCCGTCAGATTTATGGTGGTGCCATCCCTGAGCTCAAGATCTATGTGAAGATCCATGGCGTCAAGCATGGTCTGGGCCATAGCCCTCCCCCGCAGCAGGGGAAGAGGCGCTTCGGGCCTCGCCTCAACTCTTAGTTTTCTCCCAAAAAGGCCAAAAAAACTTTTTTCCTCCTCTATTACCTTTACGGCAACTTCCGAAGGATCAATACTCCATTCCTTTGCCGCAGACGTACGGGCTTCCTCCACGGAAGAAGCCTCCAGAACAATAACTTCGCTGTCGTTCACAGCAATCCTCCTTTCAGGAAAGAGGCAGGCCGCTATTCGCCGCTCTTCGTAGGTTTATCCTTGAAAAGGGTTGGTTTTCGCTGCATTTCAGCCGCAGTCTTTTTAGACATGACTATCTGCTGGATTACGCCCAGAAGGGATGATACTCCCCAGTACAGGAGAACTCCGCCAGGAAGGCTGAGACAGATGAAGGCGAGGAAGAGGGGCATAAACCAGTTCATCATGGCCATCTGGGGGTTGCCGCTGGATGAAAGCTGCTGCTGGTACCAGGTAAGGAAGCCGATGCCCCCCAGGAGCAGAGCATTCGACAGATACATCCCCACGTTCATAAGCCCCATGGGGTTGGCCATTACGGCATAGCCCACGGACATGATGCCAAGCTGCTCCTTTTCTATGACCAGGCCCACAGCCTGGGCAACGGTGGAAAGTACGGATCCGTCAAGCTGAATTCCGAGGAAAGAGACTCCGGAAAAATCGTACTGGGTAAGCACCCTGTAGAGAAGGATGAACACCGGAAGCTGAACGAGAAGAGGGAGGCAGCCTGCCGCCGGATTTACCTTGTTCTCCTTGTAGAGGTTCATCATCTCCCTGTTGAGGGTTTCCTTGTCATCCTTGTATTTTTCCTGAAGCATCTTGATTCGGGGCTGAAGCTTCTGCATCTTCTGCATGCTCGTCATCTGCTTCTTCGTCAGGGGGTGCAGCATAAGCCTGACGATCAGCGTAAGAGTAATTATTGCCAGCCCCCACGACCCGGTGAAGCCATGGACAATCTCCATGAGCCTCATCATTAGGTCTCCACCCATTTTCCAAATTGCACCCACTACAGATCACCGTCCTCGGATTTATAGGCTCCGCTTTTTCGCCTCCGGGGAGGCACGGGATCAAACCCGCCCGGATGCCACGGAGCGCACTTGCAAATGCGCAATGTTGCCAGATAAAGTCCTTTGAAAAAGCCGTGCTCCGCCAGCGCATCAGCAGCATACTGGGAGCAGGAGGGATAAAACCGGCAGTTATGCCCGAGAAGGGGAGAGATCAGCATCTGGTAGCCCCGTATCAGGCCAATTCCTGCACGGGCAGGCAGATTCACAGCCCTGCTCCTTCTTTTTTTTCGGTGCAGTTCCAATCCATCCCCGGCCATTCCTCCACCATGAGTCCCTGTCTGCTCAAAAGCCTGGCAAGATCCCGGTAAATTTCCCTTGCGCCGGCCTCCATGCCGGACCTTCTCAGGGCAGCTACAATCCATATGCCGTCTCTCAGCCACGGCAAAAGACGGCGGAAACCTTCCTTGAGTATCCGTCGTCCCCTGTTTCTCTCGTGAGATTTGCCCTGACGTTTTCCTACCGCGAAACCTATCCTTCTCCTGCCGTCAGGCGCCTCCATAAGCAACAACCGCACCAGCTCGCCATTCAGTCGGTCGCCGGTGCGGAAGACAAGGTCATACTCCCACCCTCGTTGAAGGCGCGAAGACCGCGGGAAGGTAAATCTCAACGACTAAACGGCCAGCCGCGAACGGCCCTTTCTTCTGCGATTCCTAAGGATACGACGACCGGACGGCGTTCTGGACCGGGCCAGGAAGCCCATCTTTCTTTTTCTTGGTCTTCTGTGGGGTTGAAACGTCTGC
>JBMNVK010000079.1:0-10562 GCA_050946755.1 Aminivibrio sp. | reverse complement strand
CCTCTGTACCCGCTTTACTGCTTCAAGCTTGAAATCTGGAGCGTAATATTTACCCATACTCTGCAACCCCTCTCTGATCTACAGTATATCGTCTCTTCATACTGTCTATCAAATAGGGGGAAGGGCAGATATCTTTCGTAGCTCGTTTGGTCGTCTGCTTTGCTTTGCATAAGCGACCGACACAAACGATAACCCCGCCCGTTTGGTCGTCTGCTTTGCTTTGCATAAGCGACCGACACAAACGATAACCCCGCCCGTTTGGTCGTCTGCTTATGTCATCCCGAACGCCTGGAAGGCGGAGGGATCTAGATTTTAAGCAATGAGGAATGAAAGGCAAGACCAGGTCCCTCGTCGCTTCGCTCTGTCGGGACGACAGATTTTCTTTGTCATCCCTAGCGTATGCGATCGCGTAGCATCTTGAGCACAGCGAAGGTTGATCTGGTTTGATTCGTCCGATTTAGAACGATACCGGTTCCTTAACGTCTAGGCGCTCTTTAAGAGCCTCCTGCAAAAGGCTGGAGAAGTTGAGGTTGTGCTCCATCCCCAACTTGTTAAGCCATGACGGCAGCGTGACGCTCTTTGTAACGCTTCGTCTGGCTTCCTCTTCCCTGACGATATCCATGCGCACTGTAATGAGAACAAGGGCCTCGCCTTTTTTTATCCGGATTTTGTCGAAAGAAGAGGGAGGCGGTATGCGGTCTCCATCTCGTTCGGATACATAGAGAAAACCTTCGAGCGCTTCTTTTGCGCGGGCTACGGCCTCTTCCTCAGTTTTGCCGCATGTAAAGCATCCGGGCAGGTCCGGGAACTCGATGGCAATGCCGTTTTCATCCTTTGAAAATACAGCTGGATAAGTTCGCGTATCTCTGTTTCTTTTTTTGGCCATTAAAAACCCTCCTTCAGAGGGGCGGAATTTTAAGTCCTGCTTGCTTGAAAATGCTCTTTACTGTTTTGGGATGCAGATCTTTTTCAGGGTGCGGTACAGTTAGCTTTCCTTTTTTTATGTCGTGTTCAAAGTAGTGATGATCGCCTCTAACGCCTTTTAAACGCCATCCGTCCCGTTGCAGAATTTTGATGATCTCTCTGCTGTTGAAACTCTTTATCGGCCCCGCCCCCCTCGCTTCAACAACATGAGTATGACACGTGTTTTAATGCGTGTCAAAGGAATGGTGGTTATGGTACATGGGTAAGGGCCTCCGGAGTTTGGGTTTAGAGTCAAGAACTAGGATCAAGCCCAGGTCCCACCTCCCCTACGGGATGCTACGCGATCGCTGCGCTCAGGATGCTTTGCGATCCCTTTCGGTTCGGGACGACGGAAAATTGCCACTCGTTCTGGACGACAGCTTTTGTTTGTCATCCCGAAAGGCAGGCTTTTGCCTGAGGGATCTGATTTTGGGGTATTAGGGCTGCAAGAGTGAAGACCAGAATCAAGAGCAGATCCCTCCCGAGCTTCGCTCAGTTCGGGATGACAGTAATATTATGTGCTGTTCTGGACGACATGAGCCTCTGATGTTTTCTTATTCCTCTGGGGGTGTTGAATCATCGTACCAGCCTGCGCTTAGGTCGTTCCATTCCGGGTTTTCTTTTTCTATTAGGGCGTTTTTCTTTTCCCTCCGCCAGGCTTTGATTTCTTTTTCTCTTGCAATGGCTGCGTTTACGTCGTTTACCTCCTCATAGCAGACGAGTTTATGAACGCGGTATTTTTTTGTGAAGCCTTCTACCAGGCCGTGTTTATGTTCGTAAACCCGGCGCTTCAGGTTGTTGGTGACGCCAGTGTAGAGGACGCGGTTTTTTATGTTTGTCAGGAGGTATATGTAGTAGGTACGATTCATGGGTAAGGGCCTCCGGAGTTTGGGTTTTTGGGCGGAGCACAAATTAGGTCAAGACCTAGGATCAAACCCAGGTTTCCCCCCGCCCTGCGGGCGTTCGGGGCGACAGGTTTTGTTTGTCATCCCGAAAGGTGGATTTTTGCCTGAGGGATCTGGTTTTTAGGCTTTAGGATAGCGAGAATGAAGGTCAAAATCAAGAGCAAGCCCAGGTCTCTCCCTTTCGGTTCGGGACGACAGGTCTTTTTGTCATCCCGAAAGGCAGGTTTTTGCCTGAGGGATCTGGTTTTGGGCTTCAGGATAACGAGAATGAAGACCAAAATCAAGAGCAAGCCCAGGTCCCTCCCTTTCGGTTCGGGACGACAGGTTTTTTTCATCCCTTCGTCTTGACCGATGTGTCCTCTTCTAATAGCATAGCCATATTAAAGGACGGGAGGTGTTTTTAGATGGAAAATATACGGATTCCGGCAAAGGTCGTTTCCGGCCGCAGAACTACTGACGGAGCGGGAGTAAGCCTGGTACGGGTCTTTGGGCGCCCGGATGTAGAGGATTTTGATCCTTTCCTTATGCTGGATGCCTTTGACTCAAGAGATCCTAACGATTACATAAAGGGTTTTCCGTGGCATCCCCACAGGGGGATTGAGACCATTACCTATCTTATAGAGGGGGAGATGGAGCACGGGGACAGCCTCGGGAACAGCGGAACTATCCGAGATGGGGACTGCCAGTGGATGACCGCCGGTTCGGGGATCATCCATCAGGAGATGCCCAAGCCCGCGGAGAGGCTGCTGGGGGCTCAGCTATGGCTTAATCTGCCTGCAAAGGACAAGATGTGTCCCCCCAAGTATAACGATCTGGTAAGCGGGGATATCCCCGTCGTGAAGGAAGAGTCGGGGGAGGTCCGGATCCTGTCCGGGGCATACGGAGCTGTGCAGGGGCCCATGAAGGCCGACTATGTGCAGCCCAGATACCTCGATATCCTTGTATCGGGTGGGGAGAGCTGGGCCCTTGAAACCCCTCCCGGGGCCACAGTTTTCATCTATATTGTGGAGGGGGAGGGGGCTTTCGGGCCCGGAGCGGGGACGACAGTGGCCGAGAAAAACGCCGTTCTTTTCTCGAAAGGAGAAAAGTTTGCGGTGAAGGCCGCTGAAAAGGGAGTCCGCTTTCTCTATCTGGAGGGGGAGCCTCTTAAGGAGCCCGTGGCCTGGGGTGGTCCCATCGTGATGAATACAAAGGAAGAGCTTGACCAGGCCTTTAAGGACCTGGAGGACGATACTTTTATCGCTAAGCAGTAGGGTCGATAGGCGAGGGCGGAGAAGTGCCTCCGCCCTCTCGTACTCTTTGAAGATGATTTTAGTATGGACGAAGGAGGCAGGTCATGACTGTATCACCGCTGGCGGGAAAGCGTCCGCCTCACACCATGCTGGCAGATATTCCCAAACTGGTATCGGCCTACTATACAGATAGTCCCGACCCGGAAGATCCTCTTGAGCTGGTCTCCTTTGGGACATCGGGCCACAGGGGCTCCTCCCTGAGGAGCTCTTTCAACGAGGCCCATATTCTGGCCGTCTCCCAGGCGGTAGCGGAGTACAGGGCCGGGGAAGGAATTAAGGGGCCCCTTTTCGTGGGGAAGGACACCCACGCCCTGTCGGAGCCCGCCTTCAGAACCGCCCTTGAGGTGCTGGCGGCCAACGGCGTGGAGACGGTGATCCAGGAGGGGGGAGGCTACACTCCCACCCCCGTCATATCCCGCTCCATCCTGACCTGGAATAAAAAGGGCAGGGGAGGAAGGGCAGACGGAATTGTGATAACTCCCTCCCATAATCCTCCTGAGGACGGGGGCTTTAAATACAATCCTCCCTCGGGGGGGCCGGCGGATCTTGATGTTACCGATGCCATTCAGGCCCGGGCGAACGAGATCCTCAGGGCGGGGGGCAAGGGCGTCAAAAGAATGCCCTTTGCCGCGGCCCTGCAGTCCGATTGGCTGAGGACAACGGACTACGTTGTTCCCTACGTGGACGACCTCGAAAACATACTTGATATGAAGGCCATAGCTGAAGCGGGGGTCTCCATCGGCGCGGACCCCATGGGAGGGTCGGGGGTTGCCTACTGGGAAGCCATAGCCTCCAGGTACGGCCTGAAGCTGGAGGTGGTCAACCCCGTAGTGGATCCCACCTTCTCCTTCATGTCCCTGGACTGGGACGGCAGGATAAGGATGGACTGCTCCTCCCCCTATGCCATGGCGGGCCTTGTCAGCCTGAAGGAGGGGTTCGACGTGGCCTTCGGCAACGATACGGATTTCGACCGCCACGGCATAGTGGTGCCCGACCGGGGGCTTCTGCCCGCGAACGCCTATCTGGCCGCGGCGGTGGAGTACCTCTTCACCCACAGGCCCGGGTGGCCCCGGGACGGGGCTGTGGGCAAGACCCTGGTCTCCAGCTCCCTCATAGACAGAGTGGCCTCCGACATAGGCCGGAGGTGCTGCGAGGTGCCCGTTGGGTTCAAGTGGTTTGTGGAGGGGCTGCTGGACGGCTCTCTGGGCTTCGGAGGCGAGGAGAGCGCCGGTGCGTCCTTCCTTAGAAAGGACGGCACGGCATGGTCCACGGACAAGGACGGAATAATTTTAAACCTGCTGGCCGCCGAGATCATTGCCGTAACGGGACAGCATCCGGGCCAGAGGTACGATCAGATAGCCGCAAGGCTCGGCGTCCCCTACTATGCCCGCATGGACGCTGCGGCAGGGCCTGAGAGAAAAAAACTGCTGAAAAACCTCACCCCTGACGCCGTGGAGGGGGAGACGCTGGCAGGGGAGCCCATTCTGGCAAAGCTCACCGCCGCCCCGGGGAACGGGGCGCCCATAGGCGGGCTGAAGGTGGTCTCTGAGAACGGATGGTTCGCCGCCCGACCATCAGGGACGGAGGACGTGTACAAGATCTACGCCGAAAGCTTTCTTGGGGAGGATCACCTGGCGAAAATCCGGGAAGAGGCCCGGGAGATGGTGGACGGAGTGTTTGCCAGGGCAGGGGTATAGGCCCTACAGTTTTTCGCGGCGGATCTTTATGCCTTCAAGGATGACCTTAGCCCCCAGGGCAATGTCCTCAAGGGAGGCCTCCTCCGCCGGGTTGTGGCTTATCCCCTCCCGGCAGGGCACGAAGACCATTCCGGCGGGAACCTGGGAGGCCACCTTCATGGCATCGTGCCCCGCGCCGCTTGCCATAAGCCTGTGGGGTATGCTTCCCTTTCCGGCCGCTTCTGCGAGGGACTTTATAACCCCTTCGTCCAGGGTGACGGGGTCTGACGCGGATATGGTCTCCACATCGCAGGGTATGCCCCTGGCCCCTTCGGCGGCCTTAATTGCCTCTTTTATGGCCGTTACGGCTCTTGAGATGCTTTCTTTGTCTATCCCTCTTATGTCGATCCTGAGTTCCACTGCCCCCGGGATTACGTTAAGGGCGCCGGGGACGACATGGACTACTCCGGTGGTGGCCACCGTGGCCAGCTCTTTTTCGTCCCTGCCTGCCTTTTCTACCGCCAGAATCACCTCTGCGGCGGCGCACAGGGCATCTCGCCTAAGATCCATGGGCGTGGCGCCGGAGTGGTCCTGCCGGCCGTGAAATGTAGCCTTGAGCCTGGTAGGGGCGGCAATGGCCGTAACCACGCCGATCTTTTCCCCTGATTCCCACAGCACCCGCCCCTGTTCGATATGGAGCTCCGTAAAATCCAGCATGGGCCCAAGACCACACGTGCCGGGTGAATAGCCCTTCTTCGTCATGGCTTCGTAAAGGCTCTCGCCGGAGAGGGATTTCACCCGCTTGAGATGGGGGACGTCAAAGCTTCCGGTCACAGCGCCGCTGCCGGCCGTTGCAAGGCCGTAGAGGCTTGACTCCTCACACCGGAATACGACGCACTTCACCGGAAGGGAGAGGTTCAGGCGGCGGACTTTTTCCATCACCAGCAGGCCCGCCAGAACCCCTGCAACCCCGTCGTACATGCCTCCCCGGGGGACGGAGTCCAGGTGGGAGCCGATAGTGTGGCAGGGCATATCCTCCTCCCCCCTGGAGGAGATGTACATGTTCCCCACACAGTCCTCCGCCGTTACAAACCCCAGCCGGGCTGCGAAGGAGGCGACTTGTGCGAACATTTCGTCCTCAGCCGCCGAGTAGGCTAGCCTTGTAACTCCGCCCTCAGGGTCGGCCCCCACGGAGGCCAGATCATCAAACCACTCCTTGAGCAGCTTTATATCCATTAAGGCTTTCACCTGCACTTTCTGTAAAAAGAAGGAGGACGTCCGGGGGGGCGTCCTCCTTAAAAATTTAAAATGAACTTACGCTACGAGGGACAGAGGTTCTGTCCCGGGAGCCTCTTCTTCTTCGATGCCGGAATAGGCCCTTATAGCTCCCTGCCGGGCCATCTCCGCCTGGGCCCTCATCTGGGTTGCCGCCGCTGCGGCCGCCACCCGGAAATCCTGGGGGGAGGGGGAGGCCGGTGCAAGGGCCGCCCTCTTTACCTGCTCCATAATCCGGATGGTCTCCTCCGGGGTCTTGCCCTCGGGAGCGGAGATGGGCACCTCGCCCCCGGCGATGTATCGCCTTCCGTCGGGGCCCGTTATATAGGTGTAGGAGACAGCCCCCGCATACTGGCCGCCCACGGCCTTATGAGCCGCCTCGTGAGCGATTACTTCCCTCTCAATGGCCTTGAGCCTTGCCGTCTCCGCGGCGATCTTGGGGTCAGCGTCCTTCTGCCCTTCAGACGGGTTCTGCCCGCCCTTTTCTGCCCGAGCTTCCTTTTCTTTTTTCTTTGCAGGGCCTTCCCCTATGTTCTGCCCTTCCTCACCGTCAGATGTGCGAACCGTTACCGTTGCGGCGGTGATGTAGGGCTTGCCGTCGGCGCTGACGGAATAGTGATAGACGGTGGAGGTTACCTCCTCTGAACTTTGCAGCAGCCTTTCCTGGCGCAGAACTTCTGCCTCTGCGCGCTTCAGATCCTCCCGCCCCGACCGGTCCCGGACCGGTGCACCGGGGGTTATATTTACTGCGGGCCTCACCGGGCTGACGGCGTTCATGGAAACCTCTCCCATACAATAAATAGTAAATTCAACAGTTCAAATATAGCATTATCTCCCTGTTGCTACAAGTTACATGCTGCCCCAAAGCTGATGCCTGAAGGTGTAGCCTTCCTCTTCCACTGCCTTTTTGACAGCCTGCCGTATCTGGCGGAACCGGAAGGTGTAGCCCTGACGTTTTTCAATAAGGTCGGAGTGGTCTGAGAAAATTTTGCCCAGGCCTCCCGGCTCAGCTCCCGTCTTCAGCTTTCTGAGGCCGAACCTTGAAAATCCTCTTCCGAATTTTGCCTCCAGCCCCATAATCCGCTCGATAAGGGCTTCGTTGTAGATTACCTCTTTGGAGGCCTCGTTTACTCTGAATTTGGCGGTGAAGGTCACCTGTCCGCTGGAGAAGAACCATTTTTTTTCCACAAGCACAGATGTCACTTCCCACAGCCCCTCAGCACGCCGGGAGTCCTCCTGACGGCCTGTTATCAGATTTCGGATGGTTCTCATGATTTTCTCTTCAATCATGGCTTCCTCCCAGGCAGGATTTTGTCTACTGACTATTCTATATCAAACGGGAGGAAATGGGAAAATCTCTTTCTCAGGGGCCGGAAATATCAGACGGATAGTAACGGGAAAAATTATTGCGGGGAGCGCAAAATATGTTATCATCTGTCTTAAGGATATAGTTTCATCATGCGCTGCGGCAGACAGGGGTGGGGAATACCACCCCCCTAAAGGTCTCTCGGGCGGGAGGATTCTTCCTCCGGAAATGTTAAAATATGAAAAAATAAACCGGATACCCTGTATTTCCGAAAAAGGAGGGGAATCTATGAGCATATTTGCGCGAATTACAGATATCTTCAAGGCAAACGTCAACGACATGCTGGACAAAATGGAAGATCCCGAGAAGATGGTCAAGCAGATGATCATCGAGATGGAGGAGGGCCTCGTAAAGGCTACATCCTCCCTGGCAAAGGCCATGGCCAATGAGCGGAACCTGCGAAAGCAGTGCGATAACGCCGCAGCCCAGTCGAAGCAGTGGGAGGAAAAGGCGGCCCTGGCCCTTAAGGCGGGAAATGCAGACCTCGCCAAGCAGGCTCTCTCCAAAAAGATAGGCTATGACGGGCAGGTAAAGCAGTACGATACTATGCTGGCTCAGGCAAGCGCCACCACAGGCCAGCTCCGGTCGCAGCTTGACACCCTGAAGGCAAAGCTGGAGGAAGCCCGGATGAAGCAGGCCACGCTGGTGGCCAGAGCCCAGACGGCAAAGACCCAGAAGGAGTTCTCCTCTGCCATGGGCGGCGCCGGTCAGGGGGTTTTTGCCAAGTTCGAAAAGATGGAGAAGAAGATCGAGGGAATGGAGGCGGAGGCGGAGGCTTTCTCCGAACTCTCCGGCGATGCCCCGGCGGACGACCCCTTCAGCTCGATGGAGGCGGATCTCGCCCTTGAGGCGGAGATGGCGAAGCTGATGGAGAAGATGGGAGGGGAAACGGATGCATAAATTTCCCATTCTCAAGGACGGCACAAACGAGCAGATGCTTGCGGAAGTAAGAAAAAAGGTAGATTCCTGGATGAATGAATTCTTCGACGAAGACGACCTCATACGGGTGGACGACCTCATCTCGTTTGAATTCGGCAGCGCCACCATCCAGGTGACAGTTGTGCCATGGCACACCGAGGACGTGATCGTAAAGGTTTTTTCCTATCTGGCGGAGAACGTGGACAGAGCAAAGACGGCTCCGGAGTTCATGCGGCTCAACGCCGATCTTCCCATGGGAGCTTTCTCCCTCATATTTGACGATACGGTGATGCTCTCATGCTCCGTGCCCGGGGCCAACCTGGACAAAAACGAACTTATGGGCGCCCTGCAGACGGTGGCGGCTTATGCCGACCAGTACGACGACATTCTGAAAGAGCTGTATACCTAATTTTTCTGACCCCTGTTTTAAGGAGGTAGATTCCATGAGTATGGTTGGGCTGGGAGTTGGCGGCCTTTTGGCAGCGGGAGGGGCTTACCTCGCCTTTGTGCAGAGCAAAAAAAAGGAAGGGCTGGCACGAGAGCTGCAGTTCATGAAATCCACATCCCTTCCGGAGCTCCATGAGTCGCTGAAGGCCCTGGACGCAGAGGGACTTGGCGACAGCTTCCGGGATATGGTGGAGACCAACGGCAGCGCCGAGACGGACGGCGAGCTGAAGACCCCTCACAGCGAAACGCCCTGCGCCTACTTCGAGGCGTCGGTGACGAGGGAATACGAACAGATGGAGACCTACACGGACAAGGACGGCAAGGTAAGGACGAGACGGAATAAGCTTTATGAGAATGTGTCCAGCGATAAAAGCTCCTCTCCTCTGTATATTGCAGATGGAGGAGTAAGGGCAAGGATAGACCTCCAGGGGGCAAATCTCGATTTGAAGAGCGGCGAGGATCGCTACGAGCCCTTTAAGGAGGACAGAGGATACTCCTTCTTTGGCGTTAACTTTACCGTGCCGAGCGGAACCAGGACCCTGGGCTTCCGGTACAAGGAGAGGCTTATTCCTCTGGGACAGCCCCTCTACGTGGTGGGTGAGATAAGAAAGTCAGGCGGAGAGCTTCGCATCGGAAAGCCTTCGGAGAAGGACAAGCCTTTTATCGTCTCCGTTAAGTCTGAAGAGGAAGTCCTGGACAGCATGAAGGGGTCGGCCAAAACGACCCAGTACTTCGGATACGCACTGATAGTAATAGGGGCGGCGGTAGCCGTATTCCTGAACTAAAGACTACAAGGAGGAAGAATCATGAACAAAAGTATTACACTAACCATTCTGGCAGCATTCTGCCTGGCGCTCTTCGTAGCCCCGACCATGGCCTTTGCCGAACCAAAGTATACCGCCAGCAAGGCTTTGGGACCGAGGCTTGAGGGAGGCATCACCGACGAGTTTATCGAACAGCTTAAAGAAGACGAAGGCATTAAAAACGGAAAGCCCCTCCGCATCGGAAAGGGCGTCAAAGACGACGACCTTAAAAAACTGTCCCAGGTTAGCGATATTATCGTATCCATGCAGATAGAGAGCAACGATGACATCACTGATCTTACCCCCCTGGCCTCCCTTACGGGGCTGGAAAAGCTGAGGCTCAACAGGCTGAAGGGCGTAACGACTCTGGAGCCTCTGGCCGCTCTGGTCAACATGAAGGAGCTTGAGATCAGACAGATCGAATACCCCGACATAAAGTTTGTCTCCGGCATGAACCAGCTTGAATCCCTTATCTTCTTTATGCAGCCCAAGGAGTTCAGCGACATCAGCCCCCTTGAGGGCATGACCAACCTCAAGACGCTGCATTTCTACTCCTGCCCCATCACTGACATCTCCATCCTTGCGGGCCTTACCGGACTGGAGGACCTTAGCCTCTACATGGTTCCTGTGGAAGACCTTACTCCCATCGGCGGCCTGACAGGCCTCAAGAAGCTGAATCTCTACGGAGTAAAGGCAGCGGACATGAGCCCGGTGGAAAATCTTACCGGCCTGACCTACATCTGGATCTACGCCACCAAGTTTGACGACTACTCGCCCCTGGCCAAACTTGTCAACATGGTGGACTTCAACGCCGGCCTCTCAAAGCTCGACACCCTTGAGTATCTGGTACATATGCCGAAGCTTAAGATAGTCAAGCTGCTGAATGAGGACATCCACGACTTTACGCCTCTGGCGGA
>JBMNVK010000078.1:0-10705 GCA_050946755.1 Aminivibrio sp. | reverse complement strand
GTGGCTTCCATAAAGGCTTCCTTGTCCACGTCGTCGTTGATCTCGCTGAGGCCGCTCTCCCTGATCTTGTCCCAGTAGCCGTCCTCAAGCTCCCTGCAGAGATCCCTCTGCCAGTCCTTTGCCTCGTCGGAGGCCTCCTGGATGGCCTTCTTGTGATCGTCTGACAGGCCTTCCCACACGCTCATGGCAATGAGCATGGGCTCTGCGGAGTAGGTGTGAGCCGTGAGGGAGATGAACTTCTGCACCTCGAAGAACCGGGAGGTGTAGATATGGGCCGCGGGGTTCTCCTGGCCGTCCACTACGCCCTGCTGCAGGGCGGTGAAGAGCTCGCCGAAGGCCATGGGGGTGGGGCTGGCGTCGAGGGCCTTTATCATCTCGATATAGATGGGCTGCTCCATAACCCGGACCTTCAGACCCTTCACGTCCTCAGGCTTTTTGATGGGGTTTCTGTTGTTGGTCATGTGGCGTACGCCGTTCTCGAACATGGAAAGAACCTTGATGCCCCTCTGTTCAAGGGGTTTGCAGATCTCCATGCCCACTGTGTCGAGGGCCTTGTAGGCGTGGGGGATATCCCGGAAGATAAAGGGAAGGTCGAAGACCGCCGCCTCAGTGAGGAAGTTGCCAAGCACCGCAGTGCTGGTCATGGTGAGGTCCACCGTGCCGAAGGTAAGCCCCTCGATGAGGTCTCTCTGGTTGCCCAGCTGGCTGCTGGGGAAGATCTGAATCTCCACCGCTCCGCCCGTCTTCTCTTTGACGAGCTCCGCAAATTTTTCGGCTCCCATGGCGTAGGGGTTCTGGGGGTCGGCGATATGACCCAGCTTCAGGGTAACCTCCGCCGCAAAGGCGCCCGCTGCCGCCAAAACAAGAAGTACCGCAAGAAGCATTGCTGAAAATCGTTTCATATGATTCCTGCCTCCTCTATAGAATTGTATTTTGCCATTATGGCCTGATATGGAAAGACTCTTTTTTCGAAAAGGGCGGGATAAAAACCCCGCCCCGCAAAGAAACCATACTACTTGAACAGCAGGTCAGGCAGCCAGGTTACAATCTTGGGAAAGATGATGCACAGCGTAAGGCAAACCAGCTGGGTTGTGACAAAGGGAACGATGGATTTGTAAATATCCGTCATGGTGATTTCCTTCGGTGCAATGCCCTTCATCATGAAAAGCATGGTGCCGAAGGGAGGCGTCAGGTATCCCGTCTGGGTGTTGACGGCGTACAGCACTCCCAGCCACAGAGGGTCGAAGCCGTAGAGGGGCATCAGGGGCAGTATGATGGGAAGAGTGATCATCAGGATGCTCCATGCGTCAATCACGCACCCGAGGAGGAACCAGCCGACCTGTATGGCGATGAGCATTGTCCACCAGCCGACCTGATACTCCTGAACGAGGCCGACTACCATCCTGGAGGCTCCCAGCCCCATGTAGACTGCGGCGAACCCCTGGGCGGCGAAGAGTATCCACATCATGAAGCCCTGAACCTGGATGGTGGTGTAGGCCACGCTCTTGATCAGGTCCCAGGTCAGCCGCCTGTGAATGGCGCTGCAGATAAAGGCTCCCAGGGCGCCGACGGCGGCAGCCTCGGTGGGGGTGGCTATCCCGCTGTAGATTGATCCCAACACGGCGGCTATAAGAAGGAGGGGAAGGATTACCCCCTTGAGGGAGGCGACCTTTGCGTCCCAGTTGGCCCTCTCCTCCACGGGAATGGCCGGTCCCAGCTTAGGATTGATATAGCATCTTATTAAAATATAGCCAATAATCAAAACGGAACAGAGCAGGCCCGCGGCCATTCCGCCGGCGAAGAGCGCGCCGATGGATACCTGGGCCATGGTTCCGTAGAGCACAAGGGCGATGCTGGGCGGGATCAGGGGGCCTAGAACTCCTCCGGCCAGGATGCTGCCGGTGGCAAGCCCTTTGTCGTACCCTCTCTTCAGCATCTCGGGAAGGGCCATGACGCCCATCATTACGACTCCGGTGGAGGCGATGCCGGACATGGCGGCTATGAGGGTGCAGGCAAGAACCGTGCCCACCGCCAGCCCGCCCTTGATGCCGCCGGACCAGCGGTACATCATCTCGTAAAGGCCCTCGGCCACGCCTGATTTTTCAAGCACCACCGCCATGAGGACAAAGAGGGGCGCCGCCACAAGGGTTGTGCTGGACATCATGGAGAAGGTTCTGGCCAGAATGATGAAAAGCGATTCCGGGCCCCAGAACACGCCCGTGAATACCACGGCCAGTCCGCCAAGTACGAAGGCGACGGGAAGGCCCGCTATCAGCAGAAAAAGCATGCTTCCGAATAGCAGGATTGAAAGCATTTCGATACTCATAGGGTCACCTCTGTTTCCAGTTCCCGCCCGGTAAAGGCCAGATACGCATCCTTAATGGTCCTGGTAAGACCCTGGAGAAGCATCAAAAGAGCGGCGAAAGGAATGGTAAACTTGATGGGCCAAACGTAGGGCCCCCAGGTGCTTTCGGAGAATTCGTTAATGCTGAAGCTCTCCCAGGCCCAGGGGACGCTCATCCAGAGCAGCACTCCCACAAAAAGATAGAACATGGTCCAGGTACAGAGGTCGATGACGGCTCTGGTGCGCTTGGAAAAACGGATATAGAAAATCTCTACGTTAACGAAGGCGCCTTTCTGCAGGGCGTAGGCTCCGCCTATTATGAAATGGGCGCCGTAGAGCATGCAGGACGTCTCGTGGGCCCAGATGGTCGGCCGGGCGAAGTAGTAGCGCATGACAACTTCGTACACCAGGACGAGCATTGTCGGGTAAATCAGAAAGCCTGCGATTTTGCCGATACGATCCACAATATTTTCGATAACTGTTATAAAACAGGATAAAAACTGCAATAGCATCACCTCATCGACGGCCAGGGCCGCCGGAATTTAAGGAAAACCCCCTCCCCGAAGAGAGGGGGTTTTCCCGATTTGGGGCAATATGTTAGTCGATGTAGCCGTAATCTTTCATGAACTGCTTGATGATTTCGATGGACTTGATAACCCTGGGATCCTTCTTGCCCTGCTCCTCGGCGATCTTGTCCAGGTAGGGAAGGGTGAACTCGTTGGTGATCCTCTCCACGTCCTCGGGGCTGAACTCGATGTAGGTGGTTCCCCACTCCTGGAAGGATTTGTTGAACATCTCCCGCTCCTCCATGGTGACGGCATCCATGTAGTCGCTGTTGAATGCCCTGGCGGCCGTCTCAAGGATGGCCTGAAGGTCGGCGGGAAGCTCGTTCCATGCCTTCTTGGAGGCCCAGAGCTCCATTCCCTGGGGTACCTGGAATGCGGGGCCTATGAAGTACTTGCACACTTCATAGAGCTTGAGGTCGCGGTACAGCCACCAGGCGGTGCCGCTGCCGTCCAGGGTGCCCATGGCGATGGCCATGTAGGTCTCGGGGTGGGGAAGCATGACGGGGGATGCACCGAAGTGCTCGACGAAGTCGGACATGGAGCCGAAGAAGCGGATCTTGAAGCCCTTCAGGTCCTCAAGGCCGTTGATGGGCTTCTTGCTCCAGAAGTAGGTGTTGCCCACGCTGTGGCAGCCAAGATAGTGAATGCCTCTCTCATCAAGGGCTTCGGCCACCAGCTTGTCAAGGCCTCTGTGATAGAAGAGTTCGTTGAATTCGTCGTTGGTCCTGGTTACGAAGGGAGGCATGCTGGGCGCAGTAACCCATCCCATGGGGATGGCGCCCCTGAAGAACAGTGAGCTCGTGTTGCCGATCTGGATCATGTTGGCCTGCATGGCCTTGTCCACTTCGGCGAAGTCCACCAGTTCTCCGGCGTAGTGCAGGCTCATCTTCAGCCTGCCGTTGGACATCTTGTCAACTCTCTCGATAAAGGGCTTGATGACTTTTTCCACCGCAAGGGAGCCGGGGGTGTGGTGACTCTGGAACTTCCAGTTGAACACCTTGTCGTCGGCCGTGGCCGCCGGTGCGAAACCGGACGCCAGAATGCCCGCCGCGACCGCTAGTACTGCAATGAATAATACCGCGCGATTACTGAACTTCATTAAAGCACCTCCTTCAGATTGTACCCCCGTAAAGGGGGAGCAGAAAAATGAGATTTGGAGCACTTTTATTATCTCTTATAGCAATGGTTTGTCAAGACGAAGAAAAAAGCACCCCTCTGCCCCTTAAACCCCCCGCTCGGTCGCTTTGCTCTGCATAAGCGATCGACACAAACGGGAAAAGCATCCGTTCGGTCGCCTGCTTAGCTCTGCATAAGCGATCGACACGAACAAGAAAATCGCTTGTTCGGTCGCCTGCTTATGTCATCCCGAACGGAGCGGAGCGACGGAGGGATCTGCTCTTGACTCTTCCCGCCTCGTGCTTCCCTGTAACCCCTAAACCCCCCGCTCGGCCATCATCAGCTCTATCTCCTGTTCGTTGAGCCCCACCATGGCCTCTCCCAGATTTTCGGAGAGAGTCGCGATTAAGGCGGCGTCGCCGTAGTTTTTCACCGCCTCCACAATGGCCCGGGCCCTTTTTTCCGGATTGCCAGATTTAAAAATACCCGACCCCACAAACACCCCTTCGGCACCCAGCTGCATCATCATGGCAGCGTCGGCCGGGGTGGCAATACCGCCCGCCGCAAGATTCGGCACCGGAAGCTTCCCTTCCTCATGGACAAATTTTACCAGGTCGAAGGGCGCCCCCAGCTCTTTTGCCGCATTGAACAGTTCATCGCCGGACAGGGATTCCAGACGGCGTATTTCTCCGTTAATTAGTCTCATGTGCCGGACTGCCTGAACAACGTCGCCGGTACCTGGCTCCCCCTTGGTGCGTATCATGGCCGCGCCTTCGCCAATCCGCCTCAGGGCTTCGCCCAGATTCCTTGCGCCGCAGACAAAGGGAGCGGAGAAGCAAGTTTTGTCGATGTGAAAAGTATCGTCGGCGGGGGAGAGGACCTCGCTCTCATCGATAAAATCTATTCCCACGGCCTGCAGAATCTGCGCCTCCACAAAATGCCCGATGCGAACCTTTGCCATTACGGGGATGGACACCGACTCCATGATGTTTTTGATCATGGCCGGGTCGCTCATCCGCGACACGCCGCCCGCGGCGCGGATATCCGCCGGAATGCGCTCCAATGCCATAACCGCGCAGGCCCCCGCCTTTTCCGCTATTTTTGCCTGCTCGGGGGTGGTCACGTCCATTATCACGCCGCCTCTGAAGCTTTCAAGCATCTCCTCAACCTTAACAAATTTTCTGGTCATATCCATCTGCCTCCTGAAGGGTATTTTGATGATTCCAGTTTTCAGGATAATCCAATCTGGCAATATATAAATACCCAGATCGTGTATAATTAATAGGACCAAAAAGGAGGCGCGGCATGATTACTACAACACTGGATCCGGCGAACCCCCGACCCATGTACCAGCAACTGTATCAATTTATCCGCAGGGAGATAGAGAGCGGCCGCCTGCCTGCGGAGGAGAAACTGCCCTCCAGGCGAAAACTGGCTGCCCACCTTAAAACGAGCCTGGCGACGGTAGGAACGGCTTACGCCCAGCTGACAGCGGAGGGATACATCAGGTCGGTTCCGAAAAGCGGTTTCTATGTTCAGTCCTTTGCCGTCCACAGTTTCCCCGACGGCCCTCCCGCAGCCCTTCCGGAAGCGCGGCCGGGAACGGAGCCTCCTGAACGCTATAAATATGACTTCCAGACCAACCTGGTGGACACTAACCTTTTCCCCTACTCAATCTGGGCCAGGCTGGCCAGAAAAGTGCTGTCGGAGGGCGGCGAGGACATCCTAAACAGCGCCGACCCCCAGGGCGCCCCGGTCCTTCGCCGTGAGATATCGAAGTACCTTCACGACTTCAGGGGAATAAACGCCCATCCCGACCAGATAGTGGTGGGCGCCGGCTCGGAATATCTTTTGGGCCTGCTGATTCAGATTCTGGGAAGGGGGAGGGTTTACGGGGTAGAGAACCCGGGCTACCCAAAAAACAGCAAAATTTACCTGGGCAACGACGTGGAGATTATCCCCATCTCTCTGGACGATCAGGGACTCAGCGCGGAAGAGCTGGAGAAAAGCGGGGCTGAAATAGTCCACATAACCCCTTCCCACCAGTTCCCCCTGGGCATGGTGATGCCCGTAAGCCGCAGGGTGGCCCTGCTCCGGTGGGCGAAGGAAAAGGGCGGCCGCTACATACTGGAGGACGACTACGACAGCGAATTCCGCTTCGCCGGACGCCCCATTCCCGCCCTCCAGGGATTGGACCCGGAAAAAGTAATCTACACCAACTCTTTCACCAGGAGCCTGGCGCCGTCCCTGAGGATAAGCTACCTTGTTCTGCCCCCTCGCCTGCTGCAGGTTTACCGGGAAAAATACCTCTTTTACTCCTGTCCCGTGCCCGGCTTTGAGCAGCATACCCTGTACCGCTTCATGAGCGGAGGACATTTTGAGCGCCACCTCAACCGGATGCGCAACGCCTATAAAGAACGGCGGGATCAGCTTGTTTCAGCAGTAATGAAAAGCAGACTGGAAAAAAGTGTTGAAGTTATCGGAAGCGACGCCGGGCTCCACTTTCTTCTAAAGATAAACAACGGAATGAGCGAGGAGCGACTGGTGGCAACTGCAAAGGCGGCAGGAGTAAGGGTCTACGGCGTGACGGAATACTGCGTCGAAAAAACCGGCAAATGCCCCCGGAGCACGGTAGTGATGGGGTATTCCGGCTTTCCGTCCAAAGACATAAACCCCGCCGTCCGGAGACTGGAGGAGGCCTGGGGCGGCTAATCGGGCGGGCAGATCGTATGGAGTTCAGCATGGTGATAGAATGAATCCATGGATCAGCCTTGCCAGACCGAACGTCCACCCTTGGAGTGGCAAACGCTCTGAAGGCATCGTATTGGCTAAAAATAGCCGTGAGGTAAAGTGAGATGGCGAATAAACCACTCTACACAATAACAGAGAAAGCTGCTGACTATCTGGCAAAGATTGTTGAAACTGCAACGAAAATTGAATACGGCACGGAATTCAAGCGCAATATTCGCCTTCACAGGAAAAACCGCATCAGGACGGTTTACTCCTCCCTAGCCATCGAGGGAAATACCCTGACCCTTGATGAAGTTGCCGCTGTTATTGAGGGGAAACGGGTTGCAGGCAAGCAGGCTGATATTAAGGAGGTCAAAAATGCTTATGAAGCCTACGACAAAATTCTGACCTTCAGCCCCTACTCAGTCAAAGACTTCCTTAAAGCCCATAAATTGATGACAGGCGGCCTGCTCGAAGAGTCAGGGAAATTCAGAAGTGGAGACGTGGGGGTATTTGATGGCGATGCTGTAGTGCACATCGGGGCGAGGCCGCAGTTTGTTCCCCGCCTCATTAATGATCTGTTTGATTGGGCGAGGAAATCTGAGCTGCATCCAGTGCTTAAAGGTGCAATTATGCACTATGAAATAGAAATAATTCACCCCTTTGCCGATGGCAACGGACGCATGGGGCGCCTTTGGCAGACGCTGATTCTTGCAAATTGGAATGCAATTTTCGCATGGATCCCCATGGAATCTGTTCTTTATCAGGAGAGATCCCAATACTATCAGGCTATTGAAAGCGCCCGCAGTGCAAATGACTCCGATGTGTATATCGAATTTACACTCTCGGCTGTCTTGAACAGCCTCACCGACCAGGAGCAGCACCAAGATAAGCATCAAGATTACTTGAGTGAAACGCAGGGAAGCATATTGAAAGCCCTTGAATACGGCGAGCTTTCACGCAAAGAGATTTTTGCAAAAATCGGGATAAGCGGCGATACCCGCGCGTTCAGGCGGCACATTGCGCCCCTTTTGGCGAGAGGCCTTATAGAGATGACCGTGCCGGACAAGCCGAAGAGCAGGCTTCAAAGATACCGCTTGACGGACAGCGGCAGATAACCCCTTTGACGAAAGGTTTTTGGAAATCTGTCCGCAGCTGAAACTCTTTTTCAGCTTTATAATGTTAGTGAAGGGAGGGGGCAATATGAAGTTCAGCATTAAAGATATTGGGCAGTTTGCTGATGCATCCATTGAATTTGGTGACCTTACGCTTCTTGTAGGTGCCCAGGGAACAGGCAAAAGCATCTTTTTGCAGCTTTTTAAACTTGTTTGCGACCAAGACTATGTTAAAAGCATCATGAATCAGTTCGGGCAGGAGTGGAATAAGAAAAAGGTTTCCGGACTGCTTGAGGCATATTTTGGTGAAGGAATGAGTCGCATGTGGAGCGCTGAAAGTCGTATTTTTCTCGACGATGACGATATAGCCCCATCTTCCCAACTTCCAGCGAAAGAGACAGATTATAACTCGGAATCGATCTACTACATTCCCGCACAGAGGGTTTTAACAATGATCAATGGCTGGCCCCAGCCATACAGAAGCTACACATCAAGAGATCCTTTTGTAGTCAAAAACTTCAGTGAAAAAATACGCATGTATTTAGAGGAATTCAGGGAAAAAGACAACCTTTTCCCCATTTCTCAAAAAATAAAGGGTCCGATCACGGAGGCTCTCGACTCAAGTATCTTTCACGGGGCATCCATTTCGCGAAATGCAGCTTTCGGGCAAAAGGAAGTGCGCCTCAATATAACAGGCGATGCAAACCAGGCTATATCCTACATGGCATGGTCTACGGGACAAAGAGAATTTTTACCTCTGCTGCTCGGATGTTATGAGCTGTTGCCTTCGGATAAGACTGCTAAGCGCAAAGAGGTTGAATGGGTCGTAATCGAAGAGCCTGAAATGGGGCTTCATCCGATGGGTACGTTTGCGGTAATGACCCTTGTTATGGATCTGCTGAGTCGGGGGTATAAAGTCGTACTAACAACTCACTCTTCAAATGTCCTTGATGTTGTATGGGCAATGGAGGCGATCAAGAGTCAAAGCATAACTGAAGACAGGAAAGTCAAGCTAGTTTCCCAGCTGCTCGACCTGTCTGGTGAAAAAACACTAATATCTTATTTGGTCACTACTGTTTTAAAACTTGAATTCAGAACTCACAGTTTTTATTATGAAAAAGGGCGAGTCTATAGCAAAGACATTTCATCTCTTGATCCCGGCGATGAAGATGAGATGGTTGCGGGATGGGGCGGTCTGGCGTCCTATAGCGGACGGGTTTCCGATACAGTTGCCGAAGCGGTGAGGATGTCTCAGAGTGTGTAATCAAAATTCAAGTTTTGAGAAGGCGGTGCATGCATGTCCTGATTTAGTGCTACAGATTGGAATGCGTGCCGTTTCACACGTGAACAGAGAGAAAATTCGTCCGCAAAACTCGCGGTCTTTAACAGGCAGCGTTGATTTGGATAAGGATCTCAGGGATCAGTTCCCGGCAGAACACCGCTGGGACTACGTGGTGGGGTACAAGGGATGTGATGGTGAGGAAAAAGCCTTCTTTATCGAGGTGCACCCTGCTGAGACAAGCGAAATAAAAACTGTTATCCGAAAGGCCCGAAATCTAAAGGCTTGGGCTGAGCGTAATGCTCTTAGATTATGGAATATGAATTCCCCGAGAGAAATTCACTGGGTCTCCTCAGGAAGATGCAATTTGCGCTTAAATGATTCGTACAGGCGGCAGCTTGCACTAGCTGGAGTAGGTTCTCCCAAAGGACATATGGTGTTGAAGTAAGGTTTGTGGGCTAAGCTTTCCCCTTAAATGCCGCAATATTCTGCCACTATGAGGTCTCAGCGAGGTGTTTTTCGTGAAGATAATTCCGATAGTTGCTTTTCTGCAGGCACGTTCCATGACAGCAATAGAACGGGTCCGTTGCTTTGCGTTGGAGAAAAGGCTGGATGGACTATCTATGGAAGAAATAGACAGAGAAATATCCGCGGCCCGAAAGAAAGACGAAGGTTGAGCATTCCCCTGCGCCTCTTGAATTTCTGCCCCTTAGGCGTACCGCTGGTCACGGGAAACAAAAAGCATTTCCCTGAACCCCTGCTGCAAGAGTACGGCATTCACACCGTTGTCATCCTCAACCCTGATGAATTCCTCGACTCTCACCTTGGTAAGTTGACCTTCCCCGGAATTAACGGACATAGATTTAGGCCCGACAATGAGATCAATCTCACCGGAGATAAGGGCTGGTATAAAAAGTTTATTGCGTTGGCTGATCGTATGTACGAAGAACACCTGGAATTTTTACGACGGGAAGGAGTGTTGTCCGATGGCAAAGAAGTTTAATGATTTGGTAGCGTCGCTTCCCCAGGAAGATCAGGATGAGATAAGAAGGAGAACTGAGGCTCTGAGCGCGTCCATCAAGCTTGAGGAAATTCGTAAAGCGAGAAGGATTTCTCAGAAAATGCTGGCTTCCGCGATGCGGGTCTCTCAGCCGGCGATCTCGAAGATGGAGAACGAATCGAATATGACGGTTAAAACACTCTCCGCCTTTGCCTCCGGTCTTGGAGGTAAGGTGCGGATTGAGATCGAATTTCCGGATGGAGTAAGCTATAAAGTACTTTAAGAACTGGATATATGATCCATAAAAATCCCCCTGCCCTCCCCTGTGTCTGGGGACCCTAAGAGTGATGGTCCCGATCCTGGTAGTTAAGTCTCTTCCCCTAAATCCGTTCCTGTAGGCCGTGCGTTCCTCTGTACGTTCATAGGGATCCGCTCCGAGCTGCTCGGAAGATTGTGCCTGCAGGACCTGATTTAGAATGGTCGAGAGTAGTTTTGCAAATGCATCATCCTTCCCATCCTTGGAGAACAGGCCGTGCAAAAGTTCCGTTTCCAGTG
>JBMNVK010000077.1:0-10902 GCA_050946755.1 Aminivibrio sp. | reverse complement strand
GGTCCATGACTTTGCAGATTTTAGCAGCGTGCATTTCACCAAGGGAGCCGCCCAGGATGGTGAAGTCCTGGCTGTAGACGTAGACCTTGCGGCCCTCGATTAAACCCCAGCCGGTGACTACGCCGTCTGTGTAAAACTTGGTCTCGTCAAGGCCAAGGTTGGTGCAGCGGTGACGGACAAATTCATCAAGCTCAACAAAGGTGCCGGCGTCAAGAAGCTTGTCTATACGCTCCCGGGCCGTGCCCTTGCCACGGTCGCGCTGACGGGCAATGGAACGTTCACCACCACCAGAATGAGACTCATCATGACGCTTCTGAAGCTCTTCACATAGCTCGTCTATCGTTCGGTGTGTCATGAACTAGTCCTCCCTTTCGCTTAGCTCAAGAAGGATGCCCCCCGTTGACTTGGGATGTATGAAGGCAATACGGGCTCCTCCCGCTCCGTACCTCGGGTTTTCGTCAATGAGCCTTATGCCCTTTTCTTTCATCCGGGCGAGGGCTGCCTCAAGGTTATCTACTCGTATGGCGAGATGGTGGATCCCCTCTCCCCTTTTTTCGATAAATTTGGCAACAGGGCTATCGTCAGACGTAGCTTCCAGGAGTTCGACCTCTGTATCTCCTAAAGGCAAAAAGGCAGTTTTAACTTTTTGTTCTTCCACTACCTCGGTGCCGGTGCATTTGATTCCAAGGGTTTCCTCCCAAAAAACGAGGGCTTCGTCAATCGATTTTACTGCAATGCCAATGTGATCAACTACCGTAGGTTTCATTCTCTTTTCTCCTTTCAGTTTCTTCCGCAGGATAAGTAACAACCGGGCAATATCTTATCAGAAAAGATTATAACAGGGATTCAAAAAGCATAAAATATATATTTATTTTCAGGGCCCCCCATTTTGGAAAAAAGATGTCTTCAGAGAGCTTAAGAAACCTTTATGCACCCTGATAAAAATGATATAGTTATGGGCAGCGGAAGGAGGGGCAAAGCAATGAATCTTGTAACGTGCAGATTATGCGGCCGGCTGTTCACCGCAAGCCGGGGGAAAATGTGTTCAGCCTGTCTCAGCGATCTTGATGACCTGTACCCTAAAGTCAGAGAATTCCTGAGAGATCATTCGAAAGAATCCTTTAATGTAGAGCAGATTGCTGAGGGGATGGACATCGATATCCGGCAGGTTCAGGCTCTGGTTGAACTCGGCTATCTTGACCGGGATCTTGGCAGAGATGGAGCCGCAGATAACGAGAGAAGACGGAAAGAAGACCTGGCCCGCCAGCTTCAGGCCTCCCTGGACAGTTCGATTTCCTCCAAGTCTTCAGAAAGCACGACGAGGACCTACGGTCAGGAGCGTTACGGAACAGGCAGAAAAAGATAGAGGGAAGGCGGCAGCATATCCGCCTTCCCTTTAGTTTAAATAACCTGGGTGCCCGGCCTGTAAATAAGCACCGAACAGTGGGCGTATCTGGCTACGTTGGCCGCAGTGCTTCCTACCACAAGTCTTTCTATGGTGCTCTGTCCCCTGTAGCCAATTACGATCAGGTTAAAATCATTCTCCCGGGCGTAATCCATAATTACGTCTGAAGGGCTGCCCTCTTTTACCACCATATCGTAATCCGCATCAGCCAGCTCGGGGTACTTCTCCTTTGCTTTTTTAAAATAGTAAGCAAGTTTTTTTTCAGCAATTTCCGCCACTTCCGCATCTATCTCAGGAGGCAGCCAAGGTTCGTAGCCCCGCCAGAGGGAAGGATGAGGCAGAACGTGAATGAAGGCAGCCTCTACGTTTAACCGCAACGAAAGACAGCACCCGTATAAAAAAACCTCCTCGGACATCTTGCTCATATCAACAGCCACCAGTATCTTTCCGGCCATAATTCCCCTCCCCCTTCATATTCTTTATTCTTGAAAGATGGAATCTTTCGAGTAAAATTATACTATATGGGCTGCTGCCTGTCTTTAAATTAAAACATGTCAGTTAGTAATGATTATTCCCTGGGGGTAAAAAAGGATGGGACTTTGGATTGTTATCTTTTCTTCTTTTCTGGGAGCCTCTCTCGGCTCCTTTCTCAATGTAGTGGCCGCCCGCACCATCGCCGGAACATCATGGTGGGGAGACACAAGGTCAAAGTGCCCTGAATGCGGCTCAACTCTTCGATGGCAGGAGCTTATTCCCGTACTCTCCTGGATTTTTCTTAAGGGGAGGTGCCGAAGCTGCCGCAAGGCCATTCCGGCAAGATATGTGGCAGTCGAACTGATCGGAGCCGCTGCGGGGGGCCTTCTTGCGTGGAGATGGGGGCTTTCTGCCGCTCTTCCCGCAGCCTTTGCAGCCGTCTTCGGCCTGTTCCTGAACGCCCTCACCGACCTTGAGGACGGCCATGTCTTCGATATTTTTCCTGCGTTCATGGCGGCCTGCGGCTTCCTCCTGAGGCTTTTGCCCGGCGGCGGGGCTCTTCTGGATGGTATGCTCGGAGGCGCCGCAGGCTTCCTGGCGATAGCTTTTATAATCATACTGTCAAAAGGAGGCATGGGCTGGGGAGATGCTACCCTGTCAGCGGGTGCCGGCGTTATCCTGGGGTGGAAATTCATCCTTCTGACTCTCTATCTCGGCTTTATGGCCGGAGGGGTATTTTCGCTGACCCTCCTGGCAGCAGGCAAGCTCAGGCGAAAAGACGCCCTGCCTCTGGTGCCCTTTCTGGCTCTGGGAGGACTGTTCACCCTTCTTTTCGGGTCAAGGATCCTGTATTTTTTAAATTTCCGGCCAGAGCTGCCCTGGTTTTGATCAGCATCTCGTCAAGGGCAGCCCCTGAGGGGACGCCCCCTACTCTTCTGAAGGCATGATCCGCCCCCTTTACTATACAAAACTCCCTGCGGTCCTCTTCCAGCGGCAGCCGGTCAAAAATTCGTCTTGAGGAGGCCTCCGTAAAGGATTCATCCTCATCGCCGTAGAAGAAAAGGGCAAAGTCCACAAGAGCGCAGGATGCCGCCGACAACAGCAGACTTCTTTCGCAAAGGGAATCCAGTATAGGGAGGGCAAGGCCTTCTTCTGCTGCGGGGCTGAGCCTGTCGCCGATGCCGGATGCTATTAACCCGGAGATGCTGCGGTCAGGCGGGGCTTCCATACCGGAAAGGCCTGCGATTTCAGCTCCTTTTTTCCCTGCAATCAGAACTGAAATAAGACCGCCCAGGGAAAATCCCCACAGCACCCCAGGGGTTTGGGGGAATTTTTTTGCAAAACAGTCCAGGGCAGAGCAGACATCAAAAACTTCCATGGCAAAAGTCTTGCCAAGAAAAGCTGCTGCTGCCCACTCCTCCCTGTCTTCGAAATTTTCCCTGTCCCTCCTTTTTCGGGAGGTCTCTGCCAGGCAGACATTATATCCCGATGATGAAAGCACTCTGGCCAGATAGCCGTACTTGTTGGTTTCCTGAGGAGTAGCCCGTCCATGAACGCCATGCAGAAGCAGTACCGCCGGTACGTTTACATTCTTTTGTGAAGTAAAATAATAAAGAAATACCTCCCTGTCCCCAAAACTTCCTGGTGCTTTCTCTACAGTATATTCCATCCTGTTAGCCCCCTTACCCTAAACTAGTATCCCTCTTTAACTTTACCATTTCCAATAGAGCGGATTTTTTTGATCCTGCATAGGTCTGCGGCGTGAATATTTTTGACAAACCATGCAGAAGAAAGTATTTTAAGCGCAAAGACAGCAAGGGCGACCGGCCGGGAGAGGGCTTTCGGGGCTTGCCTCCCAAAACCGGATCCGGATAGTGCCGGTAAGGCAAAACGTCTTGATCAGCTCCCGTCACCGGTCCCTCTTACGGTCTTTTACAAGGAGAGAGTCGCACAATGAAAATATCGCTTAAAAGGGATAAAAACAATAGATTCAAAAAGATGACCCTCGCAGGGCTGCTGGTAGCGACATCCCTGCTTCTTTCGGGAATTTCCTTCCCCCTGGGGCCCGTAAGATGCTACCCTTTCCAACACACCGCAAACGTTCTGGCCGGAGCGGCCTTAGGGCCCTGGTGGGCGGCCTCCGCAGCGTTCTCAACCAGCCTTCTTCGCATTATGGCCGGTACGGGGACGATCTTTGCCTTCCCGGGGAGCATCCCCGGAGCAATTGCCGCCGGGCTGGCCTTCAGGATTTTCAGGAATCCCTGGGCAGCTCTGGCTGAACCCTTAGGAACGGGCATATTAGGCGCCGCCATCACCGCCTGGATTATGGGACCGGCCATGGGAAAACCAGCGGGGTTTATGACTATTTCAGGGATATTTCTTGCAAGCAGTGTGCCCGGAGCCCTGATAGGCATGGGGCTGATACATATTTTAATAAAGACGCCCCTGGCCAGGGTATTTAAAACTTTTGGCAACCAGGGGTAACCCTGGTCAGGGGGGTAAATTCAAAACCCCATGGGCAGTATGGCCTCTCCTCCTCGGCTAAGCTGGTGATAAAATATCAGCAAACCTCCTCGCGGCCGCCGCAATATCACTCTTCCCCACCACCGCCGAGGCCACAGCTACTCCATCCACACCAGTAGCCATGACTTCTCCGGCGTTGTCCTCGCTGATCCCTCCTATGGCCACAGAGGGAATGGAGAGGATAGAACGAACGGCTCTCACCCCGTCAAGGCCTATTACAATTGCGCCATCTTTCGTTCCCGTGGCAAAAACAGCTCCGATGCCGACGTAGTCAGCCCCTTCCGCCTCTGCCAGCCGCCCCTCCTCCATGGAGTGAGCTGAAGCGCCAATTAGAAAACCCTCCGGGACAAGGGATCGGGCCGCACTCACAGGGATATCCTTCGTCCCCAAATGCACTCCGTCAGCGCCTGAGACCAGAGCTATATCAAGGCGGTCATTTACTATAAAGGCCGCTCCGGCCTTTTTGCAAAGACCAGCAATTTTTCGGGCAGCTTCATAAAGTTCCCGGCCGCTCATATCCTTTTCCCTTAGCTGAATTATAGTAGCGCCCCCTTCCAGAGCAGCCCGGGCCTGCTCCTCCAGACTGTGCGGAGCGCCTATTCTTCTGTCCAGGATTATGTAGAGCTTCAGGTATTCCTGTAAACTCATCTTTATTTTTCCTCCTCCCATAGTTTATTTATGCGCCATCCCTGACCCTTTAAGTCCTCGGGAGTGACTTTCGCCAGCTCGTCCAGCAGATGGACGACAAAAGAACCGGGGCCGGATGCCCTTTTCTCCGCCCTCTCCCCCGCCAGTTTGAGAATAACAGAGGCTGCAGTAGCCCCTGGGACGGGCTCTACAGGTATGAGAGCGCCCATAAGAGATCCGAGGAGGCAGCCGCCGCCGGAGATCTTTCTCATCAGCCCGCTTCCCCCTGAAACGGAAAGGGCCGTCTTACTGTCGCAAAATATATCCAGCTCACCTGTGGCGCATATCAAAATTCCCGTTCGCCGGGCAAAGTTTTTCATGCGCGAAACTGGCGGGTAATTTTTTGCGGCCGAATCGACTCCCCGTACACCCCCCTCTCCCCCTACGAGCAGGCCGATCTCCCCGTAGTTGCCCTTTATTACGGTAGGGGCGGTAAGGGACAGGAGCCTGTCTATGAGAGCCTTTCTGCTGGAAGAAGCGCCGTAGCCCACCGGGTCGAAGACAATATTCCTGCATGCGGAAAGGGCCCTTTCCGTAGCTGTAATGCCTTCCTTCTCAGGTGTTCCCATATTTACAACCAGGGATGAGGCTGATGAGGTCAGCTCTTCAGCCTCGTCGGGCCAACGGGACATGACGGGGGAACCTCCCAGGGCGATTGTCCCCCCTGCCTGAAGGGACGCAGAGACAAAGTTGGTTATGGTGTGAACAAGGGGTCTGTTTAGCTTCACCCATTCCAGAGCTTTAGCCCATTCCTCAGGAACAACGGCCTCAAGATTTACTCGGGAAGCCATGGCGCCTTCACTGCATGTCCCAGGGGCCCCCATCCTGAACCGGGACGAAAGGACGATTTCATGGCCAGGCGCAGGTACTGCCTGCCCCGGTCTACGGCTTTTTTCAGATTCTCTCCCGCCGCCAGCTCTGCGGTGATGGCAGCGCTGAGGGTGCAGCCCGTACCGTGAGTATCCTCGGTAAAAATTCGGGAATCAGTAAGCCTTGCCGTAGCTCCTTCACTGTACAAGACGTCTGTAACCGTTTCAGGCTGAAGCATGTGGCCTCCCTTCACGAGAACTGCCCTGGGGCCGGCCCGCCCTATTATCCGGGCAGCTTTTTCCATGTCCTCC
Source organism: Aminivibrio sp. (assembly GCA_050946755.1). Classification (GTDB taxonomy): domain Bacteria; phylum Synergistota; class Synergistia; order Synergistales; family Aminobacteriaceae; genus Aminivibrio. The sequence goes on along the minus strand of JBMNVK010000077.1, from coordinate 4,692 downwards.
AGAGATCTGATCTCCATCCCCGCAAGCTTTTCGGCCTCCGGAATATTCGGCGTTACAAGAAGGGTCAGTGGCAGCAGCTCCTTTTTTAGCGCTTCCACCGCCTCTTCGCTTATCAATACGGCGCCGCTTTGAGCAATCATCACTGGATCTACCACCAGATTTTCTATCCTCCATCTCCTCACTGCGTCGGCCACTTCCAAAATTGTCTCGGCAATCGATAGCATCCCTGTCTTAGCCGCCCCTATGGGGAAATCGGACCAAAGGGCGTCTATCTGAGCCCGCACCATCTCTCGGGGCGCATTCCAGACTGCGCTCACCTCCCGGCTGTTTTGAGCCGTAAGGGCCGTTATGACGGTCATTCCAAAGACCTTTAAAGCCGCGCAGGTCTTCAGATCTGCCTGTATTCCCGCCCCGCCGCCGGAATCGCTCCCGGCTATTGAAACTGCTGTCCCTCTGTAAATTTTCATTTATTCCACCTCCGTTAAAAAAAGCAGGAGACCCGTTCTTTGCGGGTCTCCTGCTTTTTCTATGCCGAACCTGAAGTTTCTTCAGTTCGGACGCTCCCTACGCCAGCATTACCCGGATCAGGTAAGGGGTCGAGGGTGCAACCCTCCTCTCAGCCCGCATGAGCTCCCCCGATATTATATTTTGTTATGCGATATGAAAAAATACCTTTAGATTTTTTTCCCGACCGCCTTCACCCTATTCTCTCCGGAAAGCCATTTCCGCCAGTCAAACCTCACGGGACCGCTGAATACATATATCGTTATCGCTGCAAGAGGCGCCCATATAGTCCGAATAAATCAGCATAGCCGGAGCCACGCCTTGCTGACTATGTCAGCAAGGCTGTCAAATTCCAGTCCGAAACGGGTTCCCCCTCCCAGACTTCTTGCAACCTTGCCATCGAGAATATCGAAGAATACCGCCGCAAAGATCAGCCATGCTGCCGGAACGGGACGACCGCCGTAAAGAAGCATCAGCGCCATCATGCCGCAAAGCAGATTGCCGCTTGTAACCATGTTGGGCACTATATTCCTGAACGGAAAACGTTCCCCCCTGCCTCCGGTCTCCAACTGGCATCCCTCCCAGAAGTGATGCTAAGTTTCCGTCCCGGTGCTACCCGGTGAAAAGGCATGTTTACTCTTCCATGCAATCGTCAGAGCACACCACGCTTACATCGGCCACAGAATCCCCTTCATCAAGACGCACTGTGATATTCCCCATGGCCGTCCTGCTGAGTCTTGGGATTTCCCTGACTGCAACCCTGAGTATCCTGCCCCTTGATGTAATGACCATTATTTCGTCGTCCTCAGCAACGGAACGGCTTCCCACGATCAGGCCAGTCCTGCTTCCTATGTTCATCGTCCTGACTCCGCGGCCGCCTCTGTGACGAAGGGTGAACTCATCGAAGCTGGTCCTCTTGGCCACGCCCCGTTCGCTGATCACGAGAGACAGCCGGTCAGGAGTTATGATCTCGCAGCTGATTACTCTGTCGTCCTCAACCATCCTGATGCCGATAACGCCCCTGGCAGCCCGGCCCATGGGTCTGAACTCTTTCTCCGATACCCGGAGCCCCTGTCCCTTGGCCGTGGTTATAAGGAGTTCGTCCTCTCCGGTGGTGAGTCTTACCTGGGCGATTTCGTCCCCCTCGTCAAGGTTAAGGACCCTTCTGCCCGCCCGGGTGAGCCGCTCTATCTCGGACACGGGCAGACGCTTGGATATGCCTTTTCTGGTGATGAAAAAGACATAGCTCATGCCTTCAAGGCTTCTGCCGTACATGGAGACCACATACTCCCCTTCATCCAGAGGGACAAGCCTGCCGATCAGTCTTCCCTTGCCTGTTCTGGTTTCGGGGATCATGTGTCCTCTTATGGCCAGCGCCCTGCCGGTGGATGTGAAGAGGTAGATGTCCTTATGGGTATTGGTCACGGCTACAAGGGAAATTTCATCCTCGCTCTGGAGTCCGGAGCCCTTCCTGCCCTTTCCGCCCCGGGCCTGAGTCGTATACTCGTCCAGGTCTTTCCTCTTCATATAGCCGTCCTTTGAGAGCATGACCACTATATCGTTTTCCGGGATCAGGTCCTCTGCCAGGACCTCTTCGTACCGATCGAGGATCTCTGTCTTTCGGTCGTCTCCAAACTTGCGCCTTACCTCCGACAGCTCCTCGCTAATGACCCCATCCAGAGCCTGCCTGTTGCCAAGGATAGTCCTGAATCGCTCTATGTCCGCGAACAGAGCCGCAAGCTCTGTCTCAAGCTTTTCCCGCTCGAGGCCGGTGAGGCGCTGCAGCCTCATATCAAGAATGGCCTGGGCCTGCGTTTCAGTGAACCCGAGCTCTGAGACGAGTCCGTTTTTGGCCTCCTGGGCAGTTTGAGCCGCCCTGATGAGGGTGATGACCTCATCAATGATGTCCAGAGCTTTTACGAGCCCCTCTACTATGTGAGCCCTTGCAAGAGCCTTGTCCAGTCTGAACTGGGTTCTTCTGCGGACCACATCCCTGCGGTGATCAAGGAAGTGGGAGAGCATGTCCGTAATGGGCAGCTCTATCGGGTGATTATCCACAAGAGCAAGATTGATCACGCCAAAAGTGGTCTGGAGCTGGGTCCTCCTGTAGAGCTGTCTTGTAACCAGTTCAGGATCGCCGTCTCTGGAAAGCTCAAGCACAATCCGCAGTCCATCTCTGTCTGATTCGTCCCTGATATCGGTCACGCCGTCTATGTGTTTCTCCTGGACGCACTTCGCCATGGTTTCAAGGAGGGATGTCTTGTTCACCATGTAGGGTATTTCTGTTATCACCACAGAAGTTCTGCCTCTTTTGCCCTCCTCCGTATCGACTTTTCCCCGAAGGATGATCTTTCCCCGGCCGGTCCTGTAAGCATCGATTATTCCGTCCCTGCCAAGGATTACTCCTCCCGTGGGAAAATCTGGTCCGGGAAGCCGGGCAAAGATCTCTCCGAACTCCCAGTTGCCGTCAGAATCGATCATGTATTTAAGGGCATCCGCCACCTCCGAAAGGTTGTGAGGAGGGATGTTGGTTGCCATGCCTACGGCGATTCCCGAGCTGCCGTTCACCAGAAGGTTCGGGATGAGGGAGGGAAGACAGAGGGGCTCCATGAGAGACTCGTCGAAGTTGGGTCCCCAGTCCACCGTATCCTCGTCTATGTCGGCCAGCATGAACTCCCCCGTCTCCTGCAGCTTTGCCTCCGTATACCTCATGGCCGCCGCCGGATCTCCGTCGATGGAGCCGAAGTTGCCCTGGCCGTTCACAAGGGGATACCTCATGCTGAAGTTCTGGGCCATCCTGACCATGGTCTCGTAAATTGCCGAGTCGCCATGGGGATGGTACTTACCCATGGTCTCACCGACGACCCTGGCCGACTTTTTATAGGAGGAGCCGGACCGGAGGCCAAGCTCCATCATCGCATACAGAATTCTGCGCTGCACCGGTTTGAGTCCGTCCCGGACATCGGGCAGGGCTCTTCCCACAATAACGCTCATTGCATAGTCCAGATAGCTGTTTTTTATTTCTTCCACCAGGGGAAGGGGCAGCACTCTGCCGAAGAGAAGTTCTTCCTGTTTTCCATCCATATGTACAGATTACCTCCAGGACCGGTTGAAAATCACAAGCAGTCAGTATCCGGCCCAACTAGATATTGTATCACGGCACGGGCAGCAGCGGACGAAGCTTTCGTCTCAGGAGCGCGCCTGCCACCGATTGTAATGAGTTTTTTCGCTGTCCGTTCCTCTGTGGGGAGGCTTTTCCTCCGCTCCATAGCCCAGGGCGGCGATGGCGACTACTTCCACCGAGGGGGGCACGGCCAGGATGGGCCTGATTTTCTCGTTCCTTGGATGTCTGTCCATCACTTTAAGCCAGACTCCCTCAAGTCCCAGGGCTCTTGCAGCAATCAGTATATTCTCCATGGCCGCTGCGCAGTCTTCCACCCAAGCTCTGTCTCCCTCCGGATATCCTGCCGTCTGAGCGCAGACTGCAATGGCGAGAGGCGACTGCCTCAGCATTTTTCCTGAATCATGGGCCTCAGCCAGATCATCTAGGACGGTGCGGTCCTCAATAACAATAAATTCGCAGGGCTTTCGGCCGTGAGCGGTAGGCGCGGCAAAAGCACACTCCATAAGAATGGCCTTTGCCTCCTCCGGAACAGATTTGTCCTTTAAGAATTTGCGTATGCTGCGCCGGCCAAGAATAGCCGCTATCGTCTGATTATCCCGTAACGTCAAGGGCATCTCCTCCTGGTCAATTCATATGTATTTTATGCTAGACTTAACACTACCCCATTAAAGGTGGGGCCAGTACGCCGTAAAGGAGAGATCTCAAAATGTCAAAAAGAGTTGCAGTCCTGGTGGAAGAGAATGTTCATGATTTTGAGTTCTGGTATCCCTTCTACAGGCTTCAGGAGGCTGGCTACGAGCCGGTGACTCTTGGCCCTGAAGCAGACAAAATCTACATGGGTAAGATGGGCAATCCCATAAAGGCCTCTCACTCCCCCAAAGAGCTGAGCCCATCCGACGTAGCGGGCGTAGTAGTGCCCGGAGGCTGGGCGCCGGACAGACTTCGTATCCACAAATCCATAGTGGATTTTGTCCGGGGCGTCAGTGAAGCAGGAGGCATGGTAGCCGCCATCTGCCACGGGGGCAGCGTTCTTGTATCGGCAGGGATTCTCAAGGGCAAAAAGG
>JBMNVK010000076.1:0-11133 GCA_050946755.1 Aminivibrio sp. | reverse complement strand
CACTCACCGGAAGGGGGAAATGCATATGGATTGGGGAAGAATGCCCGCCGACACCGTGGTGGTTGAAAGCAAAAATATCCTTCTCAGGGATGTGGTCCAGGCCGCAGCAGACGGAGTGGACACCCGGGAGGAGCTTGTGGAAATCCTTGGCCTTGAAGGGGAAGAAGCGGGAGCAGAGAATCTGCAGCCCATTCTTGACGTGTTTGTGCCGCTTATCGCACGTCTTCGCAGCGGAGGCTGCGGAGGCGGGTGAGCAGGCTGTTCCGGCAGCTGTTAGCTGCCTTTCGAACCCGGAAAAAATACGGGGCTCCTCTTGAAAAAGAGGGCCCCGGTCTTTTTATGTTTCCTTCCCGGCCAAAGAAGCCGCTCCCCAGGCCTCCTAAGACAGGGGAACAAGACCCCGGGGGCCCTCTTGTCCGGCCTGGGCCCGGCAGATCTCCGCCACCTGCTGCAGGGATGCGGAGAGCCGTCCGCTCAGAGCCTCCACCTCCTTAAAGAGGGTTCTTGCCCTGCCGCCGTCGCCCGCCTCCGCCGCATCCCTGACGGAGTGGCCCATGCCGTGGAGCTTGTCGTGCATGGCGAGGATATCCCTCCACAGGGCTTCGGGGGCGCCCTCAGGGCGCTCGATGAAGGACAGGAAGATGCCGAACTGGCACCGCTTCGGGTCCGTCTCCAGATCCCACCGGCCTCCTCCCACGTAGCCCCTCAGGTTTTCAACCCAGAGGTTATGAGCCTTCACCGCATCCTCAGCGATAACTATAAAATCCTCCGGCTTCATGGCCTTCAGTACGGACAGGCCCTTTACGAGCTCTGAGGCCTCGCCGGCGCCGTCGGTGGAGGTTTTCTTAAGACCTGCGGCCGTGTGGGAGAGGAGGGCAATCCGTTCTTCGATTGAAGAGAAGGCAGAACCCATTCTCTCCGTCTCCCTGGTAACCGTCTCCGCCGACGCCGCCAGCTCCTCTGACGATGCGCCCAGCTCCTGGGCGCTTGCCGCCACCCGCTCCGAGGAGTCGGAGATTCCCCCGATGCCGTTTAAAACTGCGCCTATTTCAGACAGAACGGACTCCACGGTCTCATGGGCCTCGTTCATCTTTGCGGCCGCAGACTCCACGCCGCCGGAGGTGTTCCGCACTCCCGACACAAGCTCCTGAAGGTTGGCAGAAATCGCCTCCGCCGCATTTTTGCTCTCCTCCGCCAGTTTGCGCACTTCTTCCGCCACCACGGCGAAACCCCGGCCCGCCTCTCCCGCCCGGGCCGCCTCAATGGAGGCGTTAAGGGCCAGCAGGTTGGTCTGGTCGGCGATGCCCGTGATGGTATGGACCACGCTCTGGATAACGTCCGCCTTGCCCGAAAGTATCCGGGCCTCGCCGGACAGGACCTCCATTCCGTCCGCCATGGAGGCGAAGGAGTCCCCCACCTCCCGCAGTCCCCTGTTTCCTGCGTCGGCTCTTTCGCTCACTGCTGCGACGGCCTCATTAAGCTCCGCCGCCAGATGGGCCAGCCCCTGGGCGGTGGCGGAGATCTCCTCCGAGGAGGCGTACTGGGCCTCGGTGGCGTGGGATACCTGCCGCCCCGCCGCCACTCCCTCTTTTACACCGCCGGACATGGCGTCAAAGGCCTCAAAAAATTCGCCAAGCTGCCTGTCCAGGTGGTAGAAGTTAAAGGTAAAGCGATGAAGCCCCTGCATAATCCGCAAAAAATAGCCCCTCATGGCGCCGACGAAGGCGTTGAAAGCTTTTGCCACGCCCCCGAGCTTTGAGCCCCCGGGGACATCTATCCCGGCCCTCAGATCCACCGAGTCTCCCCTGGAGAAGCGGCCTATCCACTCCGTAACCGTGGCGGCAGGCCCCGAACATGAAAACACGCTCTTAAGAAACATAATTATGAACAGGCCCAGAAGTGCCGCCACCCAGAGTCGGGCGGGAGTTTCGGACATAAAAAAAGCGCCCCCCATGAGCAGTGCCGCGAGGAGCAGGAGGATATCGATGCCGTAATCCTTAAAGAAGTTTTTATAGTCCATGTTCCATTTTACCTCCCTCTTGATCTGAGCATAGTATACAGGGTGAGGGGCGAATTTGTAAACAACTCCAGCCCGTCCTGAAGTGCATGGTATCAGCTAAGCAGACAGGGCATTTCAAAAGCGCCGCCGGAATTCCGGCGGCGCTTTTTAAATATGCTACTTCACCCTCATGGAGTTGAGGATTACGGAGATTGAGCTGAAGGCCATGGCTCCCTCGGCGATGACGGGGTGGAGCAGCGCCGCCATGGCAAGGGGGATGGCTACTACGTTGTAGGCGAAGGCCCAGAAGAGGTTCTGCCTTATGACCGTGAAGGTCTTCCTGGAGATGGAGACGGCATCGGCAAGGCGGGATATGCCCCCCTTTACTATCACTATGTCGGCATTGTCAATGGCGAGATCGGTGCCGGAGCCTATGGCCACGCCAATATCGGCCCCTTTGAGGGCGGCGGCGTCGTTCATGCCGTCCCCCGTCATGAGCACCTTGCCTCCCCGGGACTGAAGCCGCCGCACCAGGTCGAGCTTCTCATCAGGGCGGACTCCGGCGTGGATTTCGGAGATGCCCACCCTGGCCGCTACCGCCTTTGCCGTCTTTTCGTTGTCCCCCGTGGCCATAACGCAGGTTATCCCCATTTCGGCGAGACGTCTGACCCCTTCGGCGGCATCCTCCCTTATCAGGTCCTCCACAGCGATGAACCCGACCAGGTTTTCTTCTTTCCGCACCTCCACCACGGTGCGGCCCAGAGTGAGGTGCTCATTGTAGGAGTCGAAGCCGGCGGGCTTGCCCACGAAATACTCCACTCCGTCCACAAGGCCTTTGACCCCTTCGCCGGTGATCTCCTCCACCCCCGAGACGGAGAGCCGCTCTTCCGTGGCCCCTGCAATGGCCTTTGCCAGGGGGTGGTTCGAGAAGGACTCAAGGGACGCGGCCGCAGCCAGGTCATAGTCGGAGAGGTCCGTGGCGGCCATGGCGGGGCTGCCCTGAGTGATGGTGCCCGTCTTGTCAAGAACCACCACCGACACGTCCTGGGCGGTCTGGATGGCCTCGGCGTTGCGGATGATCATGCCCTTGCGGCTGGCGGCGCCCGTGCCGGTTATGAGGGCCATGGGCGTGGCAAGGCCCAGGGCGCAGGGGCAGGCTATTACTATGGTGGTGATAACGGCGAAGACGGCCAGCGACAGGGGGTCTCTTACGGAGGTCACCCAGGGGATCCACTCTCCCATCCTGTCCAGGAAATCGCCGTATCTGTCTGCGCCAAAGAACCAGAAGAGGGCGGCAATAATCGCTAAGGCGGCCACTCCCGGCACAAAGTAGTTCGTAACCCTGTCGGCAAAGGCCTGGATGGGCACCTTGGCCCCCTGGGCCTCCTGGATAAGGGAGGCCATCTGGGCGATAAAGCTGTCCTCCCCAACCCTGGTGGCCTTGATCCTGACGGCGCCGGTTAGGTTGAGGGAGCCGCCCGTTACGTCGTCTCCTACCTCCTTTGCCACAGGGAGGGATTCCCCCGTGATCATGGATTCATCCACAGAGGTTGCTCCGCCGTCCATCGTACCGTCAGCGGGAATCCGCTCTCCCGGCTTGACGAGGACGATCATGCCTTCTTTTACGGCCTCGATGGGGATCATGATCTCCTTGCCCTCTTCGTCCACTACCCGGGCCTCTCTTGCCTGGATGGAGAGGAGTCCCCTGATCTCTTTGGTGGCCTTATCCCTGAGGTGGGACTCAATATACCGCCCCGTTATGTGAAGGGCCATGATCATGGAGCCCACCGCGCCGAAGGAGGCCACGGGAAGCCCCGCCATGGCCAGGCCGCTGGTAATCCATGCCGCCACCGAGCCCGCCACCACCAGTACGTCCATGTTGGCGTGGAAGTGGGTAAGGGCTATCCAGGCTCCCTTCATGGCGTCCCGGCCCGCCCAGAAGACGGCCAGGAGCCCTCCGAAAAACTCCATCTGGAAGTAGTAGGGAACGTGACGGCCTGCCATGTGGAATAGCATGAGTGCCATGAGGGGGGCAGTGACCAGCCAGGAGAGGGCCAGATTCTTCTTTATCCTGAGATACCTCGTCTTCTCCAGGTCCTCAGGCCGCTCGTCGGTGATGCCGTAGCCTGTGTTCTTGACCGCCTCCTCCAGGATCTCCCTGGGTATTTCCCTGTCGGAGACTACAAAAGCAGTCTCTGTAGCCAGGTTTACGGCGGCAAACACCACGCCGTCCACTTTCGACAGGGACCGCTCTACCATGCGGGAGCAGGTGGCGCAGGTCATCCCCGTAACCGTAAGACTTGTCTTGAACTGTTCGTCGCCATTTTTTATATCTGTCATGGAAACCTCCCTGGAAAAGAAAGCCCCTCCTGGAAAGCAAGAGAGGGGCCGGTAAGAAATTCTTTGGACTAGGCCTTCAGATCCGCGTCGTAACCTGCATCCTCAATTGCCGCCTTCACTGCGCCGGCGTCCGGGGCATCCACGGTAACCGTCTTTTCCTCAACCGATATATCAAATCCGGTGAAGCCTTTTTCTTCCAGCGCCTTTGTGATCCTCATTTTACAGTGACCGCAGGACATATCCGGAACGGAAAATACAAACTGTGCCATTTTATTTATGCCTCCTGAGAAAAAAGTTGGTTTGCTGAGCATGAGCAGGAGAATGATATACCATGCAGGGTATTCTTTCTACTCCTGGGGATTCATTTCCTACTAAATCAGTATTCTATGCAATAATCCCCGGAAAGGCAAGCCTCCCGGGGATTATCCGGATTTGCCGTCCCGGGCAGACTTGCTGCGGGGGGACGGCAAAAGCCGCAGCTATGACGTAAGCCTTGCAGGCAAAGGGAAACCGCTATTTTTTGCTGTTTAAGGGAACCAAGCCTTTCGCCGGCCCGTCCTCCGTCCTGAAGAAGCCCACCAGGTTCAGCAGATCCGCGGACAGGCCTGTCAGCTCTTCAGATCCTCTGGCTACCTGCTCTGCCGCCGAGGCTACTTCTGTCATCTGGGCCCGGACCGTCTCCGAGGAGGAGGACGCGTCTCCCACCCTGGAGGAGATGTTCTGCATGGCTGCAGCAATCTCCTGGCTCGAGGCGGCCTGCTCTTCCGATACGGCGGCCATGTCCTGGATGGCGGAGGCGATGGCGGACAGGCCGTCCATCATTCTGTCTATGGCCAGCTTGGTCTCGCCGGCGAGCTCGCTTGACTGGGCTGATTCCCTGGCGTTCTCCTCAGAGGAGCTGACCACCGCATCAAGGTCTCTTGTTATTATCCCCGCAAGGTCGGCGATCTTTTTGGCCGCCTCGTTGCTCTCCTCGGCCAGCTTCCTCACTTCCTCCGCCACCACGGCGAATCCTCTTCCCGCCTCCCCGGCGCGGGCTGCCTCGATGGCGGCGTTCAGGGCCAGGAGGTTGGTCTGGTCTGCGATGCCCCCTATCTGGGAGACGAAGCCCTGGATCTCCCGGGCCCTGTCGCCAAGATTTCTGACCTCCCCTGCCGATCTCTCGGCGTCTGCGGCCACCTTGGCAATGCTTTCCGTTACCTTCTCCACCGCGGCAACTCCCTCTTCTCCGTCACCCCGGGCCCTTTCCACCTCTCCCGCCATCTCGGTGCTCCGGTGGGCGGAGGATTGGGCGCCGCCGGCCACCTCTTCCACCGAGGCATTTACCTCCTGGCTGGCAGCGGCAAGATTGTCCATCTGGGCGGATACGTCCTCTACCCCGGCCCTCGACTCTTCCACGGAGGCGTTTGTCTCCTCAGCCAGGGCCGAGAACTCCTCGGCGCTGTTTCCAAGCCTCTCGGAGCTCTCCCGGATGGACCTTACCGCATCGCTAAGCTTCACCCCCATGGCGGCCAAAGACCGGGCAACGGAGCTTACTTCATCTTTCCCCGTCACATCAAACTTTACGCCGAGATCTCCGCCGGCGAACTGCTCTACCTGGCGGCGCAGCCCGGCGAGGCTCCTTGCCACCGATACGGATATGAGCACGCCAAGAAGAGCGCCCAGGGCCACAGATATCAGGGCAATCACAGCCAGGGTTGCCTGGGCCCGGTCGCTGGCCGCATGGCTTGCTTTATCCAGCTCTTCCGCCATATTTACTGCATACCGGGCCAGCTCCACCAGGGCGTTGTTCTCTTTTTCAAGGGGCTCCTCCACTTTGTCCAAAAAGGTATCGTAGGCCCCGGCATTCTGATTTTTGAGGGAGAGCTCAAAGACCTCATTCGTGCCTCTTCGAAAATCGGCCAGATGCTTTTCTGCCTCGGCCAGGAGGTTTCTCTCAAATTCATCAAGGTCCGCCTCCCTTAGGTTTTTAAAATTGCTGTCGTTTTGCACCCTGCGCCTTTCGATATCTTTAAAGAACTCCTTTTTTCTGGCCGCATCCGGGGTCAGAAGGATATCCAAAAGATCCGCCTTTATGCCCAAAAGCTGGGCTCTTGCGTCGTTTATCCACTCCACGGGCTCAAGGCCTTTATGGAAGAGGATGTCAAGATGCTCTTCTGCCTCCTCAAGGCTTGAATATCCAAGGTAAGAGGCGGAGGCCGTAAAAAGGCAGAGCAGGGCGGTCAGCGCTAAAAGACGGAAGCGTATGGTTGTATTTCTCAAAAAATTCACGGACAAACACTCCTTATAGTTTTTTTGATCCAAAAGGTTTTAACACAAATTAATGCACCGGGCAAGACTGCTTTCCCGGTGCATTAGCATTTTCTTTATCTTCTGCGTAATGAGGCTTTTATTACCTGCCTGCCATCATGGCGGCGATATCTTCCTCCACGGTTCCGATGGGCTTTATGTCAAAGTTCTTAACCAGCACCTCAGCCACGGCGGGGGATAGGAAGGCGGGAAGGGTGGGGCCAAGGCGGATTCCCTTTACGCCGAGGAAGAGGAGGGCCAGAAGCACGGCCACGGCCTTCTGCTCGTACCAGGCTATGTCGTAGGAGATGGGAAGCTCGTTGATGTCGTCAAGGCCAAAGGCCTCCTTGAGCTTCAGGGCTATCACTGCCAGAGAGTAGGAGTCGTTGCACTGGCCTGCGTCCAGAACCCTGGGAATGCCTCCTATATCGCCGAGGTCAAGCTTGTTGTACCGGTACTTGGCGCAGCCGGCGGTGAGGATTACTGTGTCCCCGGGCAGATTTTTTGCCACTTCCGAATAGTAATCCCTTGAGGGGAATCTGCCGTCGCATCCTGCCATGACGACGAATCTCTTGATGGCTCCGGATTTTACTGCCTCCACCACCTTGTCGGCCAGGGCCATGACCTGGGCGTGGGCGAAGCCGCCGACGAGTTTGCCTGTCTCCAGCTCCGTGGGGGCGGCGCACTTTTTGGCCATCTCGATGAGAGGGGAGAAGTCCTTCTCGCCGCCTGCCTTGCGGTCCTCAACATGCTTTGCGCCGGGGTAGCTCACAATGCCGGTGGTGAAGAGCCTGTCAAGATAGGTGTTGTTCTTCCTGAGGGGGACAAGACAGTTGGTGGTAAGAAGAACGGGACCGTTGAAGGACTCGAACTCCTCGTTCTGGTGCCACCAGGAGCTGCCGTAGTTGCCCACGAAATGATCATATTTTTTGAAGGCGGGGTAGTAGTTTGCGGGGAGCATCTCGCCGTGGGTGTAAACGTCCACGCCGGTTCCCTCCGTCTGCCTGAGGAGCTCCTCCATGTCCTTCAGGTCGTGGCCGGAGATGAGGATTCCGGGGTTGCCCCTTACGCCCAGGTTCACCTCGGTGATCTCGGGGTTGCCGTAGGTCTTGGTGTTGGCCTCGTCCAGGAGGGCCATGGTGGTGACGGCGTTTTCGCCGGTCTTCATCACCAGGGCTACCATCTCGTCCACGGACAGGTCCTTCGTGGTGGAGGCAAGGCCTTCCATCATGGAGGCGTAGATCTCGTCCTTCTCGTAGCCCAGCACCTCGGCGTGCTCGGCATAGGCGGCCACGCCCTTGGTTCCTATGATGAGAAGCTCTCTGAGGGAGCGGACGTCCTCATTCTCCTGGGCGGTGATGCGGACTTCGTCGGAGTTGGCCTTGGCGGTGATGTCCTCTTTGCTCTCCGCCTTCCAGACCGCACAGTCGGGAAGGGGGCCGTCCATGGCGCCCGCCCTGGCGGCGACGGCGTCCCTGACCTTGAGGCCTTCCTTAATCCATCCTATAATGGCATCGTCATCCCAGGCGGCATTAGTGATGGTGACGAAGAGGGCCCTGATGAGGAACCTGCCCGCCTCCCGGTCCACTGTGCCCTTTTTGGCAAGGGCGTCGCCGTAGACGGAGATTCCCTTGCAGACGTAGATGAGAAGGTCCTGAAGGTTGGCCGTGGGCTCCTTCTTACCGCACACTCCCGCTATGGTGCAGCCCTGGTTCTTAGCTGTCTCCTGACACTGAAAACAATACATTGTCTGAAACCCCTCCTTAAAATTTTCTACAAATAAATCTATTAAATCGGCGCTCCTGGCGCCGCAGACAAGAAATTACCCTGCTCTTTTAAACCGTACCGTCTCTTTGTCGATTATATCCCCGTTGACGCTAATTGTAAAAATCTTCAGGGACATCTCCCTCCCCGAATCTTCACAGGCCTTCTCCAGCAGCCTGGTAAGGCCTCCGCAGCAGGGAACTTCCATACGGACCTCCGTTACCTGGTCGATCTCGTTGGAAGAGATAATGCGGGCGAGTTTTTCGGCATAGGCCCCTGCGTCGTCCAGCTTGGGGCAGCCCACCAGACAGATCTTTCTGTCCCCTGCCAGGAAGGTCTCATGAAAGGCGGGGAAGGCGAAGGGAGTGCAGTCTGCCGCCACCAGCAGGTGAGCTTTTTTTAAATAGGGAGCGTTTTCGGGGACGAGCCTGATCTGAACGGGCCAGTTGGCCAGACCGGATCTTCCTCCCTCGGGCTGAGGGGGCATGGGCCGGCCTTTCTCAGGGACAAGTTCGCTCAGAAGATCCCTTGCCATGGACCCGGGGCAGCCGCAGGCAAGAGAGGACGCTGCTTCTTTCTCCGCCAGATATTTTTTGACCGCCTCTTCATCGTAGGGGTCCGCCTCCCTGACCTCGAAGGAGATGGCATCCCGGGGGCACTCGCCGATACAGTCGCCCAGGCCGTCGCAATAGATATCGCTCACCAGCCTGGCCTTTCCATCGATCATCCGTATGGCCCCTTCGTGGCAGGCCTCCGCGCAGATTCCGCAGCCATCACACTTATCCTCATCGATTCTGATCATCTGCCGCACAACTTTAGCCATTAAGTCTCTCCTCTTTTTATCTCCGACAGAGCTGTATTTTTTAAGTAATCCAGAAATTGGAGGGTAAGATCACCTAAAAGGGATCCGAAAATACATTCCGTAAAGGGGCATGTTTCGTGCCGGATCAGGCACAGGTCCTTATCGGGCACTCCCTCAATAACCCTGTAGATATCATAAAGGGATATGTCCGACGCAGGCCGGGCAAGCTTGAATCCTCCCCCCGGGCCCCGGGCAGAGGTCACCAGCCCTTCCTTTGTAAGCTTCTGCAGCACTTTGGCCAGATGTCCCTCAGAGACGTGGACCGTCTCAGCAATTTTTTTTGCGCTCATACGCCCTCCCGAGGCCAGCAGCCCCATGCCGTGCATCGCAAGGGATACTGCCTCGGATACGGCCATTATTCCGCTCATAGGCCGGACCTCCTCATAAAACCGGAATTATAGTACCTTATTTCGGTTTTATGTCAAGGCCGCAAATTTATTTCCGCCACGTCCCCGGATAAAAGAGGAGGATAAGGGCGTAAAGCTCAAGCCGTCCCAGGAGCATCAGCAGGGAGAGGACCCATTTGCCCGCAGCGGGGATATGAAAATAGTTGGACGCAGGGCCCACTGTGCCAAATCCCGGCCCCGTGTTGCCCAGCGCCGCAGCAGCGCTCGTCACGGCGGTCTCAAAGTCCTGCCCCAGCGCCGCCATCAGCAGGGCCCCTGCTGCAAAGACCGTCAGATAGAGGATAAAAAAGGCGGTCACGGAGGAAGTTGCGTCCTCTCCCGCGGGCCTGCCCCTGATTTTGACCAAAAAGACGCCGCCGGGATGAAGGCTTGAGGCGGGTCCTTTCCCTGCCATTCTCGCCAGAACGAGCACTCTCAGGGTTTTAAGGCCTCCCCCGGTGGATCCGGCACAGGCGCCGACGAAGACCAGAAATATAAAGAGGATGTGGATGAAGACAGGCCAGAGCTGGTAGTCCGCCGTGAAGTAGCCGGTGGAGGTAATGATGCTGACCACATGAAAGGCCCCTCGCCTCAGGGCCTCCTCAAGGGAGGGATAGCAGCCCCTCCCGAAAAGGACTCCCGCGACGGCCAGGGAGCTGAAAATCACTATCATGGAGTAGAGCCTGAACTCCTCGTCCCGGCGGTAGACCCCGGGCCGCCTCAGGATAAAGCGGTAGTGAAGGGCGAAGTTGACCCCCGATAAAAACATGAAGAGGGTGGTGGTCCACTCGATGAAGGGAGAGCTGAAGTGGCCCAGGCTCCCGTTTTTTGGGGACAGGCCCCCGGTGGCCACGGTGCTGAAGGAGTGGGTGAGGGCATCGAAGAGGCTCATGCCCCCCACAAGGTAGAGGACCGCCAGCAGGGCGGTGAGGCCCAGGTAGATGGCCCAGAGCCTGAGGGCCATCTGATGCAGCCGGGGGGTCATCTTTTCGTGGCCGAACCCGGGGACTTCCGCCTTAAGCAGGTGAATCCCCCCCACGCCGATAAAGGGCAGCACTGCCAGGCTAAGGACGATGATTCCCATGCCGCCTATCCAGTGGGTGAGCCCCCGCCAGAAGAGCAGGCCTCTGGGATGGGCTTCTATGTCGGTAAGGATGGAGGCCCCCGTGGTGGTAAAGCCGGACATGGCCTCGAAGAAGGCGTCGGTAAAGCTGGAGGTCATTCCGTATATATAGTAGGGCAGGGCCCCGATAAGGGAGGCAAAGATCCAGGCCAGGGAGACCACTACCAGCCCCTCCCTGATCCCCGCCTTTCTGTAGTCGGTCTGAAATCTGCCGGCCGCGAAGAGGAGTGCCGAAAAGATCAGCCCCGCCGTCATGGCTGCGGCCAGGGCCGTCGCCCCTTCTCCCTCCGCCAGGCTCCAGGGGAGGGCGAGGACCATAAAGAGGGAGACCAGGGCCGTTATGAAGGATAATATTCTGGCGATCAGGGAT
>JBMNVK010000075.1:0-11299 GCA_050946755.1 Aminivibrio sp. | reverse complement strand
GAGTCAGAAGGGGTGCAGCTGCTGATAGACCTGCTGAACACGGAGACCGATCCTCCCGCCCTTGACGAGCAAGTCCTGCTTCAGTTTTCCCCCGACGACGGGAGGCTGCTGCCGGACAAGTAGGCATGGCGGGGCCGCGGACAAAAAAACTCCGGCGGCTCCATAGTGAAATAGACGGGAACCCTATCAAAAAAAGGAGGGAGTACGTTGAAAAGATTCGCTGGAAAAGTAGCACTGGCGCTGATCGCAGTACTGCTCATGGCAGGAGTCTGCATAGCAGAGGAGCTCTACCCGGGTGAAAACGCCCTCTGGGAGGCGGCTAAGAAGGAGAAGGGACTCAACAGCTACGACACGGGCCCCACCTGGGCCAACTGGCAGGCCCTCTTCGACGGATTCGAGAAGCGGTACGGCATAGAGATCACCTGGAACGACCTTGGCAGCGGCGCCACCGTAGTCCGCATGGACAAGGAGCGGAACAACCCCCAGGGAGACACAGCCTACTACTTTATGCCCTCGGGAGATGCCGCAAGGGAGCTTGGAGTTACGGAGCCCTTCAGACCGGTCAACTTCGACCTTATCCCCGACGAGCTGAAGGAGCCGGACGGAAACTGGTTCTGCGTCCACAAGGCTACAGTGGTCTTCGTAATAAACAAAAACCTTGTGAAGGAGACCCCCAAAGGCTGGCAGGAGCTGCTCTCGCCCAAGTACAGCAAATCCGTGGTCTACCTCGATCCCCGTACGGCGGGGATAGGATACGCCATCGTCATCGCCACCACCTACGCCCACGGAGGAGACCTGGACAATCTGGACAAGGGAATCAGCTACCTCGCCGATCTGCAGAAGTCGGGCAACGTGAGGATGATCGAGAAGACCACTGAGTTCGACAAGTTCGTAAAGGGCGAGATCCCCATCTGGATAACCTACGACATGAACGCCTACAGGGCAAGATATATCGCCGGCCTGGGAGACGCCATCGATATCGTTATTCCCGAGGAGGGGACTATAACGGCCCCCTACGCCATGAGCCTGGTAAAGGGCGGCCCCAACCCCAATGCGGGAAAGCTGTGGCTCAACTACATCCTGTCCTCCGAGGGACAGGGGCTCTTTGCCAAGGGCTTTGTCCGTCCAATCCTTCCGGGCTTTGAGATGCCCGAGGACGTAGCGGACAAGTTCCTGCCCAATGAAGACTACGACCGGGCAAAAGACGTAGACTGGGTGAAGGCTCAGGAGGTTCAGAAAGAGGCTGCCGATCTCTGGGGCAGCGAAGTGCTGGGAGAGAACTAAATAATGGAGCGCCGGAGCGGAACCTGGCTTTTGCTGCTGCCCCTGGCGGCGGTGCTTGGGCTTTTTCTGCTCTGGCCCCTTGCCCTTGTCCTTTGGGAGAGCCTCTTCATTGAGGGGAGGTTCTCCCTGGACAACTACCTGAGCCTCTTCGTGAGAAAGCTTTACAGGGAGTCCCTCACCACCAGTCTAATTCTATCCGCCAGCACCGCTGTGCTGGGAACGGCCATAGGCCTGCCCCTCTCCTACTTTATCCACCGGTCCGGCGGCCGGGGCAAAAACATTCTCCTTGCCCTCACAGCAGTGCCCCTGACCCTGAGCGGGCTGGTGGTGGGGTTTGCCTTCATAGTCCTGCTGGGGGCAAGCGGGTTCATAACCCTGATTCTGAAGGACCTCATCGGCATCAACCCCCTGGAGTTTTCCGCCTTTCTGTTTACCTGGAGGGGCCTGGTGGTGGCCTACCTCTACTTCCTCATCCCCAGGATGATCCTCACCATGACGGCCGCCTGGAGCAGCGCCAACTGGAGCCTTGTGGATGCGGCCGTGTCCCTGGGCGCAGGGCCTGCTGCTGTTCTGCGGAAGGTCATCTTTCCCATGCTGGCCCCTGCGATTCTGGCGGGCTCTTCCCTGCTCTTTGCGGTGAGCATGGGGGCCTTCGGCACAGCCTTCGCCCTCACCGGGACGGCGGTTAAAATTCTCCCCCTGGTAATCTACACCCACGTATCAGAGCTGTCAGCGGACATAGCAAAGGCAGACGCCCTGGCCATTGTCCTCACCTTAGTGACCACGGGCGTTATTATGGCTTATGAAAAATTCTTTGCCTCCCCCTCCCGGGGCTGAGGTCATACAATAAGACGAACTGCCGCCACGAAGGCAAGGGCAAGGACGACCTGGTTAAACCTGTGCTGGGAGATTCTTGCCACTATCCAAAAGCCCAGAAGGGCTCCCCCCGCAACAGAGGGAAGGGCCAGAAGCCCGATCTTCAGGCTCTGCAGGCTGATAATCCCCAGGCTTATGAACAGGGGCACTTTCAGCATGTTCATGATGAAAAAGAACCACGTGGTGGTAGCCATGAAGGGCAGCTTGGGCAGCCTTAAAATAAGAAAATACAGGCTGAGGATCGGACCGGAGGAGTTGGCCATGCCCGTCCCAAGGCCGGAAAAAAATCCGAAAAGCACCATAAGGAAGGGGTTTCTCCTTTCCGTAGGATCACCGTCCCCAGTCCTTTCCTTTCTTTTGAAATACTCCGACACCTGACGGACTGCCAGCAGGGACAGAATAATTGCTCCTATTATGGGCTTCAAATTCTCATCGCTGACGTACCGCAGGATGAAAAAACCCGTCCCCAGCCCCAGAAGGGCAAAGGGAATAAGGGAGAGCAGCAGCTTCCTGTCCGTATAGCGCCAGAATTTTCCCAGGGCGAACATATCGCCGAAGATGAGCAGCGGAAGAAGGACCCCCACCGACATCCGGGAGGGCAGAGCCATGGCCATCAGCGCCACTACCAGGATCCCGCTTCCGGGAACAGCAGTCTTGGCGATGCCTATCCCCGCCCCCGATGTAAGAACTATGAGCCAGGCCCACCAGGACAGATCCAGGCCTGTGAACTGCATCAGAAAGTCCATGTAAATCCCCCTTCCCGGGCAGAGTTCGCAAGATATATTTCAGTCTCATCTTATACTATGTTTTGCATTCATGAAAGAGATAGGTCATCTCTTGCCTGCCGCCTAAAAAAAACGGCCGCATTTTGTCGTGATGAATCGGCCTTATACTGCTATACTCTCTCAGGAAAGAATTTTAATCCGGAGGTGTTTTTTAATGGTTTTTGCGCTGCTTGCACTTTGCGCGATCGCAATGCTCTTTCTGGCTCCGAGGAGGGCTTACGCCCGGACCCACTCCTTCTTCATCACAGAAGAACAGGGCTACAACGGGATGCTCAGGGCGGATATCCCCCCCGCTCTCACCATAGACGACGGGGATACGGTTGTTTTTAACACCCTTATGCTTCTGGGCGGCAAGCTGTCCCCGGAGATGACCTTCGACGAGATGTTCGCCGTCCGGGGCGGCTTCATCGAAAAGGGCCTTGGAACCTACGCCTTTACGGGCCCCTTCTACGTAAACGGAGCTGAACCGGGGGACGTGCTCGAAATACGGGTAAAGCGGCTAGTACCGGGTAAGCACGCCGTCACCCACATCTACCCCGACCCCATGGGCATAGGAGGACTGCCCGAGGGATTTGAAAAGGGCTGGCTCAAGGGGATCTATCTGTCAGAGGACAGAAAGTCCTTTGAATTCGTCCCCGGCGTAACCGTTCCGGTCCGGCCCTTCCTGGGAGCCATGGCCGTAGCCCCAAGAGAAGGTGAAGTGCTACCCCCTGCCGTCCCGGGCTACTTTGGCGGCAACATGGACAACAAGGAGCTTGTGGAGGGCACTACCCTCTACCTCCCCGTCAACGTACCGGGCGCTCTCTTCATGGCTGCCGACGCCCATGCCGCTCAGGGAGACGGAGAGGTAAGCATCGCCGCCGCCGAGACCTATTTTGAGGAGACAGAGCTTCAGTTTGTGGTCCGCAAGGACATGAAGCTTACATACCCTATGGCAGAATCCCCCACTCACTGGATAACCATGGGCTTTCACAAAGACCTGGACGAGGCCATGAAAATAGCCATCAGGGAGAGCATTGCCTTCCTGATGGCTGAAAAGGGACTGTCAAGGGAAGAGGCTTACTCCCTGTGCAGCCTCGCCGTCGACTTCCATGTTACCCAGGTGGTGGATGGAGACAAAGGCATCCACGGCATGATCCCGAAGGCGATCTTTACTTAGTTTTCTTGCCGCCCCAGGGAAAAATGCCCTCAGGAATGCCCGGCTGCTCCTCCATAAGCCTCTTAAAGTAGCCGTCGTCCACGGGAGGGTCTCCCTTCTTCAAGGAGGGAGCATGGGCTACCTGCCAGCCGCTCCCCTTCTTTTCCAGCAGGGCTGCGACTCTCCCGTACTTCTTTTTGCCGTCGGAAGACTGGGGCCTGGTGTCACTCCAGG
The DNA here is from genome assembly GCA_050946755.1 of Aminivibrio sp. Classification (GTDB taxonomy): domain Bacteria; phylum Synergistota; class Synergistia; order Synergistales; family Aminobacteriaceae; genus Aminivibrio. The sequence continues at coordinate 6,982 of JBMNVK010000075.1, read as the reverse complement.
CCCACCCGTCGGCCACGAGCAGATGGTCCACCACGAATACTACTTCAATATCAAAATTATCCTTCACCCACACCCTCAGCCCGTCCATAACGGCCTTTCTGACCGGGTTGCCCGGCTTGGGGGTGTAGGGCTTCTCCCCGGCGGGTTTGGCAGCAGGAGCTTTAGCAGACGTTGCGGGAGGCTTCCCCACAGTCTTGCCGCCCCAGGAGAAAATGCCCCTGGGAATTTCAGGCATCTCCTCCAAAAGCCCCTCAAAGTAGTCGTCGTCCACGGGAGGAGCTCCCTCTTCAAGGGAAGGCACGTGCACCACCTGCCAGCCCTTTCTGGTCTTGGTCAGCAGGGCTACTATATCCTCGTACTTGCTTTTTCCATCTTCAGACTGAGGCCTCGTCTCCGTCCAGGCCCATCCGTCCGCGACAAGCAGATGGTTCACCACAAAGACAACCTCAAGATCAAGATTGTCCTTCACCCATTCCCTCAGCCCGTCCATAACCCCTTTTCGTACCGGATCGCCGGACTTCGGGGTGTAGGGCGCCTCCGCAAAAGCGGCCCCGCTGAAGGCAAGAAGCGCTGCAAGCACAAAAATAGCCGTCAGTACGCCAATTTTTCTATTCCTCATGATGGTCCTCTCCTTCTGAAAATATCTGCTGTCCCGGTAGGGATGGCATTATATAATAAACAAGCTCGGCAACAGTTTATATTATATCCGGATTCCCGGAATTGCGCAGGCTTCAGCTGCCTCTCATTTCTGATATTATTTTGCTCAGAGTCAGTATTTTACCCAAGCTTGAAGGGAGCGAGTATCCTTGAACAGAATCAAAACAGTACTAATCGCGACAATGCTCTTTGCGCTGCTGGCGCCTCACCCAGCCGTGGCCGACGATATGCCCTCAAGCATATGGATATCGGCGGAATCAGTAAATATCCGGGCCGACCCCTCGACAGGAGCAGAGACGACAGGGCGATTCTCCGGCGGGGAGATCGGAACGGCGATCCAAAAGAGACAGGGAGCGGACCCTTACCCCTGGTATCTGGTGGTAAGCAGAAAATTCTGGCCCAGGGGCCCCGTGGTGGAAGGCTGGGTCTACGGCCAGTTTGTATCCCTCCTCGACCCCGAAAATTGGGACGGAAGAGCAGCGGAGATTATGCACGAAAACTTCGCTGAATTTATGAAGGACTCAGAGGAATGGTTCGGCCCCTCCCCGGAAGAGGCGATAAAAAGGCTGGGCAAGCCTGATTCCATGACCGAAAAGGAAGAGCAGGGGATACATAACCCCACCGATAGGGTGACCTGGTCCACTCTTTCATACCAGGGCCTGGAACTCGCGTTTTTTGCCACCAATACCGGCAACGGCGGACTTATAAGTGCAAAAATAACGACGGAAGACCATGCCCTGGGCAGCTCCATCCGTCCGGGGGCAGCCCTGAGGGACGTAATTCTGGAGGCAGGCCCCCCTCACATGAAGGACGGAGAGGCCCTTCTATGGGAGGACGATGCAGGCTATGCAGATCTGCGGGTGACTTTCTCCGGAGGACGGGCGACGGAGGTGGATTTCACCGTCTTTGTGGACTGACAGCAAAACGCCCCCTCGCGCGAGGGGGCGTTTATTTTTATTCGCCTAGGGGCATGTTCCCGGCCCCTTTACCAGGACCAGATCCTTATGCCTCGGCCTGAAGGGCGGCCTTTTTTCTTTCCCTTCTGGCGGACAGCCTGTTTCTGAAACTCCAGTAGACCTTGTAGACCGCCGGCACCACGAGGAGAGCAATGATTCCTCCCGCAATGAGGCCGCCGATGGCCACAAAGGCTATGGGCTGCCGCAGGGCGCCGCCCTGCCCCGTTCCCAGGGCCAGAGGAACCATGGAGATTACCGCCGCGGCGATGGCCATAAAGAGCATTCGTAGCCTGACGGCGCAAGCCTGCTCTATGGCCTTGTAGGGGTGCAGCTTTTCTTCAGTCCTCAGGGTTTCCGCATAGTCAATAACTACTATGGCGTTGTTAACCACCAGCCCCACAAGCATGATCAGGCCGATAAGGGCGAACATGGAGACCGCCGTCCCCGACATGAGCATGGAGGGGATGACTCCGAGGGCGGACAGGGGCACTGTCAGTATGATGGCGAAGGCAAAGAACCACGACTCAAGGATGGCGGCGATAATGATGAAGGTGAGTCCTACCGCTATAATCAGCGCCCTGCCAAGTTCGCTGAAGGACTCCTCCATGAACTCCGCATCTCCTCCGTAATCAATTTCATACCCCTCAGGCAGCTCCATGCCGGCGATAGCCCTCCGGGCGTTCGCAGTGGCCTCACCGATGCTGATGTACCGTGCGTCCGCCTCCACGGTGACGGCCTTCTGCCTGTCCTTCCGGACCACCTCCGTGGGGCCGTCCCGCCACTGCACCTCCGCAAACTCCTTCAGGGGCATGAGGCCATAGCCGGTCATGATGGGCAGATCCTGCACTTTAAATATATCGGTGGCCTTGTCGGGGCTTATCCTGGCCTTGATGTCGTACTCAAAGCCGTCCTGCCGGAATTTGCCCGCGTCCATCCCCACCAGGTAGCCGTAGATCACCTGGGAGAGGGTGGTCATATCTATGCCGAACTGGGAGAGCCTCCACCTTACAGGCAGAACCTGAAGCTCCGGTTTGCCCATCTCCACATCTATGCCCGCGTCCACTATCCCGGGGACGGTCCTGATCCGGTCCCGTATCTTTTCAGCAATCCTGTATAGAGTCTCCAGCTCCTCCCCCTTAACGACGAGCTGAATGGGCTTGCTGCCGCCCATATTCTGGCGGAAGCCGCTTACCGAGCCGTCCACCCCCGGCATGGAGTTTATGAAGGGGCGGAGCATGTCTGCCATTTCCATGGTGGAGGGGCGGTCAGGATCGTTCTTGAAGTAAGTTTCTATGACAGCCTTATGGGTTCCCTGATTTCTCCCCGAGGCGCCCACAGTGGAGACTATATACTCAATGGAAGGCAGAGTGCGCCTTATCTCGTTTTCTATCTCCTTGGCCCGGGCCTCAGTAACCCAGACGGGGGTATTGCTGGGCAGGGTGATATTAGTAGACATCACGCCGCTGTCGGTACGGGGCATCATCTCCGACCCCACAAGGCCGCCAAGCCTGAAGACGCCGAAGGTCAGCCCCAGAAATACCAGGATGGTGATTGCCGGCCGGGCCAGACTGACCCTGAGGAAGAACAGAAACATCTCCTCGAAGCCGGAATAGACCCAGTCCCACCATCCGCACAGAATTCGCCCCAGCCTGGGAATGCCCTGGTCGGGCTTGATCCGGGCAGCCATGGAGGGGGTGAGGGTAAGGGAGACCCACAGCGAGAAAAATGTCGCATAGACAATGGTCATGGCATACTGGACGAGAAACTGTCCCGCAATGCCCTTCATGATGGCCACCGGGATGAACACGCCCAGGTTGGTGGCCGTACCGGCGATGACGGACAGAGATATCTCAATGGTGCCCTTCTCGGCGGCCTCCGCCGGCGCAAAGCCCATATCCCGGTACCGGTAGATATTTTCGATGATGAGGATGGAGTTGTTCACCAGCACTCCCATGGAGATGGCAAGCCCCAGGGAGCTCATGATGTTGAGGGAGTAGCCGTGCATGGCCAGGGGCATGAAGGTGGCAAAAAGGGCCACGGGCATGGCCACCGACACTATGAAGGTGGCCGCAAACCTCTTGAGGAAGAGGTACAGCACCGCCACGGTGAGCAGAATGCCGAAGCCCATGTCCCGGAGCACGTTCTTTACCGACGACTCTACAAAAAAGGTGTCGTCGAAGGGGATCTCCGCCGTAAACCCCGGCATGGTTTTTAGAATCCTGTCCAGTTCCCTCTTTACAAGCTCCCCCGCCCTTACTACGTCGGAGTTGGGCCGGGAGCTTATTCTGACCTGAACCACAGAGTCTCCGTTGACCCTGGCGATGGAGCGCACATCCTGCTCGCCGTCCACCACCGTGCCCAGATCTCTGACTCGCACCGGGTTGCCAGAGGCGGTGGGGATCATTATGTTCTCCAGATCTTCCACTCGGTTGAACTCCCCTATCAGGCGCAGCCAGGTTTCATCCTTCTCCTGAGTGATGTAGCCCGAGGGGTTGGTGATATTGTTGGCAGACACCACCGCCGCCAGGGTCTGGATGCTTACGCTGTATTCGCTGAGGGCCACCGGGTCAAGCAGAATGCGGATCTCCCTGTCCCGGCCGCCGGTTACGTTAACCTGCCCCACGCCCTCCACCCTTGAGAGCCTGGGGACGAAATTATCCTCAATTGTCTTCTTGGCTTCCTTTTCAGGCAGGGAGCTCTTGAAGGCTATTACCATAAAAGCCTGGGCGTTCACGTCCACCTTCATGAAGATGGGCTCGTCTATCTCCCTGGGCATCTTGTGCCTGGCGGACTTCACCTTGTTGGACACATCCACCAGGGCCTGGTCCACATCCACGTCCACTTCCATCTCCAGGATAACAAAGGAGTTGCTCTCCGCCGAATAGCTGGTTATCTTGTCCAGCCCCTCAAGGTCGGCTATGGAGTCCTCCACGGGCTTGGTTACCAGCTGCTCTATTTCGTTGGGACTGGCGCCGGTGTACCTGGTCCGCACCACCACCACGGGAATATCTATCTTGGGAAGGAGGGCTACGGCAAGCTGATTGTAGCTGCTCACCCCCAGCAGAAGGAGGATAAACACTGTCGCCCAGGTAAATACCGGGCGCTTTATGCAGAAACGAACAAGACCCCCCATGGCTACCTACCGGCCAGACTGACTGTGGTCTCTTCCGCTATGCTGACCAGGGCATTGTCATAAAGCAGATTGAAGCCCCTGAGGACCACCAGATCCCCCTCTGTAAGCCCGCCGTCAACGGTCAGGGCGCCGTTTTGTCCTTCTCCCGGGGTTATCTCCCGCAATTTCGCCCGGTCCCCCTCCACCACGTAGACGTAAGCCTTATCGCCTCTACGCTGCACAATCTCGGAGGGGATGACAATCAGGTCCGTTTTTTTCTCCACCATGAAGCGGGCCTCCACGTGGGTCCCCGGAAGCACGTCCAGGCCGTCCAGGCAGACCACCACCGGGTAAAGGCCCGAGCCCTTTGCCGCCTCGGGGCTGATCCTCTTTATGGAGCAGGCGGTCTTCTTCCCGTCGCTCTCTGCCACTACGGGCGTGTCCCTGTTCAGGCTGAGAATATCCTTCCGGGACACCATGATCTCTGCCTCCAGGTCCGTGAGGTCGATGATGGTCAAAAGGGTCATGCCGTCACTTACCACCTCTCCGGGCTCCACGGAACGGCTTGCAACTATGCCGTCGATGCTGGCCCTGATCTGGGTGCGGGCGAGGCTGGATTTGGACGACTGAAGCTTTGCCTCTTCGCTCTTCATCTTCGAGTAGGCCTGCTCCACCTGGGACTGGGAAACCCCTCCCGATTTATGGAGCTCGGAAAGCCTCCTGTACTCCCTCACTGCGTCGTCGTAGCTGGCCCTGTTTGCCGCAGCAGAGGCCTGAAAATCCTGGGAGGAGAGGGTCAGCAGCACCTGGCCTGCCTTCACTTTGTCCCCTATCTGTACATGTACTTCCCTGACTATCTCCTTCACATAGGAGGTAACGGCCTGGCTCTTGCCGGCCTTGGCCTGACCGTAGTAGCTGCGCCACACCTCCCAGTCCTGTCTGGCGAGCCTAAAAACATCCACCGGGATGGGGACTTCTTCCGCCTGTTCCATGGCGGCAGTGTTGGCGGAGGCCTCCTGCAGCTTGGCATTAACCCTAACCGCCATAAAAACGCCTCCCGCCAGTACGAGAAGAATCCACAATACTACGCTGAGCCTTGAAAAAATTGACTTTGCCATAACTATACTGTTCCTCCCGGCGACAAAATTCTTTCAAACATATCAAGTGCAAAGTTTAAAAATGAATCGATGGCAGCGTTTTCAGGTTCCTTCTGCAGCCTCTCGAAAAACCATGAATCAATGGCGTGACCTGCGGCGTGGAGCACCTGCTTAAGCAGATCCTCGGGAGCATCCCTTCGAACCGCGCCGAGCTTCTGGCCTCTTCTGAGCAGGCGGGACGTCCACCGGTCTATCTTTCTGAAATTCCTGTAGATCTCGCCGTTTTTCTTTCCCTCCGCCACGGGCTCAAGAAGGCTTCTGACCACCTTAACCATATCCATGTTTTCAAACCCGAAGCGAACCGCCTTTTCGTAGTACATCCTGCAGAAAGGCCAGAACTCCTCCACCGTCTGGGGCATTTTGAACCTGCCCACGGAGAAAATAAACTTCTGCTCCACCTCTTCCAGGACAGTACTGTAAAGGCTCTCCTTATTCTCGAAGTAGTAGTAAACGGCTCCCTTGCTCAGGCCCGACCGCTCAATAATCCTGTTATAGGATGCCCCTTCAATACCGTTAGCGGCTATTTCCTCCATGGCAGCCTCAATAAGGGCAGTTCTCTTATCGTCATCCAACCTTCTATTGCGGGCTTGCACAATATGCCTCCTCAATCTATATGTCCTTACAGACCGACAGGTTAGACCATGCAGTCTAACCTGTCAAGGGGCATTTTACTGTACGCTGCGAAAGTAGAAAAAAATCGAAAACATGGTGAGACTGCTTACTTTCGCCGAGCAAAACGACAGAATAGCTTCGCTTTAATTAAGGTTTGGAATTCGTAGTCGGTCTATTTGGTTTGCGGGGAAGGGGAAAGAGAAACCAATCTCCCCGACGTTGCATTATTGGTGAAAGAAGTCTCCGGCGCTTCTCTATCAAATAACCATCAATTAAAAAACCCACACATAACTCCACTGACCACAACGCTTTACGGGAAACGCACCCTATTGACAGACCGGATTTCTCAAACAGCCATCAATTAGGGCTTCCTGAACAACTCCTAAATCCTTATCAATACTGGAAATAACCCGGTATTTCCAGTAATATAGTGCTCGAAAAAGGGCCTAAAAGCCCCAAAAACCCTGCAGAGAGCGTGGGATGAATGT